>NZ_CP047491.1:1020000-1372500 GCF_009931115.1 Microbulbifer hydrolyticus | reverse complement strand
ATCCTGTGATTTGGCACGACCAGTTATCCCTAGCGCGCGCCTTGAGTCATAATAACCCGAGAACGCTTCAAACCGGGAATCTTGTCCGTCACTTTATTCAGTATCGTCCAGTCGCAGAAAATCTCAATAGGTCGCACCGCACGCCAGACAATCGAATCGCTATGATTGAAGGCGGCATCCATCACTCTGGTTATAGCTTTCCCGCTGACTTGGCTTCAGACAGCTCAAATGCGCTGTGCAGCGCGCGCACTGCCAGCTCCAGGTAACGTTCGTCGATAATGACTGAAATCTTGATTTCAGAGGTCGTGATCATCTGGATGTTGATATTGTCTTCACCCAGCGCCTCGAACATCCGGGATGCCACGTTCGCGTGAGAACGCATGCCAACCCCCACAATGGAAACCTTGGCAATCTTGTCGTCGGATACGACTTCCCTGGCACCCAGCTCGTCTGCCACGCGCTCGAGCACACCGCGCGCCTTGCTCAGATCGTTGCGATGCACTGTGAACGTGAAGTCGGTTGTGCCGTCGATCGCACTGATATTCTGAACGATCACATCGACTTCGATGTTTTCCGCGCCAACCGGGGCCAATATGCGACAGGCCACCCCGGGGGTGTCCGGCACACCACGTATTGTCAGTTTTGCCTCGTCGCGGTTAAACGCTATGCCAGAGACTACAGGCTGTTCCATCTCGTTGTCTTCCTCATCAAGACTAATCAGTGTGCCGTTGCCGTCTTCAAACGTTGAGAGTACGCGCAGCGGCACCTTGTACTTTCCGGCAAACTCTACCGCCCGGATCTGCAGCACTTTGGAGCCAAGGCTCGCCATCTCCAGCATCTCCTCAAAGGTGATGCGATCAAGACGACGAGCACTGTCCACCACGCGCGGATCCGTGGTGTAGACCCCATCCACGTCGGTGTAAATCTGACACTCGGTGGCATCCAGCGCCGCCGCCAGCGCAACGCCGGTCGTATCGGAACCGCCGCGGCCGAGGGTAGTAATGTTGCCGTCGTCATCAACGCCCTGGAAACCAGCAACAACGACCACTTTCCCCGTATCCAGGTCGCGGCGCATACGCTCTACGTCAATGCGTTGAATACGCGCTTTGGTGTGGGCGTTGTCGGTCAGGATCTTTACCTGCCCCCCCGTGTAGGAGCAGGCATCATAACCACGCTTCTTCAGCGCCATGGTCAGTAGCGCGATCGTAACCTGCTCCCCGGTGGAAACCAGTACATCCATCTCCCGCGGGTCCGGGTGCTCCTGGATCTGGCGCGCCAGGTCAATCAGGCGGTTGGTTTCTCCGCTCATCGCAGAGAGAACCACAACCATACTGTGGCCCTGGGCTTTGAACCCGGCCACCTTGTCAGCCACCGCCTCAATGCGCTCAATCGAGCCCACCGAGGTGCCGCCGTATTTCTGCACGAACAAACTCATCGTTCTAGTGTTCCTTACTACCCAATTACGCGCCACTGACGCGCGCGTCGCGCACTAAATCACCTAATTCAAGGCAAATCAACTGAAAACACACAATTCTCGCCAGGTTAACGCCGACAAATCTCGATTTGCCGGCATATTCGGCTAAAGGTTTCACTTGATATTGTTTTTCACCCAGTCGGGGACGCTTTTCAGTACGCCAGGGAGCGATTCAACGTCAGTTCCGCCACCCTGAGCCATATCCGGGCGACCGCCGCCTTTGCCACCGAGCTCTCCGGCAGCAAAGCGCATCAGGTCACCCGCCGCCAGGCGCTTGGTCAAGTCTTTGGTCACTGCCGCAACAAGGGCAACCTTCCCATCTGCCGGTGCCGCCAGCAGGACGATGCCGCTGCCGAGCTTGCTTTTCATCTGGTCAGCCACGTCGCGCAGTGACTTGGCATCCGCACCCTCAATCGAAGTCGCCAGCACCTTAACGCCATCAACCTCGACTGCCTGATTTGTCAGGTCTCCGCCCGCACCACTTGCGAGGCGGGTTTTCAATTGTGCGACCTCTTTTTCCAGCTTGCGGTTATTGGCCAGCAGCTGCTCAACCTTGTCAGCGAGGGTATCCGGGCGCGCCTTCAGCATGGCCGCAGCGTGATCCAGACGCTGCTGCGCCTCGTCGAACAGGGCGAGCGCATGGGCACCTGTAACTGCCTCAATTCGCCGCTGTCCAGAGGCGATGCCGCTCTCGCCCACAATACGCAGCAAGCCGATATCCCCCGTGCGGTTGACATGGGTACCGCCACAGAGTTCTACAGAGAAGGTTCCCGTGTCGGTGCGCTCACCCATGGAGAGTACCCGCACGGTATCGCCGTACTTTTCACCGAACAGCGCCATCGCACCTTTGGATTTGGCAGTCTCGATATCGGTCTCTTCGGTTTCCACCGGTGTGTTGGCTCGAATCTGGCTGTTCACCAGCGCCTCGACGGCACGCAGCTGCTTGGCGGTAACCGCCTCGGGGTGCGAGAAGTCAAAACGCAGGCGCTCTGAATCCACCAGCGACCCCTTCTGGGTCACGTGCTCACCGAGCACTTTACGCAGCGCGGCGTGGAGCAGGTGCGTCGCGGAGTGGTTCAGCGCAGTGGACTGGCGTACGTCGCCGGCAACTTCTGCAGTGACTTCATCGCCGACGGTGAGACTGCCGGAAAGGGCCTTACCCTGGTGCAGGTGGTGGCCACCAAGCTTGACGCAATCGGTGACTTCAAAGCGGCCACTGCCAGCCTGCAGATACCCGCTGTCACCAACCTGGCCGCCAGACTCTGCATAAAACGGGGTTCGATCCAGCACCACAGCACCAGTTTCTCCCTCCTCCAGGGTATCCACCCGTTCACCGTCTTTTACGATGGCGACGACTTTACCGGTCGCCTCGGTGCTTGCGTACCCGAGAAACTCCGTACTGCCCTCGAGCTCGATATTGTCGCTGTAATCCTGCTTGAATTTTCCCGCAGCGCGAGCACGTTCGCGCTGCGCATTCATGGCTTCGTCATAGCCCGCCATGTCCAGAGTGAGCCCCCGCTCACGGGCGATATCCTGGGTCAGGTCGGTGGGGAAACCGTAGGTGTCATGGAGAGTAAACACTAACTCGCCAGGGACTTCGGTCCCATCCAGAGAAGCCAGCGCATCGTCCAGCAGTGCCAGCCCCTTATCGAGGGTCTTGGCAAACTGCTCTTCTTCTTTGCGCAGAGCCTCCTCGATGATGGACTGCTTTTCGTGCAGCTCCGGATAGGCCTCTCCCATTTGCTCAACCAGGGCCGGAACCAGCTTGTAGAAGAAAATTTCCTTGTGCCCCAGCTTGTGGCCGTGACGCACCGCGCGGCGAATGATCCGGCGCAGTACGAACCCTCGTCCTTCATTGGAGGGCATGACGCCATCGGCAATCAGGAAAGAGCAGGAGCGGATATGGTCCGCGATCACCCGCAGAGATTTTTCCTCGGTGTCTTCGCAGCCGACGACCTGGCCGGCGGCCTTGAGCAGTGCCTGGAACAGATCAATCTCGTAGTTGGAGTGCACGCCCTGCATTACCGCGGCAATACGTTCCAGCCCCATACCGGTATCTACTGAAGGCTTGGGCAGAGGGTGCAACTCACCGTCCGCGGAGCGCTCAAACTGCATGAATACCAGGTTCCAGATCTCGATATAGCGATCGAGGTCATCGTTCTCGGAGCCGGGAGGACCGCCCGGAACGTCTTCACCGTGGTCGTAGAAAATCTCGGAGCTCGGCCCACAGGGACCGGTATCCCCCATCTGCCAGAAGTTGTCCTCATCCAGCCGGGAGAAGCGGTCTGCACTGACCCCGATTTCCTTCAGCCAGATGTCCGCAGCCTCGTCATCGCTAATATGCACGGTGACCCACAGGCGCTCTTGCGGCAGTCCCAGCACCTCGGTCAGGAACTGCCAGGCAAACTGGATAGCCTCCCGCTTGAAGTAATCGCCGAAGCTGAAGTTACCCAGCATTTCGAAAAAGGTATGGTGGCGAGCGGTGTAGCCGACATTTTCCAGGTCGTTGTGTTTGCCCCCGGCACGCACACAACGCTGGGAGCTGGTCGCGCGCAGGTAAGGGCGAGACTCCTGCCCCAGAAAGGTGTCCTTGAACTGCACCATACCGGCGTTGGTGAACAACAGCGTGGGATCGTTCCCCGGCACCAGGGAGCTGGAGGCAACACGGGTGTGCCCCTGCTCGGCAAAATAATTAAGAAATGCTTCGCGAATCTGTGCGCTCTTCATTCAGCCAACTTCCACATCGTCAGTAAAGTTTGTACCGGCGCATCGGTTGCGCCACCAGTTTTCAGCCCTGCAGGTCGTCGGCAAGGCCGGCCTCAGGCATTTCGCGCTGGGCCAGTAAATGGATATGCAGATGAAATACGGTTTGCCCCGCTTCGCGGCCGTTGTTGATCACCAGGCGGAACCCCTTTTCAAGCCCCAGACGCCGCGCAATGGTCGAAGCCACCCACATCAGGTGCCCCAACAGAGGCGCATCGTCCGGCTCCGCGTCCACCAGGCTGACCAGGGGTTTGCGGGGAATAATCAGCAGATGTGTCGGCGCCTGCGGTGCACGGTCTTCGATGACAATGCACTGGTCATCTTCGTAGAGGCGCCGGGCCGGCAGCTCTCCCGAAATGATCCGGCTGAAAACACTGCTTTCTCCCATACGGCACCTCCTTGCGCGCCCTGAATTCAGATTTCACCCATTGAGCCCGGGCTACTTTTCAAGCTTTTCGTCGACGGTAAGCGTCCGCGCCTCGGATTCCAGCATTACCGGGATCCCGTCCCGCACGGGATATGCCAGGCCGCTGGCCTTGCACACCAGTTCCTGGGTTTCTTCGTGATATTCCAGCGGCGCCTTGCTGACCGGACAGACCAGCAAACTCAGTAGTTTTTTGTCCATGATTCACTCTGCATAAGCCCACACCCCGGAACTACTGGGCTGCGGGTCAAAAATGACCGCGTATGGTACAACGCTTTTCTGGGGTTTTCACGGTCGACGGAAGAATTCCGGCCGTCGCGAAATCGTGCGATCAGGAGGGGGACCGGTGCTCAGGCACCGGCACGCAGCTGTTCTGGCAGGACGCCCTGAGTGGAAGGGGCTGAGTGTTCGGTCAAATGCTCAAGCAGCGATTCCATGGCCTGCTCCGCCAAATCCGGGTCATTGAATACCTCATGGTAAGCGCCGGCGAAGGTGCACAGACAGTGGCCGCTCCCTTCCAAACTCTCATGCCACGCACGGCTGACGTCAGGGTCCACCAGATAATCGGCCTCCGGGAGCAGGGTCAGGCATGGGGTTTGTATTGCCTCCGGATGCGCCAGCAACCGGTCGCGCACTTTCCGGTAGCCGAGAAACCAGCGCGGCGTCACCCGGTCGTGCACCAGGTCGTCGGCACGATATGCCTCAACCACTTCCGGGTCGCGGCTGATCCATCGGCTATCCAGGCGATTGGAGAGGGGTAACCCCGGGGCGATCCGCGCCAGCAGACGAATCAGCCCGACTTCCACCACCCCCGGCTCATTACCGCCCGTGAACGCTGGAGCAGACAGCACCAGACTGTCGACCAGCGGCTCGCTTCCCGCGGAGACCAGTGCATCGCAGGCAATTACGCCTCCCATACTATGCCCGAGCAGGTGAATCGACTGCCCCGGGTTTTCATGGCGCGCGAGATGGATAAAGTGACTCAGGTCTGTGGAGTAAAGGGTGAATTCTTCGATATCGCCGCGGCGCCCGGGGGATTGCCCGTGTCCGAAATGGTCCAGCGCGTATACGCTGTAGCCGTGGGCATTGAGATATCGAGCCAGCAAGCGGTAGCGGCCGCTGTGCTCGCCCAGCCCATGGGAAACAACCACTACGCCAAGGGCATTTTCAACCCACCAGCGCCGGTAGTGCAGCCGGATATCACGGGACTCAAAATACATGGCACTCTCCTGCTTCTTATCATTATTCGAGGATTCTGCCACTCCGATGTTATCGGAGTATTGCGGGCTTGTTACCCACTAGTTTGTACAACGAATTCCACTCTTTCGCCAGTACTTACCCACCTCTGTAGGTGCGACAAGCCGCCACTGCGCACGCCCACCCTTTCAGAAGCTCCCGACGCGGCAGTTCGCCCATCTGGGGGAGGAAGTCCCGCTCGACATCTACCAGTGTCTTCGGAAGGTCATCGTGCGGCCAAACCCCCGCGCCGATACCGGCCAATAGCGCCGCACCGACCGCAGTGGTTTCTATCTGCCGGGGCCGCTCCACCCGCAGACGGGAAATATCCGCCTGAAACTGCATCAGGAAATTGTTTGCGCTGGCACCACCATCGACCCTGAGGCACTTCAGATCCACACCCAGGGCCTGAGCCATAAGCTGCGCCAGTTCATGACTCTGGTACGCAATGGACTCGAGCGTTGCCCGCACAATTTCTGCCCGGCCAGCCCCCCTTGTGAGACCGAATATGGCGCCGCGGGCACCGGCATCCCAGTGCGGCGCGCCGAGGCCACTGAAGGCCGGTACCAGATACACCCCTCGGGTATCCGGGATTCCCAGGGCAATCTGCTCGGTCTCCGCAGCCTGCTGAATCACACCCAGGTCATCCCGCAACCACTGCACTGCCGCGCCACCGTTGAACACCGATCCCTCGATCGCAAACTGGGGCTGGCCAGCCAGGTCACAAGCGATGGTGGTGAGCAGCCCCTCGGGAACGAGCGGCCGCGTGTTACCAGCGCAGGCGAGCATGAAGCATCCGGTGCCGTAGGTGTTCTTCAGGCTACCGGGTTCGACACAGCCCTGCCCGTATAAAGCGGCCTGCTGATCTCCCGCAACGCCGGTGATGGGAACCTCGGCACCGAGAAACGCGGCCGGGTCGGTGGTGGCAAACATCCCGGCAGAGGGACGAATTTCCGGAAGGATCGAGGGCGGGCAGCCGAACAGTTTCAGCAACTCACTGTCCCACTGGCGGCGGTCCAGATCGTAGAGCAGGGTTCTGCTGGCGTTGGTGTGATCGGTAAGATGGGACCGGCCACCGGTGAGACGCCAGATCAGCCAGCTGTCGACCGTGCCGAAGCAGAGCTCACCTGCCACCGCACGGCGATACAGGTCGGGCGAGTGCTGGAAAATCCAGCGCAGCTTGCTGGCGGAAAAGTAGGCATCCAGCAACAGCCCGGTTTTGGCCCGCACCATGGACTCGGCACCAGCCTCCCGTAACTCACTGCAGATTTCGGCGGAACGCCGGCACTGCCAGACGATGGCGCGATGCACCGGCTCGCCAGTGTGGCGATCCCACAGAATGGTGGTTTCCCGCTGATTGGTGATCCCCAGTGCCGTCAGCTCACGCGCATCCACACCTGAGCGCTGAAGGGCCGCGGCACAGACCCTGAGCGTGACCTGCCAGATTTCCTCGGCGTCGTGTTCGACCCAACCGGGACGCGGATAATACTGGGGGAATTCGGAATAACTGCGGCCGCGCAGCTGGCCGTCAGCATCAAAGACAAACGCCGTGGTACCCGTTGTACCCTGGTCAATAGAGAGAATCATCGCGGCTCACTTTTCATTATTGATTGTGTAGACCGTTTACTCTCCAGCCAGTATATACGCTCCCTACAACCCCGTCTCAGCCCCGTGTCCGGAGTCGCCAGCGGCATCCAGCTCGGCGATTGCGTACTGAATGGCATCGCTGAGAAAACCACGGTAGGCAAGGTAGCGTTGCCGGCGGGCGCGCTCTTTCATCTCCTGCTGTCGCTCGAGGGAGGGGTCGATTGGGCGCCGGAACTTGCGCTGCAATTGCTCCAGCGCCAGCTCGAACCAGTCCACATCCTCCTGTAACTGGTCCATCGCCGCCTGGGCCAGCGACGAATGAATCCCCCGTAACTGCAGCTCCTGACGAATCCTCAGCGGCCCCTGCCCGCGCTGGACACGGGAACGGCAAAATACTTCCGCAAAGCGCTGGTCAGACTGGTAATTAAGCTCCTGCAGCCTCAGCAACAGAGCGTCAAAATCACCAAGCGGGTACTTTTTGCCCAGTTTCTGGCGCAGCTCGTGGCAGGAGTGCTCGCGGCGAGATAGTAGCTCCAGTGCGCTGTTGAACAGGGCCTGGAACGCGTCAGCGGATTCCCGCGAGACTTCGGCGGAGCCGGCGGTTTTGTGAGTATCGGGGGAGTGGGGAGTATCTAGGGAATCGGGTTCAGAAATATCCGGCAGCCAGGAGGGCTGGCCACCGGAGTTATCGTCGGGAAAAGACAAGATCAGTCTTCCGCAGCTTCCAGCGCTTCCGGCTGTGCGTCCGGCTTTGCGTCCGTCACATCACCCAGAAGCTGGGCCCGCAGCTGGGACTCAATGTCGTTGCGGATATCGGTATTTTCCTTCAGGAACTTGACCGCGTTGGCCTTGCCCTGGCCGATCTTGTCGCCCTTGTAGCTGTACCAGGCTCCGGCTTTGTCCACCAGCCCCATCTTCACGCCGTAGTCGATGATTTCACCCAGCATATTGATGCCTTCACCGTACAGGATCTGGAATTCGGTCTGTTTGAACGGCGGCGCCACCTTGTTCTTGACGACCTTGACACGCGTTTCGTTACCAACCACTTCGTCACCCTCTTTCACCGCGCCGATACGACGGATATCCAGGCGTACGGAGGAGTAGAACTTCAGCGCGTTACCGCCGGTGGTGGTTTCGGGCGAACCAAACATCACGCCGATCTTCATACGGATCTGGTTGATGAATACGCAGAGGGTGTTGGTGTTCTTGATGTTACCGGTCAGCTTGCGCAGCGCCTGGGACATCAGGCGGGCCTGCAGGCCCACGTGGGAATCGCCCATCTCGCCTTCAATCTCCGCACGCGGCGTCAGTGCCGCCACGGAGTCCACAACCAGCACATCCACGGCACCGGAGCGCACCAGCATATCGGCCACTTCCAGTGCCTGCTCACCGGTATCCGGCTGGGACACAATCAGTTCATCAACATTTACGCCGAGCTTCTCGGCGTAAATCGGGTCCAGTGCGTGCTCCGCGTCCACAAAGGCACAGGTGCCGCCCTTGCGCTGGGCCTCCGCGATAACCTGAAGGGTCAGGGTGGTTTTACCGGAGGATTCCGGACCGTAGATCTCAACAATACGCCCGCGGGGCAGACCGCCAATACCCAGCGCCACATCCAGGCCCAGGGAGCCGGTGGAGATCGCGGGGATACGCACACGCTCTTTATCCCCCATGCGCATGACGGTGCCCTTGCCGAACTGACGCTCGATCTGTGACAGCGCCGCCTGTAAAGCCTTGTCTTTGTTGGAATCCATGACCCTTCCCATGTACTTGAAGTTTGCTTATGGGAGGGAGCTTAGAGAAAAATTACTGTATAAGCAACCAGTAATCCGGAATTGATGGTCGCCACCCGCGGGGGGCCTCTGCGACCCGATCCGGGAAGCACGCCATTCAGCGATTGCGATCAGCGCTTGCAGTGTAACTCGGCAATTTCGAGCATTCCCCTGAGGGCTTCGATCACCGTCTGGGACTGGATCTGGGCACGGTTTCCTTCAAAGTGCAACAGGCGCGCATCGGCCTGGACAGGTTCCTGCCCCTCACCGTGGGCCCAACCAATCCATACCGTGCCGACAGGTTTTTCTTCGCTACCGCCATCTGGCCCCGCGATGCCACTCACTGCCACCGCGAGGTTCGCGTCCAGCCGGTTGAGCACGCCGACTGCCATCTGCCGCACTACAGCCTCGCTGACCGCACCAAACTCCTCAAGGTCTTTCCGGTCAACGCCGAGGAAATCGCGCTTGATACGATCCGCGTAAGACACCACGGAACCTTCGAACCAGGCGGAAGCGCCCGCGGCAGAGGTAATCGCTGCCGCAATGGCGCCGCCAGTGCAGGACTCCGCGGCGGTCACCTTCCACCCTAGACGCTGAAGTTTCTCACCAAGGCTTTCCGCCAGCTGCAGAATCTGCGAATCCACACCCTCTCCTTAATACCTAGGCCAATATTCCGGGCCGCCATCGGACCGGACCAGAACGACCGAACCACATCCAGCGGGAAAATCAGATCTGCTCGATTCGACCGCACAAATGCGCCCGCTTTCCATGCGCGTCCACCAGGCTAAACCGCAGGCCCGACTCCACCCGCATATACTGCAATGTGACCGAAGATGGCAGCAACACCGGCTTTTTGAACTCGACGCTGAAATCGACGCTATCCCACAGCGAGGTATCGGCCACTGCGGCCTCCAGTGACGCCAGGCAATGCGCCTTCAGCCACATACCGTGCGCGATTGCGCGAGGGAAACCAAACAGCTTCGCCGTGGAGGCGAAAAGATGGATCGGGTTGCGGTCGCCGGAAACCCGTGCATAGCGTCGCCCTGTATCCGCGGGCAGATGCCACTTCAGCGAATGGCCCTCCGCCACTTCAACAGCCTCAAGGTTTCGCCGACGACGGTTGGCCACTTCGTCTGGTTTGCGCTGCTGTTTCGATCGGCTCAACAGCGTACTCATGCACTCCCATACCAGTTCGCCGGCCACATGTACCCGGGTCACCAGGTCAAACTCATAGCCCCGCTTTACCGCCACCGGCGCCATCAGCTCGCACTGTATATCCAGCAGCTCGTGCTCGGCCAGTCGCCGGAACTGACGGATGCGATTGCGCACATGTACCACCCCCAATACCGGAAATGGAAACGCCTCCGACACCAGCAGGTTCAACTGCAAGGGCATGGCGAGAACAAATGGATAGGTCGCCGGCACAGAGGCCCCGGACTCAAAACCGCAAACAGCCCGGTAGTCCCGGAGGTGTCCGGTATCCAGTCTCTGCTTTTGCAGGCTGACGGTGGCGAGCACCGCCTCACTGCCGCCGGTCAACTGTCCCGGCTTACGCGCGGTGAGGGCGCGAAAATAGAGCGGCAATACCGAAGGACGTGCGCTGAGTTGAATCTGTAATGGCATGGGCCTGCTTTCTGCGCCAAGCGCAGTCGTCATTCTGGGCATGATCTGGGTTGACTCCGCATCATAAGTCGAATCAGGGGTTGAGAGGTACCCCGCGCTCCATTCTGCCAAAGAGTGGTGCCGTAAAAATGACAAAACCCGGCGGTTGCCGGGTTTTGCGTGAATCATTCACTGTCTGAGGATTCAGCTGCCGGGCAGCTCAGTGACCCCCATATTAAACAGGGTAAACCCAAAGATATCCGCGTACTGTTCGATGGTTTTGGACACCGGCGTGCCCGCACCGTGGCCGGCATTGGTCTCGATACGAATCAGCGTCGGCGCCACACCCTGCTGCTTGTCCTGCAGCTCGGCGGCAAATTTGAACGAGTGTGCCGGCACCACGCGGTCGTCGTGATCCGCAGTTGTGACCAGTGTCGCTGGGTAGTTCACACCAGTTTTCACATTATGTACCGGCGAATAACCTTTCAGGTACTCAAACATTTCCTCGCTCTGCTCGGCAGTACCGTAGTCGTATGCCCAGCCGGCACCGGCGGTAAAGGTATGGTAACGCAGCATGTCCATCACGCCGACAGCGGGCAAGGCCACTTTAACCAGGTCCGGGCGCTGGGTCATTACCGCACCCACCAGCAGGCCGCCATTGGAACCGCCGCGAATCGCCAGGTAATCGCTGGAGGTGTATCCCTGCTCGATCAGATATTCACCGGCCGCGATAAAGTCATCGAACACGTTCTGCTTCTGCAGTTTGGTGCCCGCATTGTGCCAGCGCTTGCCGTACTCACCGCCACCGCGCAGATTTGGAACTGCGTATACCCCGCCCAGTTCCAGCCACACCGCATTGGCAATACTGAACGACGGTGTCAGGCTGACGTTGAAGCCGCCGTAACCATAGAGAATGGTGGGGTTCTTGCCATTCAGTTCCAGGCCTTTCTTGTAGGTAATCATCATCGGCACCTTGGTGCCATCTTTGGAGGTGAAGAATACCTGCTTGGACTCGTAGCCGGCAGGGTCAAACTTGGCACCGGATTCACGGTAGATATCGGATACCCCCTTTTCCACATCAAAGGCAAAAATGGTGGACGGGGTTTTGTAGTTGGTGAAGGAGTAATAGAGGGTTTTATCCTCGCGCTTACCACTGGGTGAAGAAACGCTACCCGGGCCCGGCAGTGCAATTTCGCGCACGCGCTTACCGTTGTAGTCGTACTGGTACACACGCGACAGCGCGTCCACCATGTATTCCGCGAAGAAGTAGCCACCACCGGTGGACGCGGTTAGTACGTTGTCGGTTTCCGGAATAAAGTCCTGCCAGTTTTCCGGTGCAGGCTTGGCGGCATCGACGGTAACGATCTTTTTATTCGGCGCATCCCGGTTGGTGACCAGGAACAGTTTGCTGCCCTGGTTCTCAATCACGTAGGTATCGGAATCGAAGTCGGTCAATACAGGCACCAGCGGCGCATCGGCCACACTCAGATCGCGGATAAACAGGTCATTGCCGGAAGTGGAGACGGATCCGGAAATAACCAGATAGCGGTCATCTTCGGTCACATAACCGGAGACGTAGCGGCGCTTCTGCTCATCGTTACCACCAAATACCAGCGCGTCTTCGGCCTGCGCCTGTCCCAGTTTGTGGTAGTACAACTTGTGCTGGTCGGTCTTGGCCGAAAGCTCACTGCCCTCGGGCTTGTCGTAGCTGGAGTAGTAGAAACCTTCATTGCCTTTCCAGGAGATGCCCGAGAACTTCACATCAACCAGCGGCTCCTCCAGCACTTCTTTGGTTTCGGCATCGATAATGTAAATTTTGCGCCAGTCACTGCCACCCTCAGAAACAGAGTACGCGGCAATGGAACCGTCTTTGGAGAATTTCAGGGTCGACAGGGAAGTGGTACCGTCCACACTGAAGGTGTTGGGGTCGAGGAAAACTTCCGCTTCACCATCCCCTTTCTTGCGCCACACCACATACTGATTCTGCAGGCCGTCATTGCGGTAGAAATAGGTGTAGCCACCCTCTTTGAACGGAGAACCCACTTTTTCGTAGTTCCACAGGGTTTCCAGGCGCTCTTTCAGACTGTCGCGGTAAGGAATCTGCTCCAGGTAGCTGAAGGTAACCTGGTTCTGCGCCTTGACCCAGGCCTCGGTTTCTTCGCTGCGGTCGTCTTCCAGCCAGCGGTAAGGGTCAGCCACCTGAGTGCCGAAGTAGCTGTCGACAACGTCGTCTTTTCGGGTCTGAGGGTAAATCAGCGCAGACGACTCGGTAACCGCGCTATGAGTTTCTGCCTCGGCGGTACTCATCGTTTGGGGTGCCTCCGGAGATTCGCCCGAGCAAGCGGCCAGTACGCCAGCCACAGCCAGTATGGATAGTTTTCTCATTATTAAGTGTGCCTTCCAGGTTGATCCGAAACCGCCTAGGAAACCCAATTCATCGGGCCAGATCAACCATTTAGCGTCCACTTAAATTGTGCCGAACAATGACCGGTCGGCGCCAAGATATACAGAAAAAAAACGCGCAAAAAATCCGCTGCACAGTATAAAAAACTTGCGTACTGTCGCGCTAAACCAGCATCACCCAGCAGACACCTGCAATGATCAGAGATGCCAGCACACTCAACACCGCCCCCTCACGGACCATCTCCTGAATCCGTACCTTCCCGGTACCATACGCAATGGCATTCGGCGCCGTGGCAACGGGCAGCATAAAGGCACAACTGGCACACATCGCCGCCGGGATCATCAACACCATGGGGTCAAAGCCGGCACTGGTCGCGACGACCGCGAGAATCGGCATCAACAGCGTGGCGGTGGCGGTATTGCTGGTGATTTCCGTGAGGAATGTGACCGACAGACACAGCAGTATGAGCATCAGCCACAGCGGCATCGCAGTAAGGAAATTGAGCCCCTGCCCCATCATTTCGCTGAGCCCCGACGCGGTGAATCCCTTGGCAATGGCGATACCGCCGGCAAACAGCAACAGCATCCCCCAGGGAATACTCTCGGCGGTTGCCCAGTCCAGCAGACGACCACCCTTGCCATTGGGAACCAGAAACATCAGCACCACGGCACCCAGTGCGACGGTGCTGTCGCCAGCATCGGAGACACCCAGCAGGTCACTCCAGCCGCCGAACGGTTCATTGCGGGTTACCCAGAACAGGATGGCCACCCCGAATACCAGCAGCGTGCGCACCTCCTCCGCCCGCCAAGCGCCTACCACGGGCGGTTCGAGCGCTTTCTCCAGCTTAATACCCCGCGTCAGCCACAGTGCCATAATGGGCAGCGTGACCAGTACCACCGGCAACCCGATCTTCATCCAGCTCAGAAAGCTGAATTCTCGTCCGGTAACCTCTTCATAGATCCCCATGAAAATGACATTCGGCGGCGTACCCAGCGGGCTCCCCACTCCACCAAGGCTGGCGGCGTAGGCAATTCCCAGAATCAATGCAATGGTCAGGCGGTGGTTATCCGCCCGCGCGAGAATTGCCAGGGCAATAGGCAGCATCATCAGCGTGGTAGCGGTATTGGATATCCACATGCTCAACAGGCCGGCCGCCAGCATGAACCCAAGCACCAACCGCCGGCCGCTGGAGATACCCACCAGCTTGAGCATATAGAGCGCCAGGCGCTCATGCGCGCCGCTTTTTTCAAGGGCTTTCGACAACATGAAAGCGCCCATCAACAGCAGGATGACATGACTTCCGAGAGAGGACGCCACCAGCTTGTGGTCCGCCACCCCAAACAATGGCAGCAACACAAACGGTACGATGGATGTCGCGGGAATGGGTAGCGCTTCGGTGATCCACCAGATCACAGTGAGCAGGGTTATCGCCGCGGTTACCGCCGGCAAATAGGACATCCCCACCGCTTTCAGCAGAAAATAAAATACGGCCGCCAAAATCGGGCCGAGCAGTATAAATACTTGTCTGGTCATGATGATTTTTCGTTATTGTGTGCCCGCAAAAGCAATTCTCGGCTATCCCAGTCGACGACCGGCTCGCCCCGCTCATTTCGCGCACTAATGTTCCAGCACACGACCTCCACACGAACGCCGGCATCGGCCCGGGTAAAGCTCAGGGTGACAAAGTTGTTATTGCTGATCTCTGCCCGTTTGTGTGCACGCGTCGTGCCAGCCTTGAGGTATTCCACCTCCGCACGGATACCGTCTGCCGGCCTGTCCGGGAAAACATTCGGCCGCTGATCCGCTACCGCCGCGGCACTGGGCAGGCAGGACAGCGGTGAAGAGACAACCTCCACGACCTGCTTGCCATTCAGTTCGAAGCGGGCAAGACGGCTGAAGTGCACATCACCGGCCATAATCAGCACATCCTGGGGACAGGCATTCAGCGCACGCACCAGGGCCTCGTACTGCCCGGTGTCCGCCAGCGAATGATCGCCGAACCCCAGTTTTACCATCAGCGCGCGGCCGATTCCCGCACCCCGGAATTGCCAGGGCGTCAATATCGGGGCCGGCAGCACCAGCACTCCCGGGCCCGTCAACCCCGTCAGCCAGTCCTCCAGCCGCCGCAAGGTAGCGGGGTCGGTAAACTGGCCATCTGTTCCCCGGCCACGCTGTAGCCTCGTATCGAGCACAAAGAAGCTCAGGTCTTCCCCAACTTCGAACGCGCAAGCGGCATTTCCGTGCGGTAGCTGATAGGCATTGAACAGTGTCCGGGCACACTCCGCCCAGATACGGCGGACTTTTCCGGACCAGAGCGCTGGCAGAAAGCCGGGAGGATTGGGGTAATCATTCCAGAACTCATGGTCGCCGGCGAGAAAATAGTGGTTTCCGTAGCTCAATAATTCGCGCAGGCCACCGCCCCAGTTCGCTTGATACTCGCGGGTAAAAATTCTGTTCAGGCGCTGACGGATACTGGCCGCCGGACGGAGGGCCAGCGGGGAAAAGTTGGCGGTGCTGAAACCCGGGGTAAAGACAAATCCCCGATTGGAAAACGCTGTATCCAGATAAACCTGGTCGCCACCGAGAAAGGAAACATCCGGGCGGTAGTCCTCAGGCAGGCCAGAAAATGCTTCCGCGAGTGCGCCATTATCCCCGTGGCGATAAAAACAGGTTCCGTACCAGAGGTTGAAGCGATTCCGTAATCCGTCGGGCTTGCCACGGCACTCCGCCCGCGCCCGCACAACAGCTTCGCCCCGGTCCCACTGCCAGAGCGTCAAACGGTAGCGGCAACCGGGTACCGTGGGTATGGATAAAAAGGCAAAGTTAAGCCCTTCAGCCTGGCGATCCAGGCGCAGGGGAATATCCCGGCAGCTGGACTCATAGGCGGGCGCCATGGCGCCATCAGCAGCCGGAACCGGCTCACAGCGCAACCATAAGCGATCCAGTACCTGAACGTTATGCGAGCCTACCCAGACCTGTGTACTGGCGTCGGTGCCATAGCCGTGGGGAACCAGCATAAAGTCGCCCGCAGCTAGTGGTTCCGTACGAGTTGGTTGACTGGCCCGTGCAACTGGCGAACCCACATACGCTGTATCCATACCCTGACAATCCTGCCTTTTTACTTATTACTTCTTATCGTGGTTGCTTTCCTGGCGCGTGCTTGCGCGCGGCGGACATGGTCGCAGAATATCACCAGAGGTCAATATTCATGCTTGTGAGATGTACATGCGCAGAAGATATACTGGCGCAGAATCAGCGCGCAGGGAGCCTGGGTTTGACGACATTTTTAGCGGTCATTGTGTTTGCGGTTTTGATCTGGGTGGTGCCTATGGCGTGGCAGCGTTTGCGCCGCGGCTATCTTCGCTCGCGACCGCTAAGCGCCAGACAGGAAGCGATTTTGCGCAGCCGGCTGGCACTCTATCCTGAGCTGCCCATCGCCAGGCAACAGGAACTGCAGCAGAACGTCAGCCTGTTTTTACGCGACAAGGAGTTTGTAGGGTGCGATGGGCTTGAGGTGACCGAGGATATGCGCGTGGTGATCGCCGCCCACGCCTGCCTGCTGCTACTGGAGCGAGACAACAACTGCTATCCGGCGCTACGTACCATTCTGGTCTACCCGGATGCCTACGTGGCGGAAGAGACCCGCCACCAGGGCCACGTGCGGTCCACACACCTGAGTGCGCGCGCCGGCGAAGCCCATTACCGCGGGCCGGTGGTACTGTCATGGGATGATCTTCAACAAGGGCTGGCGCATCCGGAACAGGGACACAATGTGGCGATTCACGAGTTCGCGCACAAGCTGGATGAGGAGGATGGCCACGTGGATGGGCGCCCGCCCTTTGAACGCAGCGCCGATAGCAAGACCTGGGCGCCGGTGATGCAAGAGGCATTTGCCCAATTGCGCCAGCGCCTCCATGAGCTACATACAATGGCACAGTCAGTCGAGCGGGAAGCGCTTGTAGCACCTTCGACCCAGTCTGGTTCCGTGCTGGATACCTACGGGGCCCAGTCCCCGGCGGAGTTTTTTGCAGTAGCCACAGAGGCCTATTTTATTATTCCGTTGGCGATGGAAGCAGCTCACCCTCGACTTTATCGGGAGATGCAAAAATTTTACCGAACAGATCCTGCCGCACTGCTGCGTGGAAATCGTCCGGGCGATTGATGTCACAGTTGATTGCGGGGTCGTTTACTTCAACATCCACTACGGCATCGTCAAAAATTCGCAACACCTTTTCCATGCTGGTGTTGCGCAGGCGGGACAGGGCGGAGAGGTATTTGCGGCCGATCGCGATCGGGTAGCCACGGGTACCGGCACAAACCGGAACGTGAATGCGATCTTCGCGGGCGGCCCGGAGGATAGCAACCAGAGTTTCCGGCTCGACGAAAGGCATGTCGCCCATGCATACCAGAACAGTCTTGGGGTTGGCGCCGGCGCGCTGCAGGCTCTCAACGGCAAAGGCGAGACTTGCCCCCATACTGACTGGCCACACCGGTGCGTGTAACACCTGAACCGGCATTTTTTTGAGACCATTGGCCATAACCGGGTCGCGAGCACGCAGGATCACCTGCACCGCGGAGTCTCTCACCTCAGCAGAGGCTTCCAGTACGGTCTGCAGGGTACGCAACAGCATCGGTTCGCCCTGAATGCTGGCGAGACGTTTGTCACTGCCAAAACGATGGGAGTATCCGGCGGCCAGTACAACGAGTGAATATTCCATTTCGTTTTCTCCCATCGTTTTTAATTAGATTCAATTTTTATAGTTGCTCAGTAATCCTTCTTCCACTGCAGTTCCACACTTCCGGCACCGCTTTCGTTGTTATCGGACGATTTGATATCAAGGCGCAGATTTTTACGCAGCTCAATCTGCATCTCTGCCTGCCATGGGTTTAGTGGGTCCGTACTGCGCTGAAGCTCGAGATAGATACGGCTGGTGATGTATTTACCGAGGCTGAGTGAGTACTGGTCCCCCTCATCCGTGGCCTCGGATTCGAAATCCAGCGTATCCAGCCCCACCAGATCACGGGTACTGGCCAGGGGGTCGAAACCGGCGTTACCGGTCTGCAAGGAGCGAACCACACCCACCAGGCGCACAGCCTGTAACGGAGAAATATCCGTGAGAGACTTGCCAAACAGCAGCTGGGCGAAGATTTCATCCTGGGCCGCTGCGGGATTGGAGCTGAATTCGATCTTCGGGTCATCGGTGGTGCCGGAAATCTCCGCGGTGATCTCGCCCTCGGGATAGGTATGTACTCCTTTCACGTAGAGGGCGGCGACATTGTTTTCGAACTGAACCTGCCCTTCCTGGAGTTCGAACTTTTTGCCCAGGAGGTCGAACTTGCCGCGCACAATGTTCAAAGTGCCAGACGCCTGTGGATCCGCGGCGGTACCGGCGATATCAATATTGCCCTTGAGCTCGGAATCCAGGCCAAGCCCGCGAACAAAGGATTGCTGGTCCAGCACCACCTTCAGTTGCAGCGCGATGTTTTCCATCAACGAGGGTCCCTGGTCGCTTTCCCCGCCATACACCTCCACTTCAACCACATCTATCTCAGGTACGCTGCTACCGATAAAATGCTCCACCTGCACCGCCAGTGGGCGCAGGTTGAGGGTGCCCGCCAACAGCGCGTCTTCGGTAGTGCCGGTCAACCGCAGCTCACCACTAAAGGCACCCTTGGCGCCGGGCATATTGAGCAGGTGGGCATTGCGTGCCGTAACAGAAAAATTCAGGGCGGGCGGTTCCGGCGCACTGAATCGGACCGCACCCTGGAGGTCCACGCGCCCGCGATCGGCGTCGCGTGCGCTCGCCTCCACTATCCGCCAGGCCTCCGGGGTGAGTTCCGCTACAAACACGATTTTACGCAGGCGCGTATTACTCGGGCGGTGCTCGTAGTAACCGTCACGCAGGTTGATCTTGCCACGGGCATTGGGTGCGGCGCTGGTGCCATCGGCGGTGAGATTGAAATCCAGCTGCCCACGCATGGTGTGGATTTCCGGGTCGAAGAAAGCACCCAGGGCTGCCAGGTCCGCCTGGCCACTGGCACGCAAATCAACTGGCAGTGGTGGCGATTCCCCCTCCGGCTTTTCGCGGAATAGCTGATCAAGAATCGGCGCAATGGCCAGCGTGGCGCTGGCGTTGGCTGCCTTGCGGTTACCGTGGCTCGCATCGAGGTTCATGTTCAGGTTGCCCGACTGCGTCTGCCATTCCAGTAACAGGGTGAGCGGCGACTCCACCAGTGCATCATCCCGCAGCGCCGGTGCGCGACCACTGATTTTGAGTTCACCCGCAAGATCCGGTTTTTTTGGTGTCCCCCTGGCAGTCGCCCACAGGGACAGCTCACCACTATCGGCAATATCCGCGCGTATCCACTCCTCAAAGTCCATCAGTACTGCCTGAGCACGTACTTCCAGGTCCATCGCCTGCTGGCTGAGGCTGCCATCGGCGGTCAGCTGGTTGCGCCCGGCCCACAGCAACCTCACCTCTGAAAGCATTATTTGCGCCTTGCCGTAACTGACATCTCCCTGAATATGCCAGGGCTCGCCGCGAAACTCGCCGAGCCCGAGGATATTGGCGGTGGCCTCGGGTGAGGAAAACGGACCTGAAAATTGACCGTCAATACTCAACTCGCCGCGCAGGGACAGAGGCAGTTGCACGCCGGCAAGCTCGGCCAATCCAAGCGGGATGTTGCGCCCGGCGACACTGCCATTCGCGCGCTGTGCTTTCGGCTCCACGACGCCATTGAGCTCGAGCCAGGCATTGCCGCGCTGGCGCGCCAGCTCAGAGTCGGCAGCGAGCGCGGCGGTGCCGTTGACATGCTCGCGGGATTGCAGCAGGGGGTAGTCCTGTCCCGGATCCGTTACCTGATCCGGCATCAGGGAATGGGCGCCATTTTCACTGGAAGGCGCGGCAGCGCCTGAATAGAGATCCAGGCGCAGTCGATCGAACGTCAGTTTCTCGGCATTGCCCGCGGCACCGCCGCGCAGGCGGTAGCGATATTCGCGGTACTGGCCGTCCGAAGAAAGGCGCGCCGACATTTTCGGGTTACTAAAGGGCCCGGCAATGGATACCACGGCATCCAGGTCCACCTCGGTGCCCGGGTCCACCGGCAGCCCGAACCGCTCCGCTGGCTGTAAACCGCGCGCGGCCACATCCAGCTGGAACTGCAACGCCTTGTCCTCGAGGTTGACTTCGCCGCTGCCCCCGGCCCGGATGCCGTCGCCCTCCAGCAGCAGGTCGCTGATGGCGATTTTTTTCAGGTCACCGGTCGCTAGCCCCTGTAAAGACGCGTCCAACTCCTTGTATTGCACTGCACTGTCAAGCTCCACAGTAAGCTGCGGGTTGGTCCAGGGACCGTTCGCCGTTAGCTTCAAGCGTTTGATGGTGCCGTCCAGCTCGGGGGGAATTTCAACGTCGCGTGTTTCTTTCAATGCGGCCAGGATTCGACGGATCTCCGCCACCGGCAGTTGCTCAATGACCCCCTCTAGATCAATGGACTCGCCACCGATATCCACGCTGCCACTGGCGTCGAGTTCCGCTTCGACAAACGCCAGATGCGCGGTGCGAATGTAAATAACATCTTCAACCGTCTCCACCTCACTGGTGAGATGCACCGGCTGCTGCTGGTAGCTGGACCGTAATTCCAGCGTGCCGTCCGCATTCGGTAGCCTGAGCGGCCCCTTGACCGCCAGATCCGCGGAGACCCAACCTCCCTGCAGGAAATCCTGCCAAGGCTGGGATATCGCCACCGGCAGACGATTAAGCTGCACGTTCAAATCCACGGCCTCACTATCAATCGTGCCGCGGATGCTGTGACGGGTTTCGTCAACCGTGAGAGAGAGTTCGTCGGTGGTGACACCCCATGGCGACAGTGCCACGTCTGCGCCCCCGGAAAGGCCAAAACGGTGATCGACCAATGGCAGGGAGAATCGCTCCACATCCACCTTCAACTGGTTTTCCCCGGTGAGCTCCAACAGGAATCGGCCATCAGCGTCCAGCGCCTCACCCTCGGGTAACTGAAGCAGGCGGCCGAGAAAACCGTCGGGCCGCTCACCCGCCGTCAGCGACAGCACGTAAACGGTTTCACTCTGCATTTTGCCATCCAGCTGCAGGTGCAGTCCCTTCCCTTGTATCTCTGCCACGTCCAGTGTCAGTGCCGATTCACGATCGGGCCAGCGATAACTGCCACTCCCTTTGATCGCTACTACCGGAAAATCCTTCAGCGCCGTATCGATTACCGTCAGCCGCTCCACCGCCAGGCGCTCCAGCCAGATTGCAGGCATATAGGGGTCATCCACCTTCTCGGCGGCATCCTCGACCTCCTCCTCGCTGACATGGGCCTGTAAGTACTCACCCAGCAATGTGTTGTCGAACAGGAAAGAGCGGGCGCTTAACTCCCGGATATGAATCTGGTTTCGCCACAGTTTCTGCATATCGAGATGCAGGCCCAGCTGGTGTGCATCGACCATCGGCCGCTCTTTATAGCGCACCCGCAATGACTCGAAATACCAGTGCCCCAGCTCCTCGCTGCGCACCCCGTCGGCGTTGATTTCCAGATCCGGCAGGTAATAGCGGGCAATCGCCAGACCGCCGCGGGTCAGCGCCTCGCGCCCTGAGTCTGAGCCGACAAGAAAAATTGCCATCAACAATGGCATCACCAGCGTCGTGACAAACAGGGTCAGCCGCGGCGCCCGTGGCCAGCGTATGTGATGAGATTTCTTGCGTGTGGAAACGTCAGCCATGATCAGAACGCCTGTCCGAGACTGACATAAACCTGATAGCGGCTATCGTCCAGACCTTCCCGCCGATCCAGCGGGAAAGCGATGTCAAACCGCAGGGGTGCAAACGACGTCATATAGCGCACACCGAAGCCTGCGCCCCAGTAAAGATCATCAAAACTGGGCTGTGGGTCCGCATAGGCGTTACCGCCATCAACAAAAAAAACGCCGCCCCAGCTTTTGGTAAAACGAAAGCGCCCTTCCAGCGATATTTCGCTCAACCCTCGCCCGCCGATCGGGTCAGAGAGTTTCGGGAGTTCACCCGGCTCCGTTGGCGGGATCAGACGCCGCGGCCCGAGCGCCTGGTAGGCATAACCGCGAACGGATCCGCCACCACCAGCATAAAAGCGCTCATCCGCGGGAATTTCCAGGTTGTCGGCCCCGCTAATGACACCGGCCTTGATACGCAGTGCTACCGTCGGATCAAACCGGGTTTCTTCAAACGTGTGGTAACCGGTCATCACCAGGGTGTTTTTGGTAAATTGCGTCCCGCTACTCCTGAGATCGAAGTAGGGTTTCACTTCCAGTGCGATCGTCGCGCCCCGGTGGGCGTCGAGCAGGTTATCAGTGGTGTCGATTTTGACACCGAGCGGGAAAGACAGGAGATTGTAATTTTCACTCTCTTCACCCTCTTCCTGCACCCGGCTGAACTTGAGCGCACTACCGACACTGAAGGTGCGATGTTTGGTTTGGCGGCGAGAGATCGTACCGCCAATGGTGATCGATTCTGCCTGGTAAGAATCCCGGTCTTCGTTCTCAGCCTCTGCCTTTGCGGCGAAGTCCTGGTCATCGCGAAAAAATCGCGGTACCAGTAACTCGGTCTTAAGCGATTGAGTGACCTCATAAGCCCGGGTTTCTACTTCAATTTTTTCACCGCGACCGAGAATATTACGATGTTCCCAGCCGGCCGATGCGCCACCACCATCATCAGACGAATACCCTACCCCCAGACGGATGGTTCGGTGCTTGCGTTCGATAACCAGGAAGGTGATATCCACAATGCCCGCATTCGGTTCGGATACCTCGGCATTTACCCCAGCAATCAGGTTGGTGCGCAGCAGACGAAGCTTGGCAGCATCCATTTTACCGCGGGAGAAACAGTCACCCTCCTCCAGCTTCAGACGCTTGCGCAGGAAGTCCTCGTCGACGGTGGTCAAACCCTCCACATAGATCTGCCCGACATTCACCTCCGGGCTCTTGGCCACGCGGTACTCGAGCCTGGCGGCGTGCTCGCTGTGCACGACCGTGGCCTGGTAGCTTACGTCCACATTCAGCAGGCAGGCGTTCTCTGCCAGATAAGTTTCGATACGCTTGACGCCTTCGGTAACCTTCTCCGCCTCCAGCGGATCGCCTTCACTCAGGCCGACGCCGGGAAAACCGGCTTTGAGTCGTGCCGGCATGCGGAGGTCGAGGCTGCTGATACGGTAGATCCGCCCGGGCACCACCCGGTAAAGAATTTCACCGTCACTAACCGACTGACGCACGCGGCCATCGTAATAGCCGCGCGAGCGCAGGAGCTTTTCCAGTGTGCCGCGCTCAAAACGGGCCACATCTAAAGGATCTTCGTAGGATTTGAGTACGCTGCTGGATTTGCGCTGCTCTTTCAGCTGGTCTTTCAACCAATCCTGCAGTTCACGGTTCTCGGATACCCGCACCTTGAACTTCGGCAGGTTGTCGAAAAATGGCAGGGCGTGCCCCTGCTGCGGCGCCACCAGAAATAGAGCGCCAAGCAACACACAGGTCGCCATTAGAAAAACTGAAGCTCGGGGAGCGAAACAAGAAACGCGCAAGACAAGGTTCCGTTTGCCAACTACCACCACTGCGACGCCAAACACGAGTAAAAGTTGCGGTGGACGGCGCAACTTTACCGGCCTTTACATCAGTGAATCACCGGCCCCGGTGGAGCCGGCCGGACTCAGCCCGAATCAGCGTGCCGGTGCGGAGCCGGTGCGCTCCATCAGCGGGTTGCAGTTGCGAATGACGACCCGGCCTTCCAGCAGGTTCCCTTTCGAATACTCAGCAAAGATGCACTCGTTGGTTTTCGGATCGTAGTTTTCCACCCAGAGGTTATCGTCCTTCCAGGTAGCACCGAGGTGCCTCTGACCTTCCGGCACACTGATACGCATCACACCGCCAAAGCGTTTGACGAAAACCTGTTCAAAGTGGAAGTAGTAGGCGAGCCAACCGGCCAGAAAGATGATCGCACCGACAATCGCCCCCTTGCCCAGGCTACCAAACCGGCTGCCGGCAAACAGAGCGAGAACGACCAAAGCAATAACGGCGGCCCAGTACAGGTAGGTAATCATACTTATCTTCCGTGAAATTATTGGTTTATGGGCACTGGAATCAATTATCAACAGCTTAGCGCAAGACTAGCGCAGAATCCTCGATATGGGATAGCACGCCAGCACATTCCAGCCTGGAGAGCCAACGGATCGTCGCGAACCATTCGCGCATGTCGGGCACCAACGTCATCCGCAGCATACCGCCCCCGGGAAAGCAACATCGAGTTGATCTGGATCAAGGGAGACAGCGGGCGCCACTTTACACTGGACCGAGTTAAAGACAAGTGGCCTGGAAGACCAGCCGCTGTGCCAATCAGGCAAGAGCCCATGAACCCCGGAGGCAACCATGGACGCAATGATCGACCTTTTCACCAGTTTTTCCGGCTTATTGAGCCTGGGCATAATCGCATTTGTATGCGTGATGGGCGGATATTTCACCCGCATGGCCCTGAGGAAGATGAGAGAAGAGCAGGAAAAGATGTGTCAGGCCAACGCTAAACGCCCATTGAAAGCGGCATAAACCGTCGGCTCGAGTTCGGAGCCCCATCGCGCCGCCATGCCGAACAAACGCGTCACAAGCAACAAAAAGCCGGGTCAGCGCTACTGAACCCGGCTTGCTGCGTTTATCTGTATAACCTCGGCGCCGAGGCGATCACTCGCCAGCGAGCTCCGGGAGGTTTTCGAACAGCTTGAGCGCCTCCGGGTTGGCCAGCGCTTCCTGGTTCTTTACCGGCTTCCCGTGCACCACATTGCGCACCGCCAGCTCGACGATTTTGCCACTGATAGTACGCGGGATATCCGTCACCTGGATCACTTTCGCGGGTACATGCCTCGGCGTGGTATTGGCTCGGATGGTGGTTCGTATTTTCTGGATAAGGTCGTCATCCAGACTCAGGCCTTCGCGCAGCACTACAAACAGCACCACACGCACATCGTCCCGCCACTCCTGGCCGATGCAGATGCTGTCCAGCACCTCTTCCACCTTTTCCACCTGTCGGTAGATTTCCGCGGTGCCAATACGCACACCACCGGGATTCAGAACCGCATCGGAACGACCGTAAATGATTACGCCACCGTGCTCGGTAATTTCCGCGTAGTCGCCGTGTGCCCAGACGCCGGGCCAGTTTTCAAAATAGGCGCCGTGGTACTTGCTGCCATCCGGGTCGTTCCAGAACCCGATGGGCATGCACGGGAAGGAGCTGGCGCACACCAGCTCGCCCTTGTCTTCCAGCACTGATTTCCCATCGTCATTCCATACCTCGACCGCCATGCCGAGCCCCCGGCACTGAAGTTCACCGGGGTACACCGGCAGCGCCGGATTACCCAGGGCAAAGCAGGAGACGATGTCGGTACCACCGGAGATGGACGACAGGCACACATCTGATTTGATATCCCGATACACGTAGCGGAAGCCCTCATGCGCCAGCGGGGAGCCGGTAGAGAGCACTGCACGCAAGCGCTCGAGCTTGTGGGTTTCTCGCGGTTTGCAGCCCGCCTTCTCCAGTGCGGCGATATATTTGGCGCTGGTACCGAACACACTGATGTTTTCTTCATCGGCCATATCCCACAGGCACTGGGCCGCGGGATAGAACGGGGAGCCATCGTACAATACCAGAGTGGCGCCACAGGCCAGTCCGCTTACCAGCCAGTTCCACATCATCCAGCCGCAGGTAGTGAAGTAAAACAGTGTGTCGTCGCGGGAGATGTCCGTGTGCAGGCGGTGCTCTTTAATATGCTGCAGCAAGGTGCCACCAACCCCGTGCACAATGCACTTGGGCACGCCGGTGGTACCGGAGGAATACATGATGTACAGCGGGTGGTTGAACTCCGTCTGCTCGAAGGTCAACGCACGCGCCGGCGCTGCTTCAGTAAAGGCACCCAGCGTGATAGCCCGATCAAGGCCGTCTATGGCCTCGGCAGTCTGCACGGCATCGCGCGCAACCGGGACCACCACCAGCTGCTGGATGGACTCGATCTGCTCCACGATCTGCGCCAGGCGCGGCAGGGAGTCGATGGTTTTGCCGTTGTAGTAGTAGCCTTCACAGGCGAACAGGACCTTCGGCTCGACCTGGCCAAACCGGTCCAGTACGCCATTAATACCGAAATCCGGCGAGCAGGAGGTCCAGATGGCGCCGAGGCTGGTGGTCGCCAGCATCGCCACTACGGTGTCCATGATATTCGGCATGAATCCCGCGACGCGGTCGCCCTTACCGACACCGGCACCAACCAGTGCCGATGCGAGGCGCTCCACCTCCTCGAACAGCTGCGCGTAGGTGAGCTGGCGGCGGCCGCCGTTTTCCAGACGCTCGATCAGCGCAACGCGGTCATCGCGGAAACGCAGCAGGTTTTCTGCAAAATTCAGTCGTGCATCGGGAAACCACTCTGCGCCCGGCATGGCGTCTTTCCCCAGCACCCGCTCGCCGCGCGCGCTGGCGACAACTTCACCGAAATCCCACAGCTCGCCCCAGAAAGTCTCCCGGTTGTCCACTGACCACTGATACAGGGCACTGTAATCCGGCAGGGACTGCTGATGGCTCTCATTCACCCGGCGGCGAAACTGATCCATCTGGGTGGCGGCTACGGCTTCAGGGGTGGGCTGCCAAAGAGGCGCTACTGGATTGCTCATCGGGACAAAACTCTCTGATGTTTACTCAACGGAACCTGCAGGCGGATACACTCCGCAAGTATGGCGTTTGTTATTGGTTTAGGAAGCGCCGCTGGCGGGATTAGCCCCCACGCTTCGGTGCGCTCGGTGGCGCGATACAGGCTGACCATTATTCGCGCTCTCGCCATCAGAGCAATCATGCCTTGGTCTAACAGTTAAGACTATTTTAAACTTATTAACATCTATTAAGTTTTCTTTAACAGGTCCAGGCGAGGGGGGGAGATCGCACCCCAGCCGGGCACAGAGCCAGCCGAGGCGAACAAACAGTGAGCGCGACCATCAAACAGCTACGGGCCTTCGCTGCCGTGGCCCGTACCCGCAGCCTGGCCGAGGCGAGTGCACAGCTGCATGTCTCACAGCCGGCCATTTCCATTGCCATCCGCAGCCTTGAGGAGTCCCTGGGCGGCCATCTGTTCAGCCGCGACGGACGGCAACTGGTGCTGACGCCAGAGGGCGCCCAGTTTGTAGAGCGCGCCCAACAGCTGCTCCACAACTGGGACAGTACCCTGGACGCGGTGCAACAGCGCTTCCGGCTACAGCAGGGCCAGCTGTCGATTGCTGCCATTCCGGCATTTGCCCTGAATCAGTTACCCGCTCTGCTGGAAAGATTTCATCGGCGACACCCGGATATCAATATCGTGCTGGAGGACATTGTGATGGAGCGGGTGGTGAGCGCGGTGCAGGACGGGCGCGCCGAACTGGGGATCAGTTTCCGCCCGGACGATCTCGGCAACCTCGCGTTTACCCCCATCGCCGACGACCGCTTTATCGCCGTACTGCCACCGGGGCACCGGTACGGCAAGAAGGAACGTGTGCGCTGGCAGGATCTTGCGCAAGAACCATTCATTGCCATGAATCGGGGATCTGCGGTGCGGCGATGGACGGATGCCGCCTTCGCACAAGCCAATTCCGGGGAACACCCTCCCCGCCTCCTGTGCGAAGCCAACCAGCTCAGCACGATTGGCAGACTGGTGCAGTCCGGACTCGGTGTCAGCGCCGTCCCCAGCCTGTGTGAGAAGCAGATGCGCGACTACGGGCTGGAGTGTAAACGTCTGACCACACCGGAAGTGGTGCACCAGGTCGGCATCCTGACCCGCAGTAGCGGCGGCCTCTCCACCGCGGCGGCCGCATTTAAAGCGACCGCCACCGGAGATTAACCCGGAGGAACCAGATTACAACGAGAGGGAAATTAAAGCGCTCGTTGCTCTGCCCATACGCGCATCAATACCCGCAGATTTTTCAACAGATCCCATGCGGTAATAGCGGTGACAATACCAACGCCCACCTGCCAACTGGCCTGATTCGGCTGCCAGTTTTCCCCACCATTCCAGGTGATGGAAAAGGGTGGAAAAATATTGATGAGTAGAGCCAGTAAAACGAGCCAGTATATATTCAGCCCGATATCAATCAGTAGCCGCGGTTGTGTCCAATAGGGAGACAGCAGCGTCACCAGCGACATCAATACGCTGCCTGCGAGGGCGATATTCAGCCATGGTAGCAAGGCGCCAAACGCACCGGAAAACGTCAGCGCAGCACCAACGCTCGGCCCCGGTAACAGCCATATATCGTTGAGCCAGGCCAGCGCCAACAGGGTGACAACAAACTCCACAGCGGAATCAAAACGCTGGATGCGGCGGCCACCATCGGCAATGCGGGGTAACGAGCGCGGGTTCCAGTTCGCGAATACTTTGCGGTAATTCTGGCTTTCCCCGACAAGATAAAAGACCAGTGTAACCCAGGCAAAAGAGTGGATACCGCTTTCATACAGCCCGGCCAGCCAGCTTATGGCTGCGCCAATAAGATTGGGCTCCGCACTGGAAGCAAACGAAGCAACTACGTCGATGGCACTCACTACTGCAATCACCATCAGAGTCCACTTCAACACCTGTAGATACACCGGAAACAATGACTCACTGACCAGAGTCCGACGGGACTGGTAACCTGCAGCAACAGCCATGGGGTGTCCCTTTTCTTTCAGGAGCACCAAAACTTCGTCTTCCGTAGGTGCACGGCCAAGGGACTCTTGCAGTTCGTCGCACTGGTCCTGCAGCCCCGAATAAAGCTCATTGCCCACGTCTTCGCGCAACCGCGCCGGCAAGTATGTGCGTACGTTATCTACATAGCGCTGCAACCAGTCCATGCTGTGTTCCTCGAATTGCTTTTCCATCATTTCGTATTCCGTCATCCAGGCGCCGTCGGCTATCCACCCAGCTGGCCAATCACATGGTTCAGTCCCCGCCACTCCGCGCGCATTTGTGCGAGCGCAACCTCTCCCCCCTCGTCGATCTGGTAGAAACGTCGCTTGCGCCCCTCCTGCTGCTGCCAGTGGCTACGCAACAACCCCTGGTCTTCCAGACGGCGCAGCAGCGGATAGAGTGTGCCCTCGTCGATGTCCAGCCCCTTTGCCCCCAGGCTTTTACGCAGGGAGTAGCCATAGTGCGGCTCGCGCAGCGCCAGCAGCACCGCCAGGGTGAGCGCACCCCGCCGCACTTCCATCACCAACCTGTCGAGTTTTTCCGGTGCCTGTCCCATCTGTCACCCCCATACTGTGTGCCACACAGTAAATACTGTGCACCACACAGTAATGGTATGCAAGGGGAGATTTGGAGAAAGTCGCAATGTGGCGTGAATCACTACGCTTAAAAGCGGGGCTGAAACAAGCCTGAGGAACAGGATGGGATAGAGGAGAGGCGAAGGAGAGAGGCGAAAGAGACGGACGAAGAAGCCGGAAAGCTGACCGGAATAATCAACCAGTCAGATACGAAAAAACCGGCCTTTGGCCGGTTTTTTCGTATCGACAGCGCGAATAATCACTCGGCGGTAGCGCGCAACATCCACGCTGTTTTTTCATGCACCCGCATGCGGTCGCCGACGAGTGCCGCAGTGGATTCATCGTCCGCGTCCTGCGCCGCTTTCAGCACTTCACGACACGTCTTCACGACCTGCTCATGACCCTGCGTCAGGATGCGCACCATTTCCTCGGCAGCGGGCACATCCTCCACTTCCTTGATCGAACTGAGTTCGGCAAACGCCTTGTAGGTGCCCGGAGCGACGACATCCAGGGTACGAATGCGTTCGGCGATGTCGTCTACAGCCACAGCCAATTCGGTGTAATGCTCTTCGAACATCAGGTGCAGCTCGCGGAACAGGCGACCGGTAACGTTCCAGTGGAAGTTATGGGTCTGCAGGTACAGCGTGTAGGAATCAGCAAGCAGACGCTTCAGTCCCTCTGCAACCTGTTCGCGATCTTTTTCACCAATACCGATATCAATATTGCTCATTAGCAACCTCTTTTTTGGCTCGAGTTTATTCCGTTGATCGGGGCTTGCTATGTGCCTGGCCAGTACTGCGCCGATTGGCGATCCCCGGATAATTCATGCAGATGATCAAACCCCAAAGGGCAGTTCACCTGATTCATATCAAGTCACTCTCAATACTATGGTCAAAGAATCCTTTTCAAACCCCAGAGGCCATTGGCTGTGAATATACAGTCAATAGCCTCAATCAATGAGCACGCCTTGTGGCTAGTGAATTACTCGAATCGCGCGGGCCACCCACACACTTGCCGCCGTTACCAGCCGCATTGACGGTCTTTGTTCTGCTCCTGCAGGTAGGCCATCAGCGGCTGGAAATAGTCGACAATGGCTGACGCGTCCAGCTCACGCTGCCCGGTGAGTGCTTCCATCGCATCCGGCCAGGGCTTGCTGGCACCCATCGCGAGCATATTGCGTAATTTTTTACCTGCCGCATCATTTTTGAAAATGGAGCAGCGGTGCAGCGGGCCAGTTTCACCCGCTGCCTCACACAGCGCACGATGGAACTGATACTGCTGGATATGCGCGAGGAAGTAACGGGAATATGGCGTATTGCCCGGAATGTGATACTTCGCACCGGGATCAAAGTTTGCCTCACTGCGCTGCACCGGCGCTTCGATGCCCTGATATTCTTCACGCAGCTTCCACCAGGCCTTGTTGTAATCCCCCGGCGCCACCTCGCCGTTGAATACCTGCCAGCGCCACTTGTCCACAAGCAGGCCAAATGGCAGGAAGGCAATCTTGTCCAGCGCCTGCTGCATCAGGTATCCGATATCTTTTTCTTCACCGGGAATCTCATCGAGCAAACCGATTTGTTTCAGGTATTTCGGCGTAATGGAAAGGGCAATGGTATCCCCGACCGCTTCGTGGAAGCCATCATTAGCCCCCTCCTTGTAAAGGAAAGGCTGCTGGTTGTAGATCCGCTGGTAAAAGTTGTGCCCCAGCTCGTGGTGAATGGTTACCAGGTCTTCGCCGGTTTTATTGATGCACATCTTGATACGGATATCATCCTGGCCATCCAGGTTCCACGCACTTGCGTGGCACACCACATCGCGGTCGCGGGGCTGCACAAACTGGGAACGCTCCCAGAAAGTTTCTGGCAGAGGCTTGAATCCAAGAGAGGTAAAGAAGGTCTCGCCCGCCTTTACCATGTCTTTTTCACTCATGCCGGAATCCACAACCAGCTTGGTGAGATCGTAAGGCGCTTCCATATCATCGTCTTTGACGATCTCGTACACATTGCCCCACTGCTGCGCCCACATGTTGCCCAACAGATGCGCCGGAATTTTGCCACTGGCCGGGGCGACTTCGTCGCCGTAATGTTCATTCAGTTTGGCTCGAACATGGCAATGAAGGGCTTCATACAGCGGCTTTACCTTGCCCCACTGGTTATCCATATCGGCCGCAAACTCGTCCGCCGGCATATCGTACTTGGAGCGCCACATTACGCTGAGGTTGTCATACCCCAGCTCTTTCGCACCGGCATTGCCGATTTCCACCTGACGCTCGTACAACGGCTTCATCGGCGGCGATACCTTGCGCCAACCAACCCACAGATCTTTGAGCAGCTCGGGATCGCGGCTGTTGGCCATCATCTGGCCCATCTCCGTCAGGGTGTAGCACTTACCTTTATCTTCACCCGTAGCACTGTCTTCGCCGGCGCTCTCATCCGGGCAGTATTTGCCGGCCCCGTACATTCCCTGCATTTTCGAGCCAATCTGCGCCAGCTCCGCCGTCAGCTTGGGATCGTTCGGCGCAGGAAATACCAGCCCCTGCTTCAGCATGGTGAGCATGCGGCGGGTTTCCGGGTCCAGCTGCACGTCATCGAACTTTGCCGCCTCTTGCGCCAGCTCTACCGCGAGACCGGTATAGCGCTCCACGGCCAACGCCTCGGTGAACTGAGAATCGACGTTGATATAGGTGGAGGCCAGCCAACTCGCGTGACTGACCTCTTCTGCCACCTTCTCCAGCCGATCCTGCGCGCTCTGTAAAAAGGCCTTGGCACCCTCGGCGTCCAGAGCATCACTGGTACTACCGGCCTCGGCGGCAGCGCTCGCTTCGGTGCTATCCGCGCCGGAGGAAACTTCTGCGGCGGAAGATGGCGCGGGCGATTGGGCTTCAGATCTGTCGTTTCCGTTATCACAGCCAGCCGCAGCGGCAACGGCAACGGCAACGGCGATAACCAAGGCTAATTTTTTCATCGGCATCCTCTGGTGGAATTATTGAAATATCTGCTGGGACGGCCCGGGAACGGGCGAAGAGAAAAACGTTTACTGTCGCGATTTATAGCACACGGTCCTCAAATAGCGGGATGAGGCCACGGATCGCGGTAGCACATCGGCATAAAATTCCCCACATAACCCACATTTTGGAGAAAAATTTCGCAAAGAGCGCCAAGCGGCAAATTCGCCACAACAATAAATGAACAGAAAGTACACAGCCCCGCGAAAGCGAAACCGACGACTGCCGATATACACGGAGAAAAACGTAGAAAGAGAGATACAGGAAGGATGGGCGGGGACGAGATGTCCTGAAGAAATTGGAGGCAGCCCAACCAGCACACCCCCGGCACATGATGTCACTGCTACCGTTGCTCCCTTCCGGGCCTGGCGGGGTTCACAGCTGATCATTGCGAGGAGACCGGAAGGGCCGCCATCACGCTCGAGCACTCAGGCTAGCACCGCAAAGATGCGATCGCCAACACCGCCGCCCCGACATTGCTGCCTGCCTACATGGCTTGAGGGACCTGCGCTCGAAGAGGGCGCGATTATAGAGACTCGTGGCGCCAGTATCCAGCCCCAATTTGCACTCCGCTTCCAGCAGCGGACTCCCGCTGGAAAATCCTCCTGTGAAAGCGCCAAATCACCATGGCAAAAAGCTATACTGTGCCGCGCCTGAATCCGGGCTGTTCAACCACGTCTCTACCAGTTTCTAGCCGGAAAGCCTATGCACCTGTTCGTCGACAGCCTTACTAACGTGGACTTCAGTTATCTCCACCGCAGCCGCGGCATTGTTGGTGAAACCTGGTTGGCCAATGCCGCACTCGACGGCGCACTGGATCACCAGGGCATGGTGTGCGATTTCGGCATCGTCAAAAAGACCCTGCGAACCTGGCTGGATACGGAGCTGGATCACCGCCTGCTGGTACCAACCCTGTCACCCCTGTTGGCACTGAAGCAGAACGAGGAAGGTATCCACCTGGACTGGAAGCTGGACGGTGGCGACATTATTTCGGTGAGCGGGCCCGCACAGGCGTTTGCCCTGGTAGCGGTAGAGTCGATAACGCCTGACTCGGTGGCGGCCTGGTGCGTTGGCGAACTGGACGGTATTTTTCCGACCAGCGTTGACCAGTTGCAGCTGGATTTCACCAGCGAACCCATCGACACCCCCTTTTACCACTACAGCCACGGTCTGAAAAAGCACGACGGCAACTGCCAACGTATCGCCCATGGCCACCGCTCACGCATCCGCATTGATGTGGACGGACAGCGCAGCCCGCAGCTGGAAGCGCAATGGGCCAAGCGCTGGAAAGATATCTACCTGGGTACACGCGAAGACCTGGAGAAGGAAGCCGGAGGAATTCTGCACTTTGCCTACCGCGCGCATCAGGGGGCGTTCACCCTCACCATCCCCGTGGAACGCTGTGAAGTCCTCGACTGCGATACCACCGTCGAGCAGCTGGCGCAGTACATCGCCGATCAGCTTGCCGCTGAACACCCAGGGCAGGAGGTTCGCGTCCGCGCCTTTGAGGGTATCGGCAAGGGGGCCGTCGCCTCCGCGAAGCGCTGAACCGTCGTGAACCTGATCCTTCTAGAGCCCGGCGATTTTCCTGAAGCCGGTCCATCGGGTGAGGCAGGCGCACCGGCCGTCGCCACCCTCCGCGAACGTCGCTTCCAGCATATTGCCGAGGTGCACCGCGCTAATGTGGGCGACACACTGAAGGTTGGCCTGCTCGACGGACAGATCGGTGAAGGCCTGGTCGTCGAGCGTAGCGACACGCACATCACCCTCGAAGTCTCACTGCATCGTGCGCCGCCACCTCCGCTGCCTCTCACGCTGATCCTTGCACTACCCCGCCCCAAGATGCTCAAGCGCACCATCCAGCATGCCACCGCGCTCGGGGTAAAGAAGCTGTATCTGATCAATGCCTACCGGGTAGAAAAATCCTACTGGCAAAGTCCCTGGCTGGCCGAGGGCAAGTTGCGGGAACAGTGTGTGCTGGGGCTGGAGCAGGCGGTGGATACCGCAATGCCACAAATTGAATTACGCAAGCGCTTCAAGCCTTTTGTAGAGGACGAGCTGCCCGAAATTGCCGCCGGATCCCGCAAGCTGGTGGCGCACCCGGTTACCGACACCCCCTGCCCGGTCGACATCCCGGATCAGACCACGCTGGCGGTGGGACCGGAAGGCGGATTCATACCCTATGAGGTGGAGAGGCTTCAGGAAGCCGGCTTCGAGTCCGTGCATCTGGGGCCGAGAATCCTGCGGGTGGAAACTGCGCTGCCGGTGCTGCTGGCACGCCTGTTTCCCGGCCGGTAACCAACCCTCTCTCCCCTTCCCGAACTTTTTTTTGCAGCAATAAAAAAGCCGCGCTAAAAAGCGCGGCTGCAATGGCAGTTACAGACACTGCCGGGTCTCACAGAGCGGGGCGTGGGGACGCCCCAAAGAGAACTGAAAATTAATTGTTCCGTTCTTTGCGCAGCCTCAAGCGGCCACGTCAGAATCTACTGCGGATTTCTGCAGCGCCAGTTTCGGATCTACATATTCGTAACCCAGTACATCCGCCACTGCCTTGTAGGTCACCATACCGGCGTGCACGTTCAGGCCTTCCAGCAGGTTGGCGTCGTCGAGCAGTGCCTGCTTGGCGCCCTTGTTCGCCAGTGCCACTGCGAATGGCAGGGTGGCGTTGTTCAGGGCCATGGTGGAGGTACGGGCAACACCGCCCGGCATGTTCGCTACACAGTAGTGCACCACGCCGTCTACCACGTAGGTCGGCTCCTGGTGGGTGGTCGCCTTGGAGGTTTCGAAACAACCGCCCTGGTCGATCGCCACGTCCACTACAACAGCGCCTTTCTTCATGCGGCTGATATGGTCGCGAGTCAGCAGCTTGGGTGCTGCAGCGCCCGGGATCAGCACCGCGCCGACAACCAGGTCCGCTTCCAGCGCGTGCTTCTCGATTGCGTCGTTGGTGGAGTATTCAGTGCGCACAGCGCCACCAAAGATATCGTCCAGCTGACGCAGACGCGGCAGGGAGCGATCGAGGATGGTCACATCGGCGCCCATACCCAGAGCCATCTTGGCCGCCTGCGTACCCACAACACCGCCACCGATAATCAGCACTTTCGCCGGCGCTACACCGGGCACGCCGCCCAGCAGTACACCGAGGCCACCCTGGGCTTTTTCCAGATGATGCGCGCCACACTGTACGGACATACGGCCGGCAACTTCAGACATCGGCGCCAGCAGCGGCAGGCCGCCAAAGCGGTCGGTTACGGTTTCATAAGCGATACAGGTCGCACCGGACTTAACCAGCAGCTCAGTCTGCTTGGGATCTGGCGCGAGGTGCAGGTAGGTGTACAGCAGCTGGCCGGGGCGCAGCATTTCGCACTCGTGCGGCTGAGGTTCTTTCACCTTAACGATCATCTCTGCAGTCGCGAAGATCTCTTCCGCACTGTCGATGATCTTGGCACCCGCCTGCTCATACATTTCGTCGGTAAAGCCGATGGCTGAACCGCCGTCTTTTTGCACGATTACGTCGTGGCCGTGGCCAACCAGCTCACGTACGCTGGCCGGAGTCAGACCGATACGGTACTCGTGGTTTTTGATCTCTTTTGGTACACCGATCAACATAACGTATCTCCTCGATTACTCTGTGAGCGCAATCACGCGCGCCCCTTCTTTTGTTGGATTTCCGCAGTATAGGCGCCACTTTCGAGTGGATTTCTGCACATTTTCAAATATCATTAGTGGAATCAACTGGTTAACTGGCGCAAAAGGCCACTTTTTAGCCATACAGAACTGATAATTGCGCTGTAGCCAAGTCAAGCCGCAGATTCCCCCGGAAACTGCGGTGCCATACGCCGCTCGCAACTCAGCGATACCAAACAGTCATTTACATCGAGAAAAGAGAAGGAACCGATGAAACGCCGCGCCAGTGAACTCAGCACCATCGACCGCAATATCCTGCGCGTACTGCAAAAAAACGGCCGTACCAGTTATGCCGAGCTGGCGCGTCAGGTAGGCCTTACCGCCACTCCCTGTGTCGAGCGGGTAAAAAAGATGGAGTCGGACGGTGTGATCCAGGGTTACACCGCACTGATCAACCCGGAGTATCTGGACGCCGCGCTGGTGGTGTTCGTCCAGATCCGGCTTAACCGGTCTGCCCAGGACGCCTTCGAAGAATTCCGCAACGCGGTCTCAGCGCTCCCGGAAGTACAGGAGTGCTATCTGGTATCGGGAAACTTTGACTATCTGATCAAGGCGCGGGTGGCAGATATGAGCGCCTACCGGAAGTTTTACGGTGAGACCCTGCTCACCCTGCCGGAGGTGCAGGAGTGCACCAGTTACGTGGTAATGGAGCAGGTGAAAGAAACCCTGGAAGTACCCGTGCACTACAACCGCTGACGTTTAAAGCGAAGATATAAACCAATATCGCGCCAACTATTGGGCCACCGTTCACCACCCGACGTCCCGCCCACTAGGATTGATAGATATAGGTCTATTCACTCAAGTTGCGGGAAATGATGTACCAATCTCTGCGTAGCAACCCTCACTGGCGGAACCTTGTTTTCGTTGTCTTCCTGTTGACGGTTGGCTGCGGCGACAAAGAGGCCGCCAAACCTACGGTGCCGTCGAAAAAAGTCGAAGTTGTGGAAGCCAAGCGCGTCAGCTTCAGACCCAGCTTTGAAGTACCGGCGGTGGTGGAAGCCGTGGAGACGGCGCAGATATTTCCCATCGTCGCCTCGAGAATCCTCTACCAGAACATCGAGCCCGGAAAATATTTCGAACAGGGCGAAGAACTCGTGAGGCTCGACCCCTACCCTTTCGAGACCGCAGTAGCCACTGCGGAGGCCAGCATTGCAGAGGCCATGTCCAATTACGAGCAAGCAAAAGCCAACTTCGACCGCGCGCGCAACCTGCGTCCACAGGGGTACATTTCAGCGAAAGACTTCGATACGGCAAAAGCCGCTGTACAGGCAGCGGAGGCACAGCTGAATACTGCCCAGACGGCACTGAATCAGGCAAGGGAGGACCTCTCGCACACCTCGATCGTCGCACCATTTTCCGGGCGCGTGGGACACCCGAATTACGCGGTGGGTGACTTTTTCATTCTCCCCAACTCAGTGCCAATTACCGAACTGGTCAAGATTGACCCGGTTTATGTACTCGCTCATGTGGGCCAAAAGGCCTACAACGAGTTTTACGCGGCGGTGGAAAAACTGAGGCTGCAGGGGCGCGCCATTCCCAATATGGAACTCTATATCGTGCTACCGGGGGATACCGTGTACCCGTACAAGGGGGAGTTCTTTTCCTGGGATTCCACTGCTGCCGCCACGCGGGGGACTGTTGCCGCCCGGGTCCTGTTTTACAACCCCGACGGCATGCTACTTCCCGAAGAGAATGTGACCTTGCATGGCAAGCTGCTGGAAGAGGTCGAACGCATTGTCATTCCTCAGAAAGCAGTCTCTCAGGATCAGCAGGGGCACTACGTCTACCTGCTGGATCGAGAAAAAAAGGTCAAGCGGGCGAATATCGAAGTGGGTTTGCGCATAGGGCCAAACTGGGCGGTGCGCAAAGGGCTCAAAGTGGGAGACCAGGTACTCGTTGAGGGCCTGCAGAAGGTCAGTCCTGGCGACGCGGTAGAGGTGACCGCAGTAGACATCAAGCAGCTCGAGGATCCGGCGCCAGCCAATCTGCGACCTCCACCCTACTCCCTGCGCGAGCAGCTGCGCAAGGAGCAGGAGGCATTTCGGGAATACCAGAGGTCGAACATGGAGGCGAGACAGCGCAACCAGCCGGGCGATGTCTACACACCCTACGAAACTGGCAAGTAGCGCGGGATATTGATCTGTGAGCGAAAATACCCACCTCTTTATCAAACGACCGCGCTTTGCCTTTGTGATCGCCATATTGATCACCTTCATGGGGGCACTCGCGGCGATCGTGATGCCGGTGGACCAGTATCCAGACATTGCCGCGCCGAAAATTTCAGTGGTAGCCGTTTATCCCGGTGCCGATGCCGAGACAGTGAAAAATGCCGTTGCGATACCGATCGAAGAGCAGGTAAACGGCGCCGAGGGCATGGTGTACATGACCTCGAACTCGGGCAGCGATGGCACCTACACGCTGTTCATGACGTTCGATATGGGCACAGATGCCGATATGGCGCAGGTGGATGTGCAGAACCGGGTCGCACTGGCAGAACCCTCCCTGCCTCCGGAAGTATTGAAGCGCGGCATCAAGGTGCGCAAGCGCTCCTCCGACATGCTGATGGTGGTCAACCTGTTTTCTCCGGACGAGCGGTTTGACGGGGTCTTCCTCTCCAACTTCGCCTCCCTCAACCTGCTCAATGAACTGGCGCGGGTACCGGGTGTTGGCGAGGCGAAAATCATCGGCCCACTCGACTACGGCATGCGTATCTGGCTCGACCCGGTCAAGATGGCGAACCTGGAAATATCTGTACCGGAGGTGCTCGGGGCGATCCGGGAACAGAATATCCAGGCCGCAGTGGGCCAGCTCGGCACACCACCTTCGCCCGAATCCACCCAGTTTCAGTACGTACTCACCACCAAGGGCCGGCTGAACTCGGAGGAAGAGTTCGGCGACATCGTACTGCGCGCCGATGAAAGGGGCGGCGTCGTGCGCGTCAAGGATATTGCGCGGGTGGAGCTCGGCGCGCAGGTCTACAAGGGATATGGCGAGTACAACAACGGTCCTGGCGTCCTGTTGGCCATCTACAAGTTGTCGGACGCCAATGCGCTGGAAGTGGCCGAAAATGTAAAAGCCAAAGTTGAAGAGCTTTCCCAGTATTTCCCGGAGGGCGTTGAAGCTGTCATCGGCCACGACACCACCGAGTTTATTGCCGTATCCCTGGAAGAAACCGTCATGACCCTGATCATGACAGTGATCCTGGTCATTATCGTGACCTACCTGTTCCTCGGGAACGTGCGCGCCGCACTGGTACCGACCCTGGCAGTGCCGGTATCCATTATCGGCACGCTCGGCGTCCTCTACGCCCTCGGCATGACCATCAACACCGTAACACTGTTCGGTTTGATCCTCGCCATCGGGGTGGTGGTGGACGACGCCATCATTGTGGTCGAAAACGTCGAGCGCATTATGCACGAGGAAGGTCTCGACAAACGCGCGGCCACGGCCAAGGCCATGAGTGAGGTGTCCGGCCCCATTGTCGCCACCTCCATGGTTCTGCTCGCGGTGTTCGGGCCAACCATGCTGCTACCGGGGATGACCGGGCGCATGTTTGGGCAGTTCGGCACCACCATTACGGTATCGGTACTGATCTCCATGATCAATGCGCTGACACTGAGCCCGGCATTGTGCTCGACCGTACTGAAAGAGGGACACCACAAGCCCAACGCAGTAATCCGCGGCTTCAACTGGGGCTTTGAAAAAGTCGCCAGCGGCTATCTAAAAATTGTGGATTGGCTCGCCCGCCATATATTACTGAGCCTTGTCATCATTGCCGGGCTGTTCGCCTGCCTGTTTCTGATGTTCCAGTCCGTACCAAAAAGCTTTATCCCGGATGAGGATAAAGGCTTCTTCATGGTCGACGTGCAACTGCCCGAAGCCGCCGCACTGGACCGCACGGCTGCGGTCATCGATGAGATCAATGAGGTCCTCATGCAGGACCCCGCGATCGACAAAGTGCTGTCGGTAAACGGTTTCAGCCTGTTGAATGCCATGTTGGCATCCAACGCGGGCATGATCATTGCCAAATTGAAACCCTGGGATGAACGCACATCCCGGGAAGAATCCCAGCAGGCGCTGCAGAAGAAGTACCTGGCCCAGTTTGCCCAGCTGCCCGAGGCCGAGGTGCTGGTATTTGGCGCCCCTGCGATTCCAGGGCTCGGCGCCATGGCCGGTTTTTCATTTATGCTGGAAGATACACAGGGAGTCGGTGCCCAGGAGCTGTTCAAAGTGGTGCAGGACTTCTCCGCCGCGGCCACCGAACAACCGGAAATCGCCCGCGCCTTCTCTATCTTCAAGGCCGGTTCGCCCCAGATCCGCCTGGATATTGACCGAGTGAAAGCAAAGACACTGGGGATAAAAATCAGCGATATTTTCCTGACGCTGCAAACCCAGCTCGGGGCCATCTATGTCAATGACTTCAACCTGTACAACAAAACCTTCAAGGTCATGGTGCAGGCCGATTCCAGGTTCCGGCAGCAGGAGAGAGATCTGGAGAAGATCTATATAAACAACAGCAAAGGCGAGCCGGTTCCGTTACCGGCTATTCTGAGTACCGAGCCGATTCTCGGTGCGGTGACACTCAAGCGCTACAACACCTATGACGCGGTCAAAATCAGTGGAGGCCCCAATGTTGCGGGAGGTTACAGCTCTGGCGATGCGATGAATGCGCTCGAACGTGTGGCACAAGAGACACTGCCCAGCGGCTTCAAGTACGACTGGTCCGACTCCAGCTTCGAGGAGCGCAAAGCAGGAAACGCCACCACCATCGCCCTGGTGCTTTCGCTGATTTTCACTTTCCTTTTCCTGGCCGCGCTGTATGAATCCTTCATGACGCCATTCGCGATCATCCTGTCGGTTCCCATCGCCATTGTCGGCGCCATCGCCGCGCTGATGATTGCCGGAGAGCCACTCAGCCTGTATGGGCAGATTGGCCTGGTTCTACTGGTCGCGCTCGCCGCGAAGACCGCCATCCTGATTGTGGAGTTTGGTAAATCGCAGCGGGAAGTGGAACATCTGTCCCTGCACGATTCGACCATTACCGCCGCCAAATTGCGCTTTCGTCCCGTCATCATGACCACCCTTTCATTTGTGGTAGGTACCATTCCACTGGTAATCGCCTCGGGTGCCGGTGCGGCCAGCCGGGTGTCCCTCGGCACCGCAGTGATGGGGGGTACCATCATGGCATGTATTGCAGGCACCCTGCTGGTACCAATCTTCTTCAAGATTGTGCAGGGAGCTCGCGAAAAGATTCACGGCCAAGAACGCAAAAAGCAGGCAGGCTCCGCGGGTGAGCCTGAGCAGCCCCCACAGCACTAAGCTTTTGAAAGGAAAGTCATGCAGGTAGCAGCGCGCTGCTACCTGTGGGCATCGCTCAGTAGGAAATCCCGAGCTTGCGATAGAGGAAACCGATCACCCAGGCCGGGCCGATCAGCAGGAACTGGAGGTCCTTGAAGAATGAGGGTTTCTTGCCCTCGATATGGTGCCCTACAAACTGGAAGATCCACATCACCACAAACACCCCCAGGGACCACCAAAATACACTCTGCCCCGCCCTTTCCAGCGCACTGCACGCACCGAGGCAAAGTAGCGAGAGCGCAATCATTCCCAGCGCCAGGGGGAATGACATCACCATGTAAAAGAGCATTGAGGGAATCAACGCGACTATCGCCCAGTTCAACCAGGGCAGCGACGCCATCCACTCGGGCTGCGGAATGGACCAGAACAGCCCCACTACGGTCAGGTAGATCAACGGAACCGCGACCCAGTGAATCGCCTTGTTGGTGGCATTCTGGTGGCTCTCACCGTATTCGCTAAACCACTGCTCTGCTGTACGCATGGCTATTCCTCGCCTTGGTTGTTATTCGATTGGCTTTGGGGAATGGTACAGCAGAACCCAGACCGACCAAACGGTCACGCTATTCGATCGACAGTGGTTAGTTGCGTTGCCTGATAACCGAAACCACGACCAGATGGCTTCCGGCTCAAGTTCTTCCGGGAATTTCCTTTCTGGACGCAGGCGTTGGACCGCTCTTTCTGAGTCAATCCGTAGGGGAAGAATTCGAAAAGAAGAGCACAGCCCGGCGTAGCCGGGCGCTGAGATGAATGGCGATAATTGCGGAGTTTTGAGAGAAAAAATTTAACAACAGCAATGATTACTACGTTCGTGCCCGCTTAATGCGTTCCTAAAGTATCAGCAGCATCAGCGTCGCACACAGGCATCCAACTGCATTCGATACAATTCGGCCATGTCGTCATCGATACAACAGAAAATAACATGGCGAGGCCCGTCATCGCGGTCGAGATGGTTTTGCACCTGCTCTACGGCGATCTCTACGGCGAGCTCCGGCGGGTAGTCGTAAACACCACAGCTAATGGCGGGGAAGGCAATGGAATGGATGTTTTCCCGGCGAGCGAGCGCCAGGCACTGGCGATAACAGGCGGCCAGCAACTCCGGCTCACCTAGGTTGCCCCCTCGCCATACGGGACCGACGGTGTGGTAAATGCGTTTTACCGGTAGGCGGAAGCCGGGAGTTCCGCGCACCTCCCCGGCGGGGCAGCCACCGATCTGGCGACAGGCTTCGAGCAGTTCTGGACCGGCAGCGCGGTGTATGGCGCCATCCACGCCTCCACCGCCAAGGAGCCTCTGGTTGGCTGCATTGACGATCACATCCACATGCAACCGAGTGATATCACCTAGGTGTACTTCGATCACTCTACATACTCCAGCCGCGGCACCACCGATCAAATGCGCAATCCTGCACGTGTACTGTGATCAGGCTACTGCTTTTGCCCCAGCAACTGACGGTGGCGCGTTGATATTTCCTCAGGGCAATGCGTCACAGCACTTACTAAAACAATAGCAGCTGCGGAGAGCACAAAGCCCGGTAATAGCTCGTATATATCAAAGATGCCACCAGACAGCTGTTTCCATACAACAACGGTTATACCACCCACGAGCACCCCCGCAATCGCACCAGTTCCGGTCATCCGCGACCAGTACAGGCTGATCAGTATCGTGGGGCCAAAAGCCGCACCGAGCCCTGCCCAGGCATAGGCCACCACGTCCAGTACCTTGGAGTCCGGGTCCATGGCCACACCCACCGCAATCAGCGACAGCGCAACAACCGCCCAGCGGCCAACCTGCACAATGCTTTCAGAGGAAGCCTTCTTGCCAAACCAGACATGGTAGATGTCCTCCGCCAGCGCCGCGGAAGAGACCAGTAGCTGCGAATCCGCAGTACTCATGATGGCCGACAGAATCGCGGCGAGGAGAATACCCGCAACCAGGGGATGGAACAGGGATTCCACCAGCGCCATAAAGATACGCTCGCCATCCGGCAGCGCCTGGCTCAATTCGAGATGCCCGAAAAGGCCGACACACATGGCGCCGAGGAAACCGGCCAGCGACCACACCGCCGCTACTGTTGCGGCTACCGGCATATCGTCCGGATGGCGCAGGGCCTTGAAGCGAGCCAGGATATGCGGCTGCCCGAAATACCCCAATCCCCAGGCGAGCGAGCTCAAAATGGCCGCCATACCGAGCGCAGTGCCGGTGTTGTCGGTCATCCAGTGCATGAGCTCCGGGTGCTGCTCACGCATCAACCCCACCGCATTGCCCAGGCCACCCTCATCCGAGATCACCATCACCGGCACGATCACCAGCGCGAGGCTCATCAGCAGCCCCTGGAATACATCCGTCCAGCTCACCGCGAGAAAGCCGCCGAACAACGTGTAGGAAATCACCGCAATTGCGCCGATCACCACGGCCCACTGGTAATCCCAGCCAAAAACCGTTTCGAATAATTTCCCGCCAGCAATCAGTCCTGAGGCCACATAAAACAGAAAAAACAGCAGGATGAATACTGCGCAAAGGGTGCGCAGATAGGGGTGCCCCATATTAAAACGGCGGTGCAGATAGGCCGGTACCGTGAGCGAGTCGTCCAGCGCATAGGTGTAGATGCGCAGTCGTCGTGCCATGGTGGTCCAGCTCAGCACGATACCGGTAAACAGGCCGATGGCGATCCACGCGGAGGAAAGCCCACTGGCATAGGCGGCGCCGGGTAGCCCCAGCAGCAACCAGCCACTCATATCGGATGCCCCGGCGCTGAGCGCCGCAACCGCCGGCGGCAGTGAGCGACCACCAAGAAAGTAATCGCTCGCATCCTTGGTGCGCTGATAGGCGTAAACACCGATCGCGAGAATGAGAGCCAGGTAAGCGATGAACGTTAAGGCGACAAGCCACTGTCCGGACATTTTTGGGGTTCCCCGTCAGATTTGGCAGATTAAGCCGCACTTCGCAGAAGAATAAGCTGAATCCGTCGTTATCGGTCTTTATTGCGCGTAAATCTACCCATTCGCTGGCGTTTGCTCAATCCACAAACTAAACCAAGGGTGTAAGTTGCGTTAAAGCATACCTTTGAAAACGTCACGGAGCGGCATTTTCAGACAAGGCAGTAAGGGAATATCAAAAGCACTATGGGTATTTGTCTAGACGAACTACGCTTGCTCGTCGTTCGTCCCACTCTGAAGCAGTTGCGCGCCTGGTCACCCGGGATGGAAGCCCTGCTTCTGGGCACCGCCGCACAGGAGTCCGAGCTCGGGTTTCACCTCAAGCTGGGCACTCGCCACGGTATGGGCATTTTTCAGATACTGCCCAGTACCCATCGCCAGATCTGGGACAAATACCTGATCAACTTCCCCGCACTCGCCTCCAAAGTACGTGGGCTGGCCAGCCAGCGCGACTTCCTACAGCACCCCCACGCGGAACTAGCCACCAACTTGCGTTACGCCACCGCAATCGCCTGGCTGGTATACCGAGCCGCCGGAGTAGAAAAAGTGGAGAGCGGCGATCTTCCGAAGATGGCCAAACTGTGGAAAAAACACTTCCACCACGGGCCCAGCGCCAGCCTGCGGGATTTTGTTAACAGCTACAGCAAGCTGATCAAACCCGAAAAAAACGCCCTGCCTGAAAACGAAACAGCCGCGGCAAATGCCACGGCTGCAAAAAGTGATACCTTACTGATCGAGGAAGAGGAACTCGCCCCGGTTAAAGGTTCCGCGCCTCGATATACATCGGCTGCGCAGGCTCAGCCGTCTCCTCCTCGCGGGCATCGTCGGGAATCCACGAGTCCACCGACTGCTCGATCGAACGCGCGTCGACCGCAGGCGCGGGTTTAGAGCGGTCCAGCTCCAGGCTCTCAAAATCGTACAAATCCCGGTCCGCCAGCTGTGACGGCGAGACCCGGGTGAGCGCGGCAAAAATATTGTCGCTGCGCCCCGGGAACTTCCTGTCCCAATCATTCAGCATGCCCTTGATCGCCTGGCGCTGCAGGTTCTCCTGACTACCGCACAGGTTGCAGGGAATGATCGGAAACTGTTTGTACTCGGCAAAATCGACAAGATCCGTTTCACGGCAATAGGCCAGTGGACGAATCACGATATTGCGCCCGTCATCCGCCCGCAGCTTCGGTGGCATCGCCTTCAGACGGCCGCCGTAAAACATATTCAGGAACAGTGTCTCGACGATATCGTCCTTGTGGTGCCCAAGCGCCACCTTGGTCGCGCCGATCTCTTCGGCAAACCCGTAGAGCGTACCGCGACGCAGGCGGGAACAGAGTCCGCAGGTTGTCTTACCCTCCGGCACCACCTCTTTCACCACACTGTAGGTGTCCTTGTTCACGATGTGATAAGGCACCCCCACGGACTGCAGGTACTCCGGCAAAATGTGCTCGGGAAAACCGGGCTGCTTCTGATCCATATTCACCGCCACCAGCTCAAAGTGCACCGGCGCGGTCTTCTGCAGGTTCATCAGGATTTCCAGCATCGCATAGGAATCCTTGCCACCGGACAGGCACACCATCACCTTGTCGCCCTCTTCAATCATATTGAAGTCAGCAATCGCCTTGCCCACATTGCGGCGCAGGCGCTTTTGCAGCTTGTTGAATTCCAGCCGCTCGCGGCGGTTTTCCAGATCAGACATGGGGTAAATCTCAAACTCACAGACAACAGAGGTCCGTTGCCAGCTACGAAGTAAAAATCTCAGAACCGAAGGCGTTGACGCCGGGTGTACCTTTGCGAAACCTTCCGCGAGAGGGACCTCGCGGAAGAGCCCCCATGGATGGGTTCACGGCGTGTTTCGCAAAGGTACACCCGGCGGCAGCGCCGCCACCGCCACCAACTACGAAGCCATAGAAGGGTCCGGCGAAAATCAGGGCGCGATTGTACGCTTTCCGATCAAGAAGTGCACAGGCTATCGGACCGAGTGTCCTCATTGCCTTTCAATATGGTCTCCAGGCAGGGCCACACATGCTCCAGCAGTGCCGGCTGCGCCTTGGCCGTGGGGTGGATTCCGTCCGTCTGCATCGCGCCCTCCTGCAGCGCCACCGGCTCCAGGAAGAACGGCACCAGCGGCACCTGCTCCGCCTCAGCCACCTTCGGGTACACCGCCGCAAAGGCCCGCGTATACGCCTTGCCGTAATTCGGCGGCATCTGCATACCCAGCAGCAGTACCTCAGCCCCGCTCTCCCGGGCCAGCTTCACCATCTGCTGAAGATTGTTCTGCAACGCTCGCGGCGGATACCCCCGCAGCCCGTCGTTGCCGCCCAGCTCCACCACCAGCCAGTCCGGAGAGTGCTCAGACAGCAACCGCGGCAGGCGCGCCAGACCACCGGCGGACGTCTCACCGCTGATACTCGCATTCACTACCTCCACCGCCAGACTCTGGTCCGCCAGCCGCTTACGCAACAGCTGCACCCAGCCCTCGCGCTCATCCAGACCGTAGGCCGCACTGATACTGTCCCCTAGAATCACCAGCGTCTTCGTACCAGACGCATCTGCCGCTTGCTCCGGCCCATCCGCCCGCAGAGAACCAGCGTACAAAGACGTGACCAGCGCGACGAACAGCAGGCCACGCGGGACCAAATCGGCCGCAAAAGCCCGGAAAAAAACTGCCGCCATGTCATACTCTCCACTACTAATCTAAAGCGCATTTTGCCGAATTTTCAGGGACTTGCCATGTCATTGATGCTCAAAGCCGAAAACCTCCACCACCGCGTCAGTACCAGTGAAGGTCCACTCACCTTGCTGAGCGACATCTCCCTGCAACTTCCCGCCGGCCAGAGCCTCGCTATCACCGGCGCCTCCGGCTCCGGCAAATCCACTCTGCTCGGCCTCCTCGCCGGCCTCGACCGACCCACCGAGGGAAAAATCTGGCTCGCCGGCGAAGAGATCACTGCCATGGACGAGGAGCAACGCGCCGCCGTGCGCGCCCGCTGTGTGGGCTTCGTGTTCCAGACCTTCCAGCTGCTGCCCGGCCTCACCGCGCGGGAAAACGTCATGTTGCCGAGCGAACTGCGCGGCGAGCGCAACGCCGGCAACCGCGCCGAGGAATTTCTCGAGCGCGTCGGCCTCGGACACCGCCTGCACCACTACCCGCGCCAGCTCTCCGGTGGCGAGCAGCAGCGGGTCGCCATCGCGCGCGCATTTTGCAGTATCGCCAGCCACGATAAAGACAACCAAAACGGCATTCTGTTCGCTGATGAACCCACCGGCAGCCTCGACGCCCACAACGGCGAAAAGGTGATCGACCTGCTGTTCAATCTCAATGCGGAAACCGGCACCACCCTGGTGCTGGTCACCCACGAACAGCGCCTCGCCGAGCGCTGCGGCGCCCACCTGCGCATGGCTGCGGGCGAGATTACCACCGCCGACATTCCCGACAACTTCGCCGAGGTGTCCGCCTGATGCTGCCACTGCGACTACTGAGCCGCGACTGGCGCGGCGGCGAGCTCGCCCTGATCGCCACAGCCCTGGTCCTGGCAGTGAGCTGCGTCACTGCCATCGCCCACTTCTCCGACCGCCTCACTCGCGCCATGCATATCCAGTCCCAGAGTTTTCTGGCGGCCGAGCGCGTGCTGAAAAGCAGCAAGGAAGTACCTCAGGCATGGCTCGACAAGGCCGATGAGCTGGGTCTGGAAAGAGCCAAAACCGTCACCTTCGCCTCCATGCTCTCCGCCGGCGACGAGTTCCAGTTCGCCTCGGTCAAAGCGGTCAGCGACGGCTACCCCCTGGTAGGCCACCTGGAAATGCGCACCCAGGCCGAAAGCCCGTCAAAAGTCGTGCAGCAGGGCCCGGCCCCCGGAAATGTCTGGCTCGAGGCTCGCCTGCTGCCGCTGATGCAACTGGAGATCGGTGACCAGCTACAACTGGGCGACGGCAGTTTCACCATCGACGGTATCATCGACCACGAACCGGACCGCGGCGCCAACCTCTTCTCCATGGGCGCGCGGGTGATGATGCACACCAGTGACCTCGCCGCCACCAACATCCTGCAGCCCGGCAGCCGCGTCAATTACCGCTACCTGCTCGCCGGCGACGACGCCGCGCTGGAAAACTATCTCAAGTGGCTGCGGCCCAAACTCACCCTGCACGAACATATCGCCGACCTGAAAGAAGGCCAGCCGCGGGTCGCCAAGGCCCTCGACCGCGCTGAGAGTTTCCTGTATCTGGCCGCCAGCCTCGCGGTACTGCTCGCCAGCGTTGCCGTGGGCCTCGCCGCGCGCCGCTATGGCCTGCGCCACGCCAACTACGTGGCGGTGATGAAAAGCCTCGGCGCCGGCAAGAACAAGATTCTCGGTATCTATCTTGGTCAGATGGCGGCACTGGCGATCATTTCCACCACCATCGGCCTCGCCATCGGATCCTTTGTGCAATCCCAGGCGGTCAACCTGCTCGCCGGCTTCTTCCCGGTCACACCTCCAGCGAGCAGCTGGCAGCCCCTGCTGGTCGGCATCGCCACCGGCCTCGCCTGCGTAATCGGCTTCGCCCTGCCGCCCCTGTTCCGCCTCGCCCAGACCGACCCCATGCAGACCCTGCGCCAGGACTGGAGCAACCCGGACAAACGGGAATGGTTCGGCCTGATCCCCGGTCCCCTTTCCATGCTGTTGCTGATCTGGTGGCTGTCCGGCAGCCTCGCCACCACCGTCGCCCTGCTCGCTGGCCTCGGCCTGCTGGTTGCCGGCAGCGCACTGGTAAACCGGCTGCTGGTGCGCGGCAAACTCGCGTCCCTCGGCGGCAGCTGGCGCATCGCGCTCGGCAGCCTGCAACGCCGCGCCGGCTTCAACACCCTGCTGATCGCCGCCTTCGGTACCGGCCTGCTCGCCATGCTCGCGATGTTCTACGCACGCACCGCGCTGATCGACGAGTGGCAAATGCAGCTGCCGGAAAATGCCCCCAACCACTTCCTCGTCAACATCGCTCCCTACGAACTGGACGGCGTAAAACAGAAAGTGGAAGGCAAAAACCTCGAAGGCACCGAGTTCTACCCAATGGTGCGCGGCCGCCTTATCGCCGTGAACGGCACCCCGGTCACCGAGCGCGAGAACAAGGACGGCGCCATCCGCCGCGAACTCAATCTAAGCTGGACCGACACCCTGCCCGCCGACAACAAAATCGTCGCCGGCGACTGGTGGAATGAAAATCTCACCGAAGGCGTTTCCGTAGAAGTCGAGGTCGCCGCCCGTCTCGGCCTGGAAATGGGCGACGTACTGCGCTTCTCCATCGGTGGACTTGAGACCGAATCCACTATCACCAGCCTGCGCACCCTCGACTGGAACAGCATGCGCCCCAACTTCTTCATGCTGTTCGCCCCCGGCAGCCTCGACAACTTCCCGGCCACCTACATCCAGAGTTTCTACCTGCCGCCGGAAGACAAACTGTTCGTCAACGAACTGGTGAAAAACTTCCCCAGCGTCAGCATCATCGAGCTGGACAAAATCCTCGACAACATCCGCGAAACCATCGGCCAGGTCGCCATCGCCATCGAATCCGTCCTCGCCCTCATGCTGATCGCCGGTGTGCTCGTGCTCATCGCCGGCGTCCGCGCGAGTATTTCCGAACGCTTGCAGGAAGCCGCCGTCATCCGCACACTGGGCGGCCGCCGGCAGCTGCTGATCCGCAGCCTGATAATCGAGTTTGGATTGTTGGGCATTGCCGCGGGCTTGCTCGCAGCCTTCGGCACGGAAGCGACACTGGCCGTACTTTCGCAGCGGGTGTTTGAGTTGCCGTTCAACTTCCACCCGGGGCTGTGGATACTTGGGCCGCTGGTCGGCGCGCTGCTTGTCGGTACTGCCGGCACCCTGGCGTGTCGCAGTGCGGTTAGTCAGCCGCCGTTAAAAGTTTTGAGAGAGCTGGCTTAATCCTTGCCCCAGACCATGGCTTGACTCCGGACTTCGTGGCGCTGAATTCCGGCATACGCCGGAATGACGAAAGGCTAACGAAGCAAGGAAATCAGACGCGAAGGTGAAGTGCCGGGTATTTGTTTTCGGAAGCGTCGGCGACAGGGACGTCGCCGACGCAGCGTACATGGATGTATTCACAGCGGTTCCGAAAACAAATACCCGGTGCTTCACCGCCACCGAACAAAGACAAAGCACCAAACCCCATGATGGATCTCGATTTCGACAAAAACCACATCTGGCACCCCTACTCCTCCCTGATTAACCCGCCCCCGGTTTACCCCATCGCCCGAGCAGAAGGCGTACGGATTTATCTGGAAGACGGCCGCGGATTGATCGACGGCATGAGTTCCTGGTGGAGCACCCTGCACGGCTACAACGTCCCCGAACTGAACGCCGCCATGCAGACACAGATGGAAAAAATGAGCCACGTCATGTTCGGCGGCCTCACCCACGAACCCGCCATCGAACTGTGCAAAAAACTCGTCGCACTCACCCCCGAGCCACTGCAGAAAGTCTTCCTCGCCGACTCCGGCTCCGTCTCCGTCGAGGTCGCCATCAAAATGGCCCTGCAATACTGGCAGTCCCAGGGCAAACCAGAAAAAAATCGCCTGCTCGCACTGCGCAATGGCTACCACGGCGACACCTTCGGCGCCATGGCCACCTGCGACCCCGTCAACGGCATGCACCACCTGTTCGCCAGCCAGCTCACCCAGCACCTGTTTGCGCCCGCGCCAAAGCCCAAGTTTGACGAACCCTGTTCTGACGAAGACATCGCCGAACTGCAGCAACTGATCGAACAGAATCACCAGCAACTGGCCGCCGTCATATTGGAGCCCATCGTCCAGGGCGCCGGCGGCATGCGTTTTTATTCCCCGGAATATTTAAAACGCGTACGCCAACTCTGCGATCAATACGACCTGCTACTGATCGCCGACGAAATCGCCACCGGCTTCGGCCGCAGCGGCAAGATGTTCGCCTGCGAACACGCAGGCATCAGCCCGGATATCCTTTCCCTCGGCAAAGCCCTCACCGGCGGCACCATGACCATGGCCGCCACCCTCTGCACCGACAAGGTCGCCAACGGTATCTGCAATGGCGAGGCCGGCGTATTCATGCACGGGCCCACGTTTATGGGTAACCCCATGGCGTGTGCAGTGGCCAATGCCAGTATTGAATTACTGCTGCAGCGCGACTGGCAGCAACAGGTTCAGAATATTCAGACCCAACTGGAAGAAGAACTGGCACCGCTGAAAAGTGCCGCCGGTGTCGCCGATGTGCGGGTACTCGGTGCGATCGGTGTAGTGGAAATGAAACAGCCGGTGGACAACCGCACACTACAGGAGAGCCTGATCAAGCGCGGGGTGTGGCTGCGCCCGTTCGGTAAACTGGTTTACACCATGCCGCCCTATGTCATTTCGCCGTCAGATCTGACAACGCTCACAAGTGCCATGAACGAAACTTTGTCCGCACTTTGAAAATAGTATTCCATCACAAAACGCAAAAGCTGACGGAGAAATCCTTCCCGGGATAAATTGCTACACGTCCTTCTTGTGCGAGTTCACAGGCTCGCCGGGCAGCGCGCCTGCCTGAAAACAATAATTTACAAGAAGGAATCTCCACAATGCGATTGATCAGAGCTACCAAGCCGCTCAGCGCCGCAATTGCCGCGACGCTAGCCGGTTCCGCACTGTTTTCTTCCGGCGCCCTCGCCGCCAACTATGGCGAGGCGCTACAGAAATCCATCTACTTCTATGAGGCCCAGCAGTCCGGCCCGATTCCCGCCTGGAACCGCAACGAGTGGCGGGGCGATTCCGGCATGCAGGACGGCGCCGACCAGAATGTGGACCTGACCGGCGGCTGGTACGATGCCGGTGACCATGTGAAGTTCGGCTTCCCCATGGCCGCCAGTGCCACCATGCTGGCCTGGGGCGTAGTGGAAAACCGCGAGGCCTACACGCAGACCGGGCAGTTGCCACACATGCTGAACAACCTGCGCTTCGTTGCGGACTACTTTGTCAAAGCGCACACCGCCCCCAATGAATTGTGGGGCCAGGTCGGCAACGGCGGTGCGGACCACGCCTGGTGGGGTTCCGCGGAAGTAATGCCGATGGCACGTCCGTCCTACAAGGTCGATGCCAGCTGCCCCGGTTCCGATATCGCCGGGGAAACCGCCGCGGCACTGGCCGCGATCTCCATGGTGTTCGAGTCCAGCGATGCCAGCTATGCCGCCAACCTGCTACAGCACGCGGAGCAGCTGTACAGCTTTGCGGATAATTATCGCGGCGCCTACAGCGACTGCATTACCGATGCCACCAGCTATTACAACTCCTGGAGCGGTTACAACGATGAGCTGGTGTGGGGTGCGGCCTGGCTGTATCGCGCCACCGGCGACCAGTCCTATCTGGACAAGGCCAACAGCTATTACGCCAACCTTTCCACCGAACCCCAGTCCACAACCCGCTCGTACAAGTGGACCCACGCCTGGGACGACAAGAGCTACGGCAGCTATGTGCTGATGTCGCAGCTTACCGACAATCCACAATACCGCGCCGATGCGGAGCGCTGGCTGGATTTCTGGACCACCGGTTACAACGGTAGTCGCGTGACCTACACCCCCGGCGGCCTCGCGCATCTGGATCAGTGGGGCGCTGCGCGCTACACATCCAATACCTCGTTTATCGCGCTGGTGTATGCAGATTATCTGAACCAGGTGGACCCGGGTAATCCCAGGGCGCAGACCTATTACGATTTTGCCGCGGGTCAGATGGAGTACCTGCTCGGCGATAACCCGATGAATATGAGCTACCAGATCGGCTACGGCTCGGTGTACCCCACCTCACCACACCACCGCACCGCACACGGTTCCTGGAACGACAGTCTTTCCAGTCCTATCGACAACCGCCACACACTGGTCGGCGCGCTGGTCGGCGGCCCGGATACCTCGGACAGCTTCGAGAACGACCGCGGCGATTACGTGCTGAACGAGGTGGCCACGGACTACAACGCCGGCTTCACCGGTGCCCTGGCACGGCTGTGGATGGACTTCGGTGGCAACCCGATTCCGGAAGACAGCTTCCCCGCCCCCGAAACCCGCGATACCGAATTTTTTGTGGACGCCAAACTGAATTCCAGCGGCCCCCGCCACACGGAGATCAGCGCGCGACCGCACAACCGCAGCGCCTGGCCGGCACGGCTCACCGACAATCTGAGCCTGCGCTACTGGATCGATATTTCCGAACTGGTTGACGCGGGCTACTCCGCCAGTGACCTGCAGCTCTCCAGCGCCTACAGCCAGGGCAGCGGCTTCACCGGCCCGTACCCCTGGGGCGATCCGGCAGACAATATTTACTACGTGGAGGTCTCCTTCGCCGGCGTAGACATCTATCCGGGCGGCCAGTCCGAGAGCAAAAAGGAAACCCAGTTCCGCGTCGCGGTACCGGAGGGGCTGCCCTGGGATCCGGCCAATGATCCATCCTGGGACAACTACGGTAGCAGCCGCGAACAAGCACCATTGATCGCGCTGTACGACGATGGCGAGCTCATCTGGGGTCAGGAGCCCGGTGAGGGCTGCGGTGGCGATTCCGGCATCAACTGTGCACCCACCGCGAACGACGTGAACGTGCAGACCGGTTTCGAATCCCAGGTGATGGTGACACTCTCCGGTAGCGACAGCGACGGCAGTATCACTGCGTACAACGTGGACACCAGCCCCAACAACGGCAGCCTCAGCGGCACTGGCGCAGAGTTGCTGTACACCCCGGATGCGGGCTTCTTTGGCAGCGACAGCTTCACCTATACCGTCACCGACAATGCCGGTGCCGTATCCTCGGCGGCGACCGTTACCATCGATGTGGAATCGCCGCCAATACCCGCGGTGAGCATCACCGCCCCCGCCAGCGGCAGCACCTTCGACGAGGGCGAAGACATCACCGTGCAGTACACATTGCAGTACGCAGACGGTGTGAATCTTTACTTTGACGGCGTGCTGACTTCCAGCGCCAGCGGCACCACGGATGTGACCATACCCGCACCGGCCGTCGGCAATCACCAGATTGAAGTACGTGCAGTCGATAACGGTGACGAGCTGTCTGCCACGGACAGTATTTCCATTACCGTGGAACCGCAATCCACCGGTGGCGGTGACGGCGTTAGCTGTGAAGCACTGACCGCAGACACCTGGAATAACGGTTTTGTGCTGAACAATCTCACCGTGACCAACGACGGCAGCGAGGCAATCCAGGGATGGGAAATCGAGCTCACCTTTGCCGAGCCGATCACCCTGGTCAACGGCTGGAGCGGCGAGTTCAGTCTCTCCGCGGACGGCCGTGTGGTGACCGTTTCCAACGCGGCCTGGAATGGCAGCCTGCAGCCCGGTGGCTCCACAGTGCTTGGATTCCAGGGTGGCCACAGCGGCAACTTCAGCCTGCCAACCTGTAGTGCCAACTGATCTTTCCGCTATTGAAAAACTCTCCAGCTTCGGCTGGGGAGTTTTCTATCGGCCGCTTACACCTGGCAATAAAACTCTATCCATTAAATCTACCCTCGCAAAAGTAGCGAGGCCAATATCTACATCGACGGCGGCCTGGTGGCCGGTAACGTAACCAGCCCCGCTTCAGTGACCGCACCGGTATAAACCGGCATTTATCAACTACAGCTGGGGGCGCTGGACACCAACGAGATTGAACTCCCCACCACCGATTCCGTCACTTTTACTGTGGCAAATTGAATAGACCCCGAGCCAGAACCCGAGCTGAAATCAGACCTCACCTGCCAACTGGGTGAAGCTAATCGTTGGGCAGATGGATTCGTTATCAACACGATTACTGTGACCAACGATGGCACCGCGGCAGTGAGTGGCTGGAAAGTAACGTTGGACTTCAGTGCTGACACTGCGTTTGACAGTGGCTGGGGTGGTAATTTTGACGTATCCGGTAATGGCTCACGGGTAACCCTCAGCAACCTGGAATGGAATGGCAACCTGCAACCGGGTGCCAGCGCCAGCTTCGGTTTGCAAGGGACGCACAGCGGTAACTATGTAGAACCGATGTGCTCCGTAAACTGATCGTAAAACAGGACGCTCAACGAAAAAGACACCCGGGAAAACCCCGGGTGCCTTTTTTAGTATTCGCGATACAGCAGCTTTAGTATTTCACACTACAGCCGTATGCGCGGGTCGAGGCGACGGCCACCTCTTTCCCTTTCAAGGCAGCATCAAATACAGCAGCGACGTAGTTGCTGGACTTGGGGATCACTGCGGGGTTGGCGGAGTCGTTGTCATCAATCGCACCGGCATAAACTACTTCACCCTGCGGGTTGATGATAAACATGTGCGGGGTGGTCTTGGCGCCATAGGCGCGCCCCATACTTCCGTCCGCATCCAGCAGGAAAGGAGCGCTGGCGCTCAGGTTGTGGTTCTCCGCCACTTGCAGCGCCTGTGCCGGTTCCAGATATCCCTGCTTGCCCTTTGCGGAGGAGATGACCGTCAGCCAGTTGATATCCTGGTCAGTGTACTTTTTCTGCAGTGCCTGCATATTGCCACTGCCGTAGTGTTTTTTTACATAGGGGCAGTCTTTGTTGAACCACTCCAGCACCAGCCACTGACCTTTGTAGTCCTGCAGGCTGCGAGTCTCGCCTTTGGCATCCACCTCACTGAAATCCGGTGCTTTTTCTCCGGGCACCGCGACCGCCATAGCCAGCGCTGGCAATGCGAACAGGGCGACCCCGCCCAGAAAACGACGGAAAGAACGTTTACCACTCATACCTTGTGTATTCACGATTGCGTACCCTCTTTGGTTGAAAAACAATTATTCGTCGGTGAAAAGCGCTTCGATCATGTCCGCCTTCAGAATCTGCGGTAACAGTACCGGTTCCCTTTCTCCCGGTGCATACCAGGCGTATACCGGTACCGAGTTACGCCCCAATTCCCCCAGTGCACGGGTAATCTCCCGGTCCTGATCGGTCCAGTCGGCGCGCACCAGATACACATTATTTTTCTGGAACATCGCCTCGACTTCCTCGGACTCCAGCACCAGCTTTTTGTTCACCTGGCAGGTGATACACCAGGCCGCGGTGTAGTCGATAAACACCGCCTGTTTGCGCGCCAGCGCCTGCGAGATCGCATTGCGATCGTAGGGCTGCCAGCCGGTTTCCGACTGCAACTGCACGCCCTTCGCTGCGTTGCCATTCTGCTGAAGTTTGTTGGCCGCACCAAAACTCATCACCAGCGCTGCGAGCACCAGGCCCCACGCGATCCAGCGACTACCGCGGAACTGGTGGCGCCCCAGCCAGAATGCGAACACCACCGTCAGCATCAGCATGGCACCGATGACCCAGCCGCTTTCGCCCACCAGGCGACCCAGCACCCACAGAAGCCAGATTACGGTGGCATACAGCGGGAATGCGAGAAACTGCCGCAGGGTTTCCATCCATGGCCCCGGTGCAGGCAGACGATTGAGCAACGCCGGAAATGCGCACAGCAGGACAAATGGCAACGCCAGCCCAATACCGAGGCCGAGAAAAATCGCCATGGCACCCCAGGCCGGTAGCAGGGTCGCCGCACCGAGGGCTGCACCCATAAACGGCCCGGTACAGGGAGCGGCCACAAATACCGCCAGTACCCCGGTGACAAAGGCGCCACCGCGGCTATTGCCGGCGAGGTTCATCAGGTGGTGGCCGAACTCGTACAGCCCGCTGAAGGACAGCGCCATTACCCAGAACAGCAAAATCAATCCCAGTACCACCGGCGCAGACTGCAGCTGGAAGCCCCAGCCGATGGCCGCGCCGCCGGCGCGCAGAACAAGCAAAAGCGCGCCCAGTGCGGCAAAGGTCACCAGTACACCGGCGGCGTAGCGCAACCCTTCCTTCAGGCGGCCGGAAGCCTCGGCCTCCGGGCCCACCAGCCCAAACAGCTTGATCGACAGCACCGGAAACACGCAGGGCATGAGGTTGAGAATGGCACCGCCGGCAATCGCGGCGAGCACCAGTAGCCACAGCGGCTGGCCGCTGTCGACGGGAACGGGGCGGCCATCGGGCGCGCTGGTGGCAGCCGCCTGGACTTCGACGTCATCCAGTTGCCAGGCCCGCGTTCCGTCACTGATCACGAAGCCGGTGGTCGGTGTCACGGCCGCACCCGGCACCCGCTGGAAGGTGTAGCGGACGGTGTCTCCGGACTGCTCAACCTCGGGTGCCCTGGCAGTAAGCAATCCGCCGTCGAGGGGAAACACATCCGGCGCCGGGCGATTGGAGCCGCCCTCGGTTTCCAGTACCAGTTGCAGGGAATCCGCTTGCGGCTCGGCGGATACGGTGCGCAGTGTCCACGGAAAATCTCCGACATTGGCTGAGCTGGGCACCCGCGCCGCAAACTTGTCCCGCAGCGCCTTGTCTTCCGGCTGCCACTGGGCGCTCTCCGCCACCGGCCGCGACAGAGTCATGTTGCCGTAGCCAGGGATGCAGTCCACCTTGCACACCAGCCACTCCAGGCTCACCACGATCTCCATCCGCGACGCATCGGGCTTGGCGGAAAACAGATAGGCTACATCGCCCTCGTAGCCGAGGTTGGTGAGATGTTCGATCGGCAGGCGCACGGGAAATGGCCACTGGATTTCTCCCAGCTCGCCGCTGGCACCGGCAAAATCAAAGCGTGGTGCGGCCCCGGAATCTCCGGCATTGCGCCAGTACACGTGCCAGCCCGGGTCCACCTCAAAATAGAAGCCGACGGTTTCTTCACCCGGACCAAAGGTATCCGGCGCCAGCCAGCGCACCTTGACGTGATCACCGCTGGCGCTTTCCTGTGCGGCGGCGATACCACTCACACAGGCCGCAACCAGCAGGAGTCCCCGGAAAAAACGCAACAGTAAAGCGCGGTTCAGAATCGTAAGCGACAAAAGGTACCCCACCCGATAATAATGAAAACTTGCGACACGCCGTCATCGCCCTGTGGACCGGCGTTATTCTTATACTCATCTGCCATTCAATTGGATTGCCCGTGACCTTGCAAGAGCGCCTGGTGCTGTACTCGGTGAAGTGCGAAATAGCGCGGCAAACCGCCTCCAAATAAAAAGGGCCCGCGCTGCGGGCCCTGTCATCAATTGCCTTTGACCCCCTTTTCAATGCGGTCGCCAATGTCTTTGTCCACCTTGCGCCAGTATTCGAACGCACGTTTCAGGATTTCACCGGAAACCCCGGCGGAAAGGTGCCCCACCGCATTGGATACCAGACGTGCACGGGCATCCTCGTCCATCACCTCGCGCACCAGGGTGCCCGCCTGCACAAAGTCGTCGTCTTCCTTGTGAGAGGTATAGGCAGCGTGCACAAATTCACCACTGGCCTCCCACTTCTCGGTATAGGTGTGATTGGCTGCTGGTCCACCTTTTGAATTGGGTGCATACACCGGGTCTGACACATTATCCACCCGCAGGGCACCGTCTTTGCTGTAGCTGTGTACCGGGCATCTGGGGCGGTTCACCGGTATCTGCTTGTAGTTCACGCCCATACGCGCACGGTGTGCGTCGGCGTAAGCGAATACCCGCGCCTGGAGCATCTTGTCCGGGCTGAAGCCGATGCCTGGCACCACGTTGTTGGGCTCAAATGCCGCCTGCTCGATCTCGGTATGGAAATCCGTGGGGTTGCGATCCAGCACCAGCTTGCCCACTTCGTGCAGCGGGTAGTCGCCGTGGGGCCAGACCTTGGTCAGGTCAAAGGGATTGAAGCGGTAATCCTTCGCCTCTTCATAGGGCATTATCTGCACATGCAATGTCCAGCTGGGGTGATCGCCCTTAGCGATAGACTCAAACAGGTCGCGGCGATGGGCATCGGAGTCCTGCCCGGCGATACGATCCGCCTCTTCCTGGGTCAGGCACTCGACACCCTGGTCACATTTGAAGTGGTACTTCACCCAGAAGCGCTCGCCGTTGGCATTCACCCACATATAGGTATGGCTGGAGTAGCCGTTCATATGGCGGTAGCTCTTGGGAATGCCGCGGTCGCCCATCAGCCAGGTCACCTGGTGCGCCGATTCCGGCGACAGGGTCCAGAAATCCCACTGCATGTCGTGATCCCGCAGGCCATTGTCCGCCCGGCGCTTCTGCGAGCGGATAAAGTGCTGGAACTTCATCGGGTCGCGGATAAAGAACACCGGCGTGTTGTTACCCACCAGGTCGTAATTGCCCTCGCTGGTATAGAACTTGAGCGCAAAGCCCCGCGGGTCGCGCCAGGTATCCGGGCTGCCTTTCTCACCGGCCACGGTGGAAAAACGCATCAGGGTGTCGGTTTTTGTACCCGGCTGAAACACCGCGGCCTTGGTATAGGCGCTGACATCCTGGGTGACCTTGAAATGGCCGAAGGCGCCGGACCCCTTGGCATGGGGCTGGCGCTCGGGAATGTGCTCGCGGTTGAAGTTCGCCATCTGCTCGATCAGGTAGTGATCCTGCAGGATAATGGGGCCATCCGGGCCTACCGTCAGGGAGTATTCATCGCTGGCGACCGGGATACCGCCATCGGTAGTGGTGCGGTTGCTATCGTCCTTGCTCACGGGGGCTTTTCCTCTGATTATGCGGGGTACTCGGCAGACCCCGGGTAAAATCAGTCAAAACCATAGTGCACCAGCCATTCACATGGGTGAAAACAGCCGCCGCCAGCTGCTAATATTCAGCCCTTTCATCCCATCCCAAATCGCGAGATTCCATGACCGAGACCTCAGGCCCAAGCGACCCAGTCCGACTCACCCAGTACAGCCATGGCGCGGGCTGCGGCTGCAAGATTTCCCCCGCGGTGCTCGACCGGATTCTGGCGGACAGTGGCGCTCCACTGCAGGACCCGAACCTGTGGGTGGGCAATGCCTCCCGCGACGACGCCGCCGTGTATGCGCTGGACGACGAACGCGGTGTGGTTTCCACCACCGACTTTTTCATGCCGATCGTGGACGACCCCTACGACTTTGGCCGCATCGCCGCCACCAATGCCATCAGTGACATCTACGCCATGGGCGCCGACCCACTGATGGCCATCGCCATTCTCGGCTGGCCGGTAAACGTGCTGCCGCCGGAAGTGGCCCGGGAGGTGATCCGTGGTGGCCGCGCCGTTTGCGCAGAAGCCGGTATCCCGCTGGCCGGTGGCCACTCCATCGACGCACCCGAACCCATCTTTGGCCTCGCGGTCACCGGCGTGGTGGAAAAGCAGGTGCTCAAGCGCAACGACACCGCCACCGCCGGCTGCAAACTGTATCTGACCAAGCCACTCGGCATCGGTGTACTCACCACGGCGGAAAAGCAGGGCAAACTGCGGCCCGAAGATGCGGGTGTTGCCCGCGACCTGATGTGTACCCTGAACCGTCCCGGCAGCCGCTTCGCCCGGCTTCCCGCGGTCAAGGCAATGACCGATGTCACCGGCTTCGGTCTGCTCGGCCATCTGGTGGAAATGGCCGATGGCAGCGGCCTCTGCGCGGAGCTGGAGTTTACCGCGGTGCCCCGTATTGCCAGTGTGCCCCACTACCTTGAGCAGGGTTGCATTCCCGGAGGCACCGGCCGCAACTTTGAAAGCTACGGCCACCGGGTACGCCTCGCCGAGGACAGCCAGCATCAGCTGCTGTGCGATCCGCAAACCAGCGGTGGCCTGCTGATCGCGGTTGCCCCGGAGGGTGAAGAGGCGTTTCTCGCGACGGCGAAGGAACTGGATCTGCAACTCGCCCCCATCGGCACACTGGTTGCCCGGGAAGACGCCGGTCATGAACTGGCAGTGATGGTTCGATGAGCAAGAACGAAGTTCGCCCGGACAGTGCCGATTTCCGGGAAATATTCCTGCACGATCTACCGCTGATCGATACCCGCGCACCAGTGGAATTCAGCAAGGGCTCCTTCCCGAACGCGGTCAACCTGCCACTGATGACCGATAGCGAACGCCAGAAAGTCGGCACCTGCTACAAACAGAAAGGGCAGCAGGCCGCCATTGCCCTTGGGCACGAGCTGGTCGGCGGTAAGGTCAAGGAGGCACGTGTAAAAGCCTGGGCGACCTTTGCCGAAGCCCACCCCGAAGGCTACCTGTTCTGTTTTCGCGGTGGCCTGCGCTCGCAGATCAGCCAGCAGTGGCTGCGCGAAGCCGGCGTCCCGTATCCGCGAGTTACCGGTGGCTACAAGGCCATGCGCAGCTTCCTGGTCGAGGAAATCGAAAGTGCGGTGCGCGATTGCCAGTTCACCCTGGTCGGTGGCATGACCGGCACCGGCAAAACTGAAGTGCTGATGCAACTGGACAACGCCGTCGACCTGGAAGGCCACGCCAATCACCGTGGTTCCAGTTTCGGCAAGCGCGCCACACCCCAGCCGCCTCAGATCGCGTTTGAAAATGCGCTGGCGATCGACTTTCTCAAACGCCGCGCCAGCGGGCAAAGCCACTTTGTACTCGAAGACGAGAGTCGGCTGATCGGCCGCTGCTCGGTACCGCTGCCACTGCACCAGGGTATGCGCACCTATCCGCTGGTTTGGCTGGACGACACCCTGGAAGGACGCGTGGAGCGGATCCTGAAGGATTACGTGATCGACCTGTGCGCCGATTTTGTCGCCGTGCACGGCGCGGAAGAAGGACCGCAGGTATTCGCCGGTGCACTGCGCCAGAACCTGGCCAACATTACCAAGCGGCTTGGCGGTGCGCGCTATCAGGAGCTGGATGCGATCATGCGGGAGGCATTGGAACGGCAACTCGCGGATGGCACGGTAGACCGCCACCGCGACTGGATCGCTGCGCTGCTGGGGGACTACTACGACCCCATGTATAAACACCAGCTGGAACAGAAGGCCGGACGCATCATCTTCCGTGGCAACCAGGAAGAGGTCGTGGCCTATCTACGTGACTTATCTACGTAACCTACCCACGTGAACAGGCCAACAATCACCAATAGCGTTTTCCGATAACATGTTGGTATAAGAACACACAATCCGTTAACCGTTTTTTCCACTATTGAACTGGAGAACTCGCATGATTCATCGTGCCATTTCGGGCACAAGGGCGCTTGCCGCCCTGTGCCTGCTGCCTGTTATTTTTCTGTCCAGTGTTGTTGCCGTTGCCAATGACGCTACCGCAGAAGACCCCTCCCCCAAAGTACTCCGGGTTTCCGCTATTCCTGACGAAGCCCCCACCGAGCTGCTGCGCAAATTCAAGCCCCTCGGCAGCTACCTGGAACAGCAGCTTGGCTTGAAGGTGCAGTTTATACCGGTAACCGATTATGCCGCGGTAGTGGAGAGCCTTGCGGCAGACCGCGTGGACCTCGCGTGGCTCGGTGGCTTTACTTTCGTGCAAGCGCGCCTGCGAACTGGCGATGCGATCCCTCTGGTACAGCGGGAACAGGACCGGCGCTTTACCAGTAAATTCATTACCGCCGATCCCGCGATACAGTCGCTGCAGGACCTGAAGGGTAAAAGCTTTGTGTTTGGCTCCATCTCCTCCACCTCCGGCAGCCTGATGCCGCGCTACTTTTTGGCGCAGGATAAGATTGTGCCGGAAGATTTTTTCAGTCGCGTCGCGTATTCCGGCGCCCACGATGCCACCGCCGCCTGGGTACAGGCGGGCAAGGCCGATGCGGGTGTGCTGAACGCCTCGGTGTGGGAAAAACTCGTTGCTGCCGGCAAGGTCGACACCGACAAAGTACGCGTTCTTGCCACGACGCCACCCTACTTCGACTATAACTGGACCGTGCGCGGTGGCCTGGACACCGCACTCGTGGCCAAAATCAAACAGTCCTTCCTCGCACTGGACCCTGCCAACCCGCAACACAAAACGATCCTCGACCTGCAGGCCGCCGATCGCTTTATCGAAACATCGCCCGAGAATTATCGATCCATTGAAGACGCGGCACGCTCTGTGGGCCTGCTCAAGTGAACATGACACTGCGCGATGCAAGCATCGCGTTCAAACAGCCCGCGGATGCAACACAGACTCATGCGCTGCACCAGATTGCACTGACCATTAACACTGGGGAGCAGGTGGCCATCATCGGTCCCTCTGGTGCGGGCAAAACCACCCTGCTCCGCCTGCTGGCCACCGCAGAGCAGCCACATACCGGTGAATTGCAGATCCTCGATACCCAGCCCTGGGCGCTAAGTGGCAATGCTCTACAGCAACTGCGTGCGCGTATCGGCCTGGTTCAGCAATCGCCGCCACTGCCACCCCGGCAACGCGTGGTAACGGCGGTCGCGGCAGGACGCGCGGGCAAGTGGTCGCGGTTAAAGAGCGCAGTCAACCTGCTCTATCCGCTGGATATCGACAACATACGTAACACTCTCGCCAAGCTGGATCTGGCCGACAAGATGTTCCAGCGCTGTGACCAGCTCTCCGGGGGGCAACTGCAGCGGGTGGCCATCGCCCGCGCCCTGTACCAGCAGCCGGAAATCCTGCTCGCGGACGAGCCGGTCTCCGCCATGGACCCGGTACTGGCCGAGCATACCCTGGCGCTATTGAGCCGGGAAACTCGGCAGCATGGTGCAACACTAGTGGTTAGCCTCCATAACCTGGCGCTCGCCCTGCGACATTTCCCACGGGTGATCGGTCTGCGCGGGGGAAAAATACAATTCGATAAACCGGCCAGCGAAATTTCCGATACCGAGCTGGAGAAGCTCTACATCAATGATCAGCTGCCCGCTGCCACCGAACAGTCCGGGCAACCGATAAATTCTTCCCGGCCATCCACTCTACCGCGCTGCTGATGCCCGGCAGAAACACTCCGGCAGAAACACTCCGGCAATAGCAATGACGCACAACAGCATTCACAGCGCATCGAATCACCCACCGGCGCAGCAGCGTGATCCGGCACTGGCTCCACGCCTGCTGATCATGTTCGTCGTATTTCTGTTGTTGTGGCCGGGGCTGCATTTCAGCGAACTCGATCTGGGCGTGCTGTTTGACCATGGCGGTGCACAAGCGATGGGGTCGCTGCTTCATAACGCCTGGCCACCAGCGCAGGATAGCGATTTTCTTCAACTGCTGTGGCGCTCCACGCTGGAAACCCTGGCCATCGCCGTGGCCGGTATAACACTGGCCCTACCACCGGCCTTGATCGCTGCCCTGCTGATAACGCGCGCCCTGTCGCGCTCGGGAATCCCGCGCAGCGGAAAGCCCTCACGGCTGGGGCGGTGTCTTCGCTGGCCCCTACGGTCGTTATTGATTGTGCTGCGCAGTATTCCGGAGATCGTCTGGGCGCTACTTTTTGTCCGCGCCGTGGGGCTGGGCCCCAGCGCCGGCGTATTCGCCATTGCCATTACTTACACGGGTATGCTCGGCAAGGTCTATGCAGAAATTTTTGAGTCGGTAGACAGGCAGGCGGCAGAAGCCCTTATTGGTGCGGGCGCTTCGCGTGTTACGGCATTCCTGTATGGCATTCTGCCCAACGCCGCGGGAGAAATGCTTTCGTATACGGTATATCGCTGGGAATGTGCCCTGCGGGCCTCGGTGGTGATGGGATTTGTTGGCGCCGGTGGGCTCGGGCAGCAGCTGGAGCTTTCGTTACGAATGTTCGCCGGCAATGAGGTTGTAGCGATCCTTCTGGTATTCCTGGTGCTGGTACTGCTGGCAGACCAGATCAGCAGAGTATTACGGGTGCGGCTGTTATGACATCGGCTAAATACCCGCATCGTCTCGGCAATCTTCTTCTGCTGTTTATGATCGCCGGCGCCGTCTTCGCTGCATTTCGATTTCTGGCCGTCGACTTCTCCGCGCTGTTCGAGCGCTCAAACCTGCGGCAGATGTACAACTATTTTGCAGAGTTTCTGCAACCGGACATGTCGCCAGCGCATCTGGCGTCGCTTGCTACCGCCGCGCTGGAAACCCTCGGCATGTCCGCCATAGGCACTCTGCTGGCCGCCATCATTGCTGCCTTCCTGGCGCTGCCTGCTGCGGGATATTTTGGAGGGTTGTTAAAGCATACGGTGCGGGGACTGCTTAACGCCCTGCGGGCGATACCCGAGCTCGTATGGGCAGCTCTGGTGGTACTCGTTGCAGGCCTCGGGCCCAATGCGGGCACACTAGCGCTGGCATTGCATACCACCGGGGTACTCGGCCGCCTGTTTGCTGAAGCGCTCGAGAACACCCCGGACACGGCGGCAGACGCGGTACGCCATGCTGGAGGTGGGCACGCTGTCGCTTTCCTATACGGGACCCTGCCGACCCTCTGGCCGCAGTGGGCCGCGTATGCCCTCTACCGCTGGGAAAACAATATTCGCATTTCCAGTGTCCTCGGTTTTGTGGGCGCTGGCGGCCTGGGGCAGATGCTCTATATACACCTCAGCCTGTTCCAGCAGGCGCAGGCGGCAAGCGTCATCCTCACGATTATTCTACTGGTTCTCGCAGTGGACAGTTTTAGCCTGTGGCTGCGACAACGCTATTTGGCCGCCGGCTAGGCAGAAGCCCAGCGCGATCATATCCAGCTGCGTCACTTTTCCCAATCGCTTTCTACTCCCCGCTCAAAACATTCGTTTATCTGCCAAACCCGAAAAAGAGTGCATTAAAATCGGAGTTGGCTTCCAAGTTTTCGAACGCTTTTTTAAGGAACAAATGGGCAGAGGCCGACGTCGATTTAAGAGCGAAGAGTTCAGTCAGGCGAAATGATAAAACGCGCGTTCTAAGAGAATGACACCGGGTTCGCTCTGTAACAAAGCTCGAATCAGGGACAGCTAAACATATGCGCATGTTGCGCGGAACCTGGAACCAAGCGACCGTGCTAAACGAACAAAAGCGGGCTGGGTTCAGAGCAAGCTAACTGCGATGGCTAGTTGTTACTTGCTTGGGATATATTCTATCTACCAGAATCATTCTTGTTTTTTTCCTGTAGACTTATTCCTATGGCAGCACCAATAGCAACGCCAATAGCGATTCCAAAACCGATTTTATCTTCAGATTTAATTTTCTTCTTCTCCGGCTTGTTCATATGATGTCCTTCTACAACTAACGCCAAGCTAAGCGACGGACCATCGGGGACGTCCGGTGGAGGCCTAAGGCAGGAACGAACTTGACCGACTTGTTAAGTGACATCTGAAGTCTCCCGCAGGAACACCGGGAAGTCAGTAACTGGTGGCGAAACATCGAGCTGATAGAGAATGCCAGCAGCGTGACCACGGTGGTAGGTAGTATGGTTTACGACGTGCAGTAGGATATTCCGACGATCCATTTGTCCTGCCCCACCGCCAATAAACTCGAATTCTACAATCTCTTCCAATTCCCTCTCTGCGATTGTGTCGGCGTAGTTAACATACCATTCATCTATACTGCGCTGCTTTACAATCAACTCCTCCAAATCCGGACAATCTTCGGGGTTGCGAGTGGTTAAGCCGTGAGGTTTGCCTAGCAGGTGACATTTCCAGACATGATCCATTTGGTAGGTGTGGTTGAGCGTGCGAACCAAGCTACCAAAGACGATTGGACGCGGTGCGATAAGCTCCGTATCGGGAAGCTTAGATAATGCTGACAGGAACAGGTCGTCTGCCCAAGCCTTGTAGCGTGTAAGGACCTGCGTCTCTTTCATGAAATTACTCCCATCGCACTTAACGCCGCCAGTAGGGGCAGCTTACCTTGTGCGCATTTTGCGCAAAAGTGGGAGCCTAGTAACCTGCGCAAAATTCGCACGAAGTAAGCTTTCCCGCGGAGGGCCTCCGACCCGCAGCTATTGCCAGGCCTTACTATTTTTTGTTTAGGGCTCATAAGCTTCGCATTTATGGATCACCCACTCATTACCTGTTTTTGGATGAATACTAACTAGAGACTGACCACGAAGCTCCCATTTATAAGACCCAGTGTTCTCAACCCCATCGTAGATAAAGATATATTCAACTTCAATTTTGTTTTCGTCTGAAAAGGCAACGCTCAATATATCTTTCTTTTCTTCATACCCATAAATGACATCTTCTCGGATATGTACAATAGAGTCAGTAGCCGCTATTCCATGCTTACAATGCCTATCCCAAGTACCCCAATATGCTTCTGGGATACTCTTGCCCGAACTATACCCATGTAAAGGAATGAGGAGAAACAAGAGTATTAAATATTTCACAGGAAAATGATTCCGTATTAAAGATAGCAGTCGATTTAGGAGCGACTGCAGCGTAGGGAAGGCCGTCCCGGCCGCGTCTTCCGCGGCGACTACAACCGCTTGTCAGTAGCAGTTTTTTCAACGTGCTTTTTGAAATTGTTAAGAATACTCTGCCACCCTTGCTTTTGCTGGTCAGCAGAATTCTCGTCTTCTGCATCAAATGTTTCCAGGATTCTGACACCATTTTCAGCTTCTATGAATTCAACTTTTACGACCCGACTGTCGTCAAGCTGAAAATGAACATATTTTCTGGGCTCTAGCTTGGTAAACGTTCCTTCAAAATCGAACCCGGTTGAACCATCTCTTGCTTCCATTCGGTAATTAAATTTGCCACCCACCTCTAAAGTTAGCTCTACTCTAGGACACCACCACTCGTCTACAGCAAAGTTCCAGCTTGTTATATCTTTTGGTGTTACCCATGCGTCCCAGACGGTGCCTAGCGGTGCTTTTACTTCAGTTTCAATGCATATCTTCATATCAATCTCATGACGTTGAGAATTTTTCCAACTAACGCCCACAACAGGGACGACCAATACTATGCACGTCCTGTGCGAAATTGGGAGCACAGCGACTCGTACGGAAACGTGCGTAGCTTTACTGCCTCCGATTGCTATGTACTGATGCGGCAATCACGTTGTAGTCCGTGATGAAGCTAGAGCCACCACTATTTGCATTGCCTGTTCTTCAGTAAACCCTTGCTTTTTGAGAGATAGATACAACTCTCTGAAGTACTTTGCCTGCGCCTTCAACAGCTCAGGATTACCTAATGCTTCTAGCTGTGCCTTGATGATTGGTACAAGCATATTCATGTTGGAGCTTGCATTGGGATTCGGCGACACCTGACTTTGCCCACTGGCATTAACCATAAATAGACATAAGCCAAGCGCCATAAAGATTGCTATATTTTTCATTTTCTTCATTGACGCGGCATGAACAGATAACGCTGTGTTTCACTGTACATTTGGAGTGAGGATTTTTGCGTTAACAAACACAAAATCCGCAACAGAAAATGCTACATAAGGATACCCTTGCTATACGCGTGAAATTAACCTGAATACATTAGTGCAACAAAAAATCCCACCACTACAAATACAATACCGGTAAGCATAAAGTATTTAGACAACCTTGCTCGACGTATGGCTTTATGGCCCAAGGCTCTTACTTCCTCGCTGGAGGATTTTTCATAGCCGCGTGAGAGAATCCATGTGAACAGCTGAATAGTCCCAAATGAGTCGACATAGCCACTTGGCTGAGGCTGCATCACTGTATTCCATATTTCATAGTCTCTAGACTTTAAGAGAACATTCATTTTTTCATTTCTCATCAGTCCCAATCCAATTAGAAACACAATACATCCAAGCACTAAGATTGTCATTCCAACCTACTCCATTGAAAAATATTTGCGCAATACGCCGCGATCAGATACGGATACCATTGGGCGTTTTTTGCGTGGTAATGGGAGCGAAACGACTGCACATAAAGCGCACAAATTTAGCCGTAAGCCTGCAGCCATTTTTAGGAGCGGCCTGCATCAGTTTCCAAAGACTTTAATCAACACGTGAAAAGTACTCACTATTTATTTCTACTGGCTTACTTTCGCTGGACCAACTCTTAACGAGAAATTTTTCATCTACATATATAGGCACTTGATAAACTTCACCAAAATAGGAAGATTGAATTTCTATCTTAACTCTTGGTGAAGAATCTAAAAAACAATCACTGCAACGCCGTACTGCGACAACGTTGAGCTTTGAACCCGAAGGCACACGGTCTCGATATAGAACGTATCTATTTCTTGGTCCTGGAAAATTTGTTATTGAATACTCATGAATTTTCTTTCCGGGAATTGAATCAAGATTGTAGCCATAAATTATTAGATCTTGTGTCGTCTCTACAGTAATTCCAACAGCTTTAGAAAACGGCACGTCATCACTGACATCCTTAAATGAGACGACATAGTAGGTGCATCCACTGACCTGAAATATAAGGCAAAAAATTCCGATTAATCGAATTCGCCGATTCATGGTACTACTGCCAACGCCCGCAGCAGGGGCGGCTGAAGCGCAGGTAAGCCGTCCCACGGAGGGCCGGAGCTTTACTGCCTGCGATTGTTATGTGGCCATTTCTGAGAAAGTTAATTTTCTTGCCTTCCGAACTTTCTAAAACTCGATACTTGCAATGGAGCAATTAACAATTGAGATAATACCATTGCCCCAACGACTAAAGAGTCTATGGCATGCTTCATATACAGAGAAACGAGAAATAAGGTTAGAAGAACTGCTCCCGTCTGACTAAAAAACAGCAACATTCCTACTCGATATGGATACTTAATAGCCAGACTTCCAAATTCTTTCCGCCAAACATTCATTTTGTTTCTACCTCACATAACGCCCAGCGCAGGCGCAGCCAGCGCGGAGCGCCTTTTGTGTTAATGTTTGAGCGACAGCGAGTAACACAAAAGGCGCGTAGCGTTGGCTGTCGCTCTGCCGCTGATTGTTATGTGCGCCTCTCTACGAAGTAATCCTTTTCCTCAAGCGTGAACACATACCACACAATAAGGCCGTAAATTATCCAAGTAGTTACGGAGATATACTTTATCAGAGTGAATTGATTTTCTGGAAATTCATGAGTGAAAAGCGTGAATACTCCTGATACCACAGTGAAAATAAACAGCCCTAGAAACAACCAGCGTGACGCTGACTTTCTTAGAAACAGCAGAGTTGCAGCGAGCACAGCAAGAACTACGCCAAAAATTCCTTTGAAGTAGTAAAGTACGCCCTCGGGTTTCTCCATGCCTGCAGGAATTTCTATATTTCCAGAATAAAGTGCGTACAACTGATAAAGAGCAAATATCCCAGTCACTACGAACCATAAAAATATTAGCCAGACTAAAACTGGTCTCTTCTCTGATGACTTCAAATTATTTTCCTTACTGCACATAACGCCCGCAACAGGGGCGCCCAACGTTGTGCGCCATTTGCGCGATAATGGGAGCGTAGCGACCGCGCAAAATGTGCATAGCGTTGGGCGTCCCGCGGAGGCCCGAAGGGCCGGAGCATACTGCTTGCGTTTGTTAAATTTTTGTCGTGTGAACCTGCTGGTATATAGATCTTAGATTGCTCATAAGAGTATCGTAATGATCGGCGCAGCCGATATCAGCCGTTGTTAACGTGATAATTAAGTAATAATTGTTCTCAACTGGATGGACCACATTGAGATCGCATAGATCCATGGTGCCCGAATTATATCGAGACTGATAGAGCGACCCCATAATTGGCTTATTTGCAAAATTAACATTTACATCGGACCTATCAGTTACTTCTAAATCTGGATAACGCTTCTTAATGGATTTAGACAGCAACTCATTCATTTTTTCCGCCATAGGAAACGCACTATTTTTTGATGCAGGAAGCAGCAATCCTGTGACCATGAAACGATTATCCTCGAGCTGGAATGAGATCCGATCTCCGCTGGATTCAATGCTGTTTACCCCTGAAATGTTCTTGATCGATAATCCAGATTTTTCGTGCGTGTATACAAACTCTTGAGCTGTAGCACTAGCTGTAATCAATGCGAAAATTAAAAAGATTACTCTTTTCATACTTATTATCTCTTCTAATAGGAATTTAACGCCCGCAGCAGGGGCGACCAATGCTATGCACATTTTGTGCGAAATTGGGAGCGCAGCGACCCGCACAAAATGTGCATAGCGTTGGGCGTCCCGCGGAGGCCCCGTCAGGGGCCGTAGCAAACTGCCTGCGATTGTTAGAGTTTACCGCCCTCCGCACTTTCCGAACACTCCGTTGACTTACCGGGCCAAAAAACTAAAAGCACCATTGGAATTAACCCGAGATTCGGGATGAAGACGGACACACAAAACCAACCGCTTAGTCCAACATCATGAAGTCTTTTTACAGTTGGCGCCAAAACTAAACCAGCAGTTAAAAAAAGAATCAAATAATCTGCAATTTCTCCAATTCCGGCACTCAGGGAAAATAGGTGATTATTCACAAGCAGGGTTGAAGTATACGATGCGAAAAAAAATATACTTGGAACAACGACCCCGAATAAAGCATAGGACCTACGATTTATTTTACCCTTAAGACTAAAGTAGGGTGAATCCATAAAAGCACTCCATGAAACTCTAACGCCCGCAACAGGGGCGACCAATGCTATGCACATTTTGTGCGAAACTGGGAGCGCAGCGACCCGCACACAATGTGCATAGCGTTGGGCGTCCCGCGGAGGCCCAAAGGGCCGTAGCATACTGCTTGCGCTTGTTATGTGCTTCATGGGTGTTCAGCATGCGAATCTTCAAGCTGGAATCTATTATCAGATTGATTGTTGGCTACCGGACCTAGACTTAAGTAATGCCAAATGTAAATCGGCCCTAACAGTGGAAAGAGCCACAATATAGATCCTTTCACCACCTTTCCAAGGCGATTTAAAATTGGATACTCGATCAGCTCTTTTGTATAAAAAACACAAAGTGCTAGATGAACTAGTAGAGCGCCCGCCAGAATTTCAAAAATATATGTCATAGATTAGCGAGAAGCCTATCAGTTACGGAGCACATAACGCCGCGCTCAGCCGCAGCTTACTTTGTGCGCATTTTGCGCGAAAATGGGAGCGATAGCGACCGCGCAAAAGGTGCGCAAAGTAAGCTGTCGGCCTGCAGCGCTTTGTTATGCATTGACCGCACAGTGCCTCCAAGCGATTTTATAGAGTACGTCACACTGCTCTCTGCTTAAGCCTGATTCATGGCATTTTTCGCGATAACTATATTCATCTCTTACTGAACCGCAGAAATTTTTAACCGAAAAATGGGGCGTAACTTCTAAGCAGGTTTGGTAGTAAGAAGGAACAAAATACTTTTGCACCAAAATATTTTCTTGAAAGTATCCTGCAACCTTTTTAATGCAATACATTCTGTTTGGTGAGCTGCTAGAAGTAAGCTCCGATTTTGCGCGGCTCTGTAGTTCAGCCGTATAGTTGCTAAACAACTTGCTAGCGTATACGGCGCCAGCTATGACGCCAACCACAACCAGAATGCGCGCTAGCCAATACCCTAAAAATGCTGCTTTATTCTCACTGCGCGCGAAATTTATACGAAATAGAAGGTATTCTACTTTAACTATTTTGTATGCTAGATAAGCACAAACCAGCCATACAAAGATGTAGAGATACTGCAAATACTGAAAGTACATATTCTAGTTCCGTATTGCATAAGGTAAGACGTCCCGCGGAGGCCCGAAGAGCCGGAGCTTCACTGCCTGTGATTGTTATATTTTACATGGCACGATATATGAGCCAACACCCTAAGACTACCGCACCAACAAAATACAATAAAAACAGGAAAAAGCCGAGCGACCACCCCACAAACAAACTATAAATCATCGACAAAACAAAGCCATATACTAAAAGGTTTGGAAGGGTGAACTTGCCAAGCTTACTCAATATCAAAGCTACTGGCACACCTAAAATCAGTGTGGATACGTAAGCTATGACCAGGCCTCCCAGAATGAACAGGCCTGCTACGCTTCCGATCTCTGAATTTGGCTCAGAAATTAGCCTCATGAAAATGGCATAAAAAATAAACGCGGGAATTATGGCCAGCGGTCCTAGAAATAGCGCCGGAATTATTTTCCTAAAATTTTCGCTAATTGCTTTCATGAAATATAACGCCGCCGGCAGGGGCAGCTTACCTTGTGCGCATTTTGCGCGATAATGGGAGCGCAGCGACCCGCGCAAAATGTGCACAAGGTAAGCTGTCCCGCGGAAGGCCGAAGGCCTGTAGCAAATTGCCCGGCCTTGTTAGCAGCCTTACCTGGCACCACACTTTGGTAGTTTACCCAATTCTTCACTACTCAAGTGAAGCGCATTGCATCCGTTACCCCAACCTCTAAAGCCCTCGCCTTCCCCTAGAAACCAGCAAGAACATGGCTCATCAATTAAATTTCTTTCAGGCAGTAAAGGAAAGGAGCAAATGACGCCGTCATCGAGAACGACAAATTTCATATCGCTACCGGCTCCACTTTCTTGAACCTCAATGAGACCTGCCATAAAAATAAAGAGCAATAGTGTGCAGCCGCACCCTAAAACAAAGCTCAATGCCAATTTTTTCTTCATCGCGAGATCTAGCTGCTAACGCCTCAAACAGAGGCGCGCGTTTTTTGCGCGTCCGACTGCTTTGATTTGTTATGAGCATTTGCCCGTTTAAGGTACCCAGAATAACCATAAAAATAAATAGCAGCCAAAACAACGTTACTTACAACGCCTAGAGCAACTAGAAATAGTGCATTTTTATTTAGCAAAAACGTAACTGCAATAGACAAGTAAAGAACCAAAGACGCGTTTATGGCACCATAAAATACTGAAGAACCTATCATGGACGTGATAGTGCCATTTGGATTTCGCAAGTTAGCTATGAAAGCAACGATAAAATTAGCTAAGACCCAGGGTAGGCTTATGGCAAAAGCTAAGAGAATTAACTTCAATGATGATATTTCTAAAAATAACTCGCGACTGAATAAGCACAGAATAAGAACCCCAGGGGCGAGCGTGGAAATAAAGCCTATTACTATGGCTGTGTATTCGCCTCTATTAAGAGACCTTATTTGTTCAACAGTACTCATCGATTTAGCTCATAACGCCACGCTCAGCCGCAGCTTACTTTGCGCACCTTTTGCGCGAAAATAGGAGTCGACAGCGACTGCGTAAAAGGTGCGCAAAGTAAGCTGTCGGATGCAGCGCTTTGTTATGCGCTGCGAGGTCTCAGAAACTACCCCTTCCGGTTTATTGGAGGGAGTTCAAGGTGCGACTGATAGTACTGACGGAGAAATATGTTCTCAGTTTTCTTATTATTGGATGTTTGGTAAACATCCACGTAAATTGCACCATAATTAGCTAAGGAGTGGCTATATACAGACCAAAATTCGTTGGCGTCTTCTTCAGCACAATATCTACTCCAAACATCATGCTTCGTTTCACCGATATATAAAATTTCACTTTCACCTTTTATTCTCGGTATAGGCCTCTCTGTTTTTAGAATATAGACAACCCCGGAGACTCCTTTTGTTTCTGCAATTGCAGACCTGTATTGTGTAATAAACTCTTCTTTTTCCTTGGATTCAATCCTTGTAGAACCAGAAAATTTTTGAACTACATGATCACACTCAAAAACACAACTCATAAATTATCCTTGGGTTAATACTCTCTACCGCATAACGCCCAGCGCAGGCGCAGCCAGCGCGGAGCGCATTTTGTGTTAATGTTTGAGCGCCAGCGAGTAACACAAAAGGTGCGTAGCGTTGGCTGTCGCTCTGCCGCTGCTTGTTATGTGTGGCTAATAGTTGCGCCAACACCCTTCTCCGTAAGAACTTGCTTGAACTACCGTTTTCTTCAACGGCTCAAACTCAATACTCACGATGCAGTGCCACACTTTCTTTTTTGAACTGAGCATACTTTCTCGAGTCGCATACTGGATTTTATACAAATTTAGCAAATTACCATTGCTCAGGCCCTCGGTACTACTTGGAGTCTCATCTTTCAAATAGCCAAGATTAAAGATATAAGCGTCATCTATTGGCTTTCCCTTTAATCTTTGAAGATCCTCATCGAACACAACATATGCGTGATCAAGAATTCCCGTACACCCACAAATTACTAAAGTCGAGATGTAGATAAAAATCTTGCTCAACAGTCTGTACTCACATAACGCCGCGCTCAGCCGCGGCTAACTTTGGGCGCTTTATGCGCAATAATGGGAGCGAAGCGACCGTGCATAAAGTGCACAAAGTTAGACGTCGGCCTGCAGCGCTTTGTTACATGCCACTTACCACTGGATTTCGATCGGAGTACCGACCTTCACTAAGCTCATGAACTCATCCATCTCTCTATTTGTTAATGCTATGCAGCCATTAGTCCAATTGAAACGCTGAGTGATTGGTGCAAACCAACCCAGCCAATTTCTCTGGCCGTGAACCATTATGAAACCGCCAGGAGACACGCCGATCCTTTCTGCATTATCTTTATCCTGAGTATTTGGATAAGAGATATGCATAGCTCGATAGAAAGACGAATCTTCTTTTTTGTAATCTAGGATATACCTACCTTCAGGGGTTCTTTCATCACCCTCTTGCTGCTTATGGCCTTTTGGGTTTTTGCCGAAAGCAACATGATACTCACGCACCACTTTTTCTCCATCAATTAGATAGAGCCTGCTCTCAGATTTATCTACCTTGACCAAATCTACCTCAGCAAATGCAGAGCTAGTCAGAGTTATCAGAATTAGTACGATGTATTTCATATGCATGTAACGCTTGCAGCAGTTGCGCGGTCTTTTTCGCGTCTACTGCCTGTGATTGTTATGTTTATTCTGCCACATAGTCGTCCAATAGCTCGTAAAAATTCTCAGAATACTCGTAGAACTCAAAATCTAATTCTCCTAGCTTTTCAAATTTTGACTCTTCTTCGATTTCCAATTGAATTTGTCTGTCTTCGCGAGATTCCGGTAGCTTACCATTGAATGCTATATTGACAGCTTGCTGAAGCAACGAAGCTGTTTGAGTTGCTCCAATATCTTTCAAGGATTTTAGAGCTACTGCAGCATTATCACCTGCTGAATTCCAGAAATATTGATGAAATCCACCATTGTTCACTTCCGCTTCTAACCACCAAATCGTATAGATCGCTTGCTCTTTTTCACTTAGAGCATCAAAACCAATAGAATCGACTCTGTCTGAAACGGCATCGAAAGAATCTGGATAATTTTGTGCCATTGCCAGCCCTGCTAGTAAAGAGAGAATTAGTAATAGTCTTCGCATAAACTTTCAGGAAACATAACGCCCACAGCAGGGGCGGCTTAGCTTATGCGCTTTTTGCGCGAAAATGGGAGCGAAGCGATCGCGCAAAACGTGCATAAGGTAAGACGTCCCGCGGAGGCCTGAAGGGCCGGAGCTTCACTGCCTGTGTTTGTTATGCATTACTACCCAATGCTAGCGGCATCGTATATCCCAAGAATGCCGGTTAACAAATATAGAACTTGAAAGCCTAAAAATTGCTTAAATTTAGCGCGCTGACTTTTATATCCTGTTAAGAAATGAAATACACATAGGACGATAAAGCCCCAAAACAAGCTAGCTACTGCGCCCCCAACTGCGTACCCAAACACCTCAGGAGAACTGCCAGCTTTCAGCAGGTTTCCAACAAAATTTGCGCACATACTAAGCGCCGTAAAAAGTATGGTGCTTAGTATTAAAAACGCACTCGGCTTCTCAGGGCCAGGTTCGCGAACATCGGCATCGCTGTCAATGTAGCCTTTATCACTCATTTGAAGATCCCTCTAGTCAACGAATGCATAACGCCGCCGGCAGGGGCAGCTTACCTTGTGCGCGTTTTGCGCAAAAATGGGAGAGAAGCGACCTGCGCAAAAGGTGCACAAGGTAAGCTGTCCCGCGAAGGGCCGAAGGCCCGTAGCAAATTGCCCGGCCTTGTTATGGCCGACGTACTACACCAGTAATTCAGAGCGCGCCTGGGTAGGTAAACCACTGACAGGTGCCTACTTTTCTAGTTTCTATATAAGTACTGCGATGGCTTTACCAACCGAAATTCCTAAAACAAGAAAGAGAACTCCAGCAAATATTGCACCTAGCACAATTAATGCATTTTTCTCGTGGGGTTCAGTCGTAGACCACCAACTTTTTAAGGATTCCTTCACAATTTTTCCTTTCTAGCTAAATGGCCTCATGCCATAACGCCGCCAGCAGGGGCAGCTTACCTTGTGCGCTTTTTGCGCAAAAATGGGAGCGTAGCGACCCGCGCAAAACGTGCACAAGGTAAGCTGTCCCGCGGAGGGCCGAAGGCCCGGAGCATCCTGCCTGGCCTTGTTAGCAATTGGATATCTGTACATAGGCTGGCGCTTACATTTCAGCTGCTTTAGAGCCCCGACGGACCTCTGATACAAGCAAAGAAACCGCGAAGATTACGCTACACAAAATACCCAATAAAAGTAGGTAGTTTTCCTCGAACACTTGGGGATTCCCAAGCCCCCTGCCCAACTCAAAGCCCAAGATATAGATCCCGGCAAGGCAAAATATAGTTAGCGTAGTGATTTTAAATAATTTGAACATCCTTGCTCTCTAAAGATTGCTAACGCCCGCAACAGGGGCGACCAATGCTATGCACGTTTTGTGCGAAACTGGGAGCGCAGCGACCCGCACAAAACGTGCATAGCGTTGGGCGTCCCGCGGAGGCCCGAAGGGCCGTAGCATCCTGCTTGCGTTTGTTATGCATTATTGCCATTTTGGTTCGTATATAAACTCAGGAGCCTCGGGCGAGGTTGTTGAGCTGCCCCAGAAGTAGTAAAACTCCTGCTCGTCTCCACTTATTTTTCCGACTAGATACCAACTTTCTGCATGAAAAATGCCTCGGTGCTTCTGCTCTAGAACGGCAAAAATAGTAACTTCTGTACCTTTTTTTAGTTTCGCGGAAGTTTCTCCAAAATAGCAAGATTCATTATCTTTCTGCCAAACAATCTCGTCTGTAATTTTAGAGGAAACCTTACGCCTATTGCTTTTACAAAGTAGCGCATCTCTGGTAAGAGTCCGCGTGCCCAATACCTCGGAAAAATGATCTTCATTACTATGCTCTACCAGGCTCGTACAACCTGAGAACACAAGAGCTATCGCGGTGATTAAAAGCTTCTTCATAGATGATGCATAACGCCGCCGGCAGGGGCAGCTTACCTTGTGCGCGTTTTGCGCAAAAATGTGAGCGAAGCGACCTGCGCAAAACGTGCACAAGGTAAGCTGTCCCGCGGAGGGCCAAAGGCCCGTAGCAAACTGCCCGGCTTTGTTAACGCTTATACCATTCGCCAAGACTTTTACCGGCAGCTAATAAATCGTTCAATGACATGCAAGCGTAAACTGCGCTACTCCAGGTTACGTCATTTTCTGGAACGACATAGATCCCACTAATTTGGTCATTTTCCTTTTTATAAATTGCCAAGTATCCATCTCCCTGAGCTAAAGGAATACCTCCCTCGCAACGCTCCGAAACATGGTAAGAATCTGCAATACCGCAGGACTGTTGGCAACCAAAAATTTTAATCCTAAATTTTTTATCTGGCCATTCATACAATGGACCATCTGCCATTTGTAGCAATCCTAGCAAATCACTCGGCATCTCTACTTTGTATGCAGTTTCCCAAGCCACAAACTGCCTTGTTGTTGCAGCTGGCGGAGACTGATCTTCTATAAGCTTCATGACGTTAACGCCCGCAGCAGGGGCGGCTTATCTTGTGCGCATTTGGCGCGAAAATGGGAGTGTAGCGACCTGCGCAAAATGTGCACAAGGTAAGCCGTCCCGCGGAGGCCCGAAGGGCCGTAGCAAACTGCCTGCGTTTGTTAGTGAGTTTGACCACAGTACTGGTCTCCGTGCTCAACAAATGAGCCCTGGTAATTTTTGGATAGCCAGCTCTTAAGTGATTCTGCCAGTTCAATTGCAGGTGCGTCACCTGTTCTTGCTTTGTCATATGTTGCTACTGTAAAGCAAGATCTATCTAAAACGTTGTTGACAGAAAACTCATAGCTTTGGCTATTTATGTATATTGCGAAAAGGAAGTTTTCTTTAACCTCCGGCTTCATATTCCCGCCACCTTCCTGCAGCTTTTTAAAGCCATGCTCTTTGGCGTACTCATCTAAAGCCGGCAAGAGCTCAGCTTTTCTTATGTTTCCTGCTGAAAAATGAAACCCGGCTATTGCAGGGTAAACTTCTCTAGAGCATGAGACGACTATAAAAGCAAAAAATATTAGGAATAATGCTCTCATCTCTAATTGCTCACTAACGCCCCGCTCACCTGCACATACTGCGGAGAGCGTTTTTGTGTGAAAATGGAGCGCAGCGACACACACAAAAACGAGCGTAGCAGTATGTGTCAGAGTGCAGCGGTTTGTTATGCATTTGCTAGCTCTCTAAACTGTTTTAAAGGAAAATCGTGCTCCACCCAACGCTCCTTATATTGTTCTGGACCTATATTTTGATGAATATTCCACAGTACCGTTGATATTTGTTGAATAATTCTCTGCGTTTTGCATTTGCCAGATAGAACCGATTTGTAATCTGATTCCGGATGCATATTCCAGCTCGCCCAATCACTAAACCAACGAGCTTCGTAAGATGCCACTTCGTTTTCTACCGAAACTAAAAACTGTAATTCACCTGGCTCATCCATAAACACAACTTTCGATTCTTTAACTCCGTTTTTTAAGTCAACAGCCATTTGAGCAAGTTCACCGAGACTATCATGCAGATATGAAACTGCCGAGTCGCATGATTTTTTCCCGTCAGTTAGTACGACAGTCGCCCATCCGTGATCTTCAAGCTTGTATTCAATTGCGAACTTCATGTGATTTTATGCATAACGCCGCCAGCAGGGGCAGCTTACCTTGTGCGCGTTTTGCGCGAAAATGGGAGCGCAGCGACCCGCGCAAAAAGTGCACAAGGTAAGCTGTCCCGCGGAGGGCCGAAGGCCCGGAGCATCCTGCCTGGCTTTGTTAACTGCTGAATGCAACGTAGGCCACCAAGCTGACGATACCGATGAAAAGAAGCGAGTAAATTACGTACACGACTGCAAACGTGGCTCGCCAGCCTTTACCATCCTGCTTTTGACAGCCCTTGCCATACGCTACTAAAGGACCTGCAACTGCGGCATAGTAACCCAACGCCAATAGGAAGCTCTTGCCGAGTAAGCGAATAATTTCATCATCAGTGGACAGAGTATTCAGAAAAAGCATGGCTATCGCCATACATAAAACGAAGTACGATACCCCGCCGATAACATGATCTTTGATAATACTTATTTTCATTATCTATCCGGACTTTGCCGACTAATTGCAGTTAACAGTTATATCGTGGGCGATGTGCGCCATATTCTGCCGCCCGCTATCCACCGTGATTATTTACGACAAGAATGCGCGCTAGCCCTTGCGGCGTCAAGGTTTCCGGCCATTCGCCCGGTCCACTGGGGAGCACAAAATTGATCATGCTGCCCACTATCTCAACTCCACAAAGCTAAATTAACTCTCTGATATATATAGATTTTTTTCTGGGGACTGGTAACTCTCGGTAGATATAGGGCAGTGTAATCGATTGTAATTGACGAGGGACAGAAAATAGACAAAATACTGTATATTCATACATTTCATTTGTCTAAGGGGTCAAACATGGAAGACGTACCTCGCCCTCTACCCTCTCCCCCAGTTAAGTTTATGGATCGCTTACGAGCATTCATGCGCGCAAAGCGACTAGCATTCAGGACGGAAGAAACTTACTGCCGTTGGATTCGAGGCTACATCCGGTTTCATGGTATGCAGAGGCCGGAGCACCTCAATGGAGAGCACATCGACGATTGGCTCCGTCACCTTGCTTGTGATCGATCGGTATCAATCAATACCCAGAAAACGGCGCTCAATGCTGTGGTCTTTCTCTATCGGCAGTTTCTGCGCCTCGATATTGGAACTTTGAATTTTACCCGTGCCAATAAAGGGAGAAAGCTGCCTGTTGTATTCAGTCAAGATGAAGCGATGAGGATACTTTCTTTCCTAAAGGGAGAAAGCTGGCTCGTCGCATCGCTGATGTACGGCTCCGGATTGCGTGTAATGGAAGCCGTACGTCTACGAATACAGGATTTTGATTTTGAGCAGCAAGCAATAACAGTGAACGAGGCCAAGGGTAATAAGGCACGCCGTACGCTGTTGCCTGCGGCACTGGTTGCGCCGCTGCAGGCTCAGGTTGAGATGGCGATGGCATTGCATCGCAGGGACTGTGAAGAAGGGGTTGGGGCTATTTATCGACCAGAGGCCAACTCTGTTAGTGCGAAGCACGATAAAACGGCCTTGCTGTATGTCTTCCCTGCTGATGGGCCTGCATTCTGCCCTAGCATGCAAGTGATGCGCCGGCATCATATACGCGAACAACAGGTACGGCGCGCCGTGGCTCGTGCGATTGGCAAGGCAGAGATCCGGAAGGCGGCCAGCTGCCATACTTTTCGGCATTCATTTGCCACGCACTTGCTCGCTGCTGGTACGGATATTCGTACTATCCAGGAATTACTGGGACACAGTGACGTCAAGACAACGATGATCTATACCCATGTCATAGGAGAACATGCAAACGATACTCTCAGTCCTTTGGATCGGCTAGCCGCAGAACACGGCATTAGCTAGTGAAAACAGCGATAGGCAAGCTTGCGTAGGCACAAAAAAGCTGCCCGGGAGCAGCTTCTGAGTGCGGACGTATACGCAGAAAAAATCAAAAGTAAAACAACGTTAAAATTCGTACCCGAATACCTGAATATCTTTGCGGTAGATTTTGGCAACCTTGCTGGCCAAGTCGTCCGAATAATATTGCTTGTAGGATGTTTCCGACGACGTCACATTTCGGCTGACCATTTCCTTTTCAGGCAACTTCAGCTTCTTGAAGACATAATCAACATCGTCATTAAACGTCTCCATTCGGCCAATATAATCAACCGAGTTTAGATCAATCAGTGCCGACTGCGCGCGTATATGACGGTCGCAGTTTTTTATATCAACGGTAGACAGGAAGTCCACAAACCCTTCAAAGGTTTGAAGAGTTTTAGCCTTCGACTCCGGTAGCTGAAAGAAATTCTTGTTGGCGCTCTTCGAAACCTTGTTGCGCCAACAGGAGACGACCCTATCCCAGGGATTGCGTACGAACGCAAACTTGAAATAGTCTTCAAAAGATTTCACAGGGTAATGGAGCCAACTTGCGTGCTCCACATCAAGAGGAACGCCACTATCTTTCAGGTGATTAAAAATAGTTCGCGTACCAACTTTCGCAACGCGATACCATACAAACTTCTGGCTATGAGACAGAGTAATGTTGTATCGCGCGCTCGTCGGTATCAACGGCATCTTCGAAAAGCCTCTATACAAAAGTTGCATAGAGATACTCTGGACGTCTAACCGAGTCGGTTTACCAGGCACTGTTCTCACACTTAAAACTCCCTTTTGAATATTTTGACTTTCCATTCAAGTCGACCACATAGCCTTGCCAATTTGCTATGTGAAGCCACTTCCTCGGCCTAGCAGCCGTTACGACGATTACCCAGAAATGCCCTGAAACGTAATTGTTCCTGAATTGGCGTGGCAAACATTGGCGCATTGGGCTTTCGAAGTTACCAACAAACTGCCTGGGAGGCAAGGATTCCCGCCACCAGGAGAGACAGCAGGATTAACCAGGAATTCGAGCTACAGGCATAAAAAAAGCTGCCCGAAGGCAGCTTTTTTTATGCATCAGAAGCAATAGCTGATTACCAGCCAGTGATTTCCTTCAGAGCATTACCGATTTCCGCCAGGGAGCGGACGGTTTTAACACCAGCGTCTTCCAGCGCTGCGAACTTCTCGTCCGCGGTGCCTTTACCACCGGAGATGATCGCACCAGCGTGGCCCATGCGCTTGCCAGGAGGAGCGGTTACACCAGCGATGTAGGAAACCACCGGCTTGGTGACGTTTGCCTTGATGTAAGCAGCCGCTTCTTCTTCAGCAGAACCACCGATCTCGCCGATCATTACGATCGCTTCGGTCTGCGGGTCGTTCTGGAACATTTCCAGAATGTCGATGAAGTTGGAGCCCGGGATGGGGTCGCCACCGATGCCCACGCAGGTGGACTGGCCGAAGCCGTGGTCGGTAGTCTGCTTGACCGCTTCATAGGTCAGGGTGCCAGAGCGGGAAACGATGCCCACTTTACCCGGCTTGTGGATGTGACCCGGCATGATGCCGATCTTGCACTCACCCGGAGTAATCACGCCCGGGCAGTTCGGGCCGATCAGGCGTACGCCCAGCTCGTCACATTTAACCTTGGCATCCAGCATATCCATGGTAGGAATGCCTTCGGTGATGCATACGATCAGCTTGATACCGCCGTTCGCCGCTTCCAGGATGGAGTCCTTACAGAACGGCGCCGGTACGTAGATCACAGACGCTTCTGCGCCGGTAGCTTCTACAGCTTCTTTCACGGTGTTGAACACCGGCAGGCCCAGGTGAGTCTGGCCGCCCTTGCCCGGGGTTACACCGCCGACCATTTTTGTACCGTACTCGATGGCTTGCTCGGAGTGGAAAGTACCCTGGGAGCCAGTGAAGCCCTGACAGATTACTTTGGTATCTTTGTTAATCAGTACTGACATGATTATTTACCCTCCGCAGCTTTAACCACTTGCTCTGCCGCGTCGGTCAGGCTGGTGGCCGCGATAATATTCAGACCGCTGTCGCTCAGTACTTTGGCGCCCAGGTCTGCGTTGTTACCTTCAAGGCGAACAACAACCGGAATCTTAACGCCAACCTCTTTAACTGCGCCGATAACGCCTTCTGCAATCATGTCGCAGCGAACGATGCCGCCGAAGATGTTGATCAGTACTGCCTTCACGTTTTCGTCAGACAGGATGATCTTGAACGCTTCAACCACGCGCTCTTTGGTCGCACCACCACCAACGTCCAGGAAGTTGGCCGGCTTGCCGCCGTGCAGGTTCACGATATCCATGGTACCCATGGCCAGGCCGGCACCGTTTACCATGCAGCCGATGTTGCCATCCAGCGCTACGTAGTTCAGGTCCCACCTGGCAGCGTGTGCTTCACGCTCGTCTTCCTGAGACGGGTCGTGCATTTCACGCAGATCCGGGTGACGATACAGCGCGTTGCTGTCGATCACGATCTTGGCGTCGAGGCAGTGCAGGTTTTTCTCTGGGGTGATTACCAGCGGGTTGATTTCCAGCAGGGCCAGATCTTTCTCTTCGAACATCTTGGCGAGGCCCAGGAAGATCTTGGTGAACTGCTTGATCTGGTCGCCTTCCAGGCCCAGCTGGAATGCCAGCTCGCGCGCCTGGTAAGGCTGAGCGCCTACCAGCGGGTCGATGGTGGCTTTCAGGATTTTTTCCGGGGTCTCTTCCGCAACCTTCTCGATCTCAACACCGCCTTCGGTGGAGGCCATAAAAACGATGCGACGGGTGGAACGGTCAACGACCGCGCCCAGGTACAGTTCCTGGTCGATGTCGGTGCAGGTTTCTACCAGAATGCGGGAAACCGGCTGGCCGTTTTCGTCTGTCTGGTAAGTTACCAGATTGTTACCCAGCCACTTTTTGGCGAATTCTTCAATTTCCGCTTTGGAGTCCACCAGCTTCACGCCGCCCGCTTTACCGCGGCCGCCGGCGTGTACCTGGGCTTTAACAACCCACTTGTCTCCGCCGATTTCGTCTGCTGCCGCTGCTGCTGCTGCCGGGGTTTCCGCTGCGATGCCTTTGGAAACCGGCAATCCGTATGCTGCAAACAGTTGTTTGCCCTGATACTCATGCAAGTTCATAGTCAATACCAATTCACATTTGAAATGTGTTTACCAATTGCAGATTGCTCTGCACCTTTAGACAGAATTTCTGGTTTGCTTCTTTGCAGTACCAGAACTCTGAAATGAAACCGGGACGATAACCGGGTTACCGCCCCGAAACTGCGAGTCGCTTACTTGCGCTTTTTACGGTTGGCGATATGAATCGCGTGGCCGTTCACCGCCAGCGCGGCTTCCTTCACGGTTTCAGACAGGGTCGGATGACCGAATACAGTCATGCCGATGTCTTCTGCGCTGGAGCCAAACTCCATCGCAATCGCCACCTGCTGCACCAGATCGGCGGCAGACGGGCCAACAATGTGGGCGCCGAGTACGCGATCAGTCTCTGCGTGGGCGATGATTTTTACCATGCCGCTGGTATCGTTCGCGGCCACGGCGCGGCCGGAAGCAACAAACGGGAAAACACCGACATTGTAGGGCTCACCATCGGCTTTTACCTGCTCTTCGGTACGACCTACCGCAGCGATTTCCGGGTGAGTGTAGATCACGTTCGGGATCACGTCGTAGTTCATCATGGGTTTCTGACCGGCGATACGCTCAGCAACCACAACGCCTTCCTCAGATGCCTTGTGCGCCAGCATAGGTCCGCGCACCACGTCACCGACAGCCCATACGCCCGGCGCAGAAGTCATGCACAGGTCGTTGACGTAGATGAAACCGCGCTCGTCCATCTTCACACCGGCATCTTCAGACAGTAGGCCTTCGGTGTACGGACGACGGCCCACACACACGATCAGCTTGTCGAAGGTTTCCTTGTGCTCTTTGCCGTCTTTGTCTTCATAGGTAACAACGACTTCCTTGCCTTTTACTTCACTGCCCGTCACGCGGCAGGACAGGCGAATGTCCAGGCCCTGCTTCTTGAAGATCTTCTGCGACTCTTTGGCGATCTGCTGATCCATGATGGCGAGGAAGCTGTCGAGGGCTTCCAGAACAACAACGTCGGAACCCAGACGACTCCATACGGAGCCCAGCTCCAGACCGATAACACCGGCACCGATCACGCCCAGACGCTTGGGTACTTCGGTGAATTCCAGTGCACCAGTGGAGTCAACGATGAACTTGTCATCTACCGGGGCCGGCGGAATGTTCACAGGTACAGAACCGGAAGCCAGAATTACGTTTTCAGCTTCGTAGGTCGTGGATTTACCGTCTTTGTCGGTAACTTCCACTTTCTTGCCAGACAGCAGCTTGCCGGTGCCCTGGATAGAAGTGACCTTGTTGGCCATGAACAGGCCGGAGATGCCACCGGACATCTGCTTCACAACACCTGCTTTGCGCTCGATCATTTTCTTGACGTCAATCTTTACCTTGCCGGTATCGATGCCGTGTACGTCGAGAGCGTCTTTCGCTTCGTGGTATTTCCAGGAGCTGTCCAGCAGCGCCTTGGAAGGGATACAACCCACGTTCAGGCAGGTACCGCCGTTGACGACCTTGCCTTCTTTATTGGTCCATTTTTCAACACAGGCAGTTTTCAGACCCAACTGCGCTGCGCGAATCGCGGCTACATAACCACCGGGGCCAGAGCCGATTACTATTACGTCAAATTTTTCTGACATGGTCTGTTCCAAATTTGTGTGGATTCAACGTATGCGGACTTGAATCCGCATGGCCGGGGATCTTCCCGGCATTCCCTGAGGCGGTCTTGGTGCCGCTGATGCCTGCATCAAAAACAGGCTCATATGTTTCGGGCGATCACCGGACACCGGCTAACCGCCCTATCTCCAAAAATCGGACGGCTTAGACTTCCAGCAGGATGCGCGCCGGATCTTCGATCATTTCCTTGATCGCAACCAGGAAGCCAACCGCTTCCTTGCCGTCGATCAGTCGGTGATCGTAAGACAGTGCCAGGTACATCATCGGCAGGATTTCTACTTTTCCGTCGACCGCCATCGGGCGCTCCTGAATTTTGTGCATGCCCAGAATTGCGGTCTGCGGCGGGTTCAGGATCGGGGTGGACAGCAGGGAACCGAATACACCACCGTTGGTGATGGTAAAGGTGCCGCCGGTCATTTCTTCGATGGTCAGCTTGCCGTCACGCGCGCGCAGGCCCATGTCGCGGATGTTGTTTTCGATGTCCGCAAGACCCATGTGCTCGGCATTGCGCAGTACCGGCACCACCAGGCCTTTCGGCGAGGAAACCGCTACACCGATGTCCTGGTAACCGTGATACACGATATCGTTGCCGTCGATGGAGGCATTCACGGCGGTGTAACGCTTCAGCGCTTCAGTGGCCGCTTTTACGAAGAAGCCCATAAAGCCCAGGCGGGTGCCATTGTGGGTCTTCTCGAACAGGTCTTTGTAGTTTTTACGCAAGTCCATGATCGGCTTCATGTTCACTTCGTTGAACGTAGTGAGCATGGCAGTGGACTGGGATGCATCCAGCAGGCGCTCGGCGATGCGCTTGCGCATGCGCGTCATCGGTACACGCTTCTCAACGCGCTCACCCGGTGCAACGGCGACCTCGGCGGCAGCGGCCGGAGCAGCAGCGGCGGCCGGTGCAGAGCCCGCTTTCATCACGTCTTCTTTCAGAACGCGACCACCTTTGCCGGTTCCTTCAACACCCGCAATGTCGACGCCCTTTTCCGCGGCCATTTTTTTCGCGGAAGGCATGGCGATTTTCTCGCCGCCAGCGGGAGCCGGAGCCTCCGCCTTTTCTTCTGCAGCAGGTGCCGCTTCGGAAGAGTCACCAGCGCTGCCGCCGGCACCTTCCTCGAACTTGGCGATCACTTCGTTGGAGAGAACGGTGTCGCCCTCTCCCTTGATAATTTCGCTGATGGCGCCGTCTGCGGGTGCAACAACTTCCAGCACCACTTTGTCGGTTTCAATATCCACGATCAGTTCATCGCGGGACACGGCTTCACCCGGTTGTTTGTGCCAGGTGGCAACAGTGCCGTCCTGAACGGATTCCGGGAAAGTTGGCGCTTTAATCTCGATGGTCATTGTTCCTGTTTCCTGAGATTGCTCTTCGTTGTACTGCTGCCTTATTTGACAGTCAGCGCCTCATTGATGAACGTATTCTGTTCTTCCAGGTGCGTGGACATATAGCCCGCCGCCGGTGCAGCAGAAGCCGCGCGGCCGACATATTCCAGCTCCAGTTTTGGATGTGCTTCGTTCAGCAGACGACGCAGGTGGTGCTGACTGGAGTACCAGGCCCCCTGGTTCATCGGCTCTTCCTGACACCAGGCGACGCTCTTGATGTTCTTGAATGCGGATACCGCAGCCAGGAACTCGTCGTCCGGGAACGGATAGAGCTGCTCGATGCGCACCAGTGCCACATCTTCCTGCTCACGCTCCATTCGCGCTTCCAGCAAGTGGTAGTAAACCTTCCCGGAGCAAAGTACCAGGCGCTTGACCTTGGCCGGGTCTACGCCCTGGTCGCCGATCACGTTGTGGAATTGTCCTTCGGCCAGCTCGTCCAAGGTGGAGGTGGCCAGTTTGTGGCGCAGGATCCACTTCGGGCTCATGATCACCAGCGGACGGCGCATCGGGCGCACGGCCTGGCGGCGCAGCAGGTGGAAAATCTGTGCCGGGGTGGTGGCATTACACACCTGGATATTGTGCTCGGCGCACAGCTGCATGAAGCGCTCAAGGCGCGCAGAGGAGTGCTCTGGTCCCTGACCTTCATAGCCGTGCGGCAGCAACATCACCAGGCCACACATGCGGCCCCACTTGTGCTCACCGGAAGTGATGAACTGGTCGATGACGACCTGGGCACCGTTGGCGAAGTCACCAAACTGCGCTTCCCACACCACCAGGGATTTCGGGGTGGTCGTGGCGTAGCCGTATTCGAAGGCCAGTACCGCTTCCTCGGACAGCAGCGAATCGTAGATGTCGAAACGCGGCTGGCCTTCAAACATATGCTGCAGGGGTACGTAGCTCTGCCCATCTTTCTGGCTGTGAATCACCGCGTGGCGGTGGGAGAAGGTACCGCGACCAACGTCCTCACCGGCAAAGCGGACCATAAAGCCCTCTTCCAGCAGCGTTCCGTAGGCCAGGGTTTCCGCCATGCCCCAGTTCAGGGGCAGCGCCCCACCGGCCATCTTGCGGCGGTCTTCATAAATCTTGGACACCTGACGCTGCATCACGATGCCGTCGGGAACGGTCGTCATACGGGTGGCCACATCTTTCAGCTTTGTCAGCTCGAAGCTGGTGTCGCCTTCCGCGGTCCACTCGTGGTTCAGGTAGGGGCGCCAGTCGACGAACATGGACTCGTCAGGCTTTTTCACCAGACCGGTGGCCACATCTTCACCGCGGTCCAGCTTGTCCCGGTAGTCATTGGCCAGCTTGTCGGCTTCCGCCTTGCTTACCACGCCCTCAGCGATCAGCTTTTCGGCATAGAGGGTACGCGTGGTCTTGTGCTTGCGGATGGTCTGGTACATCAGCGGCTGGGTACCAGACGGATCATCGGTCTCGTTGTGGCCGCGACGGCGGTAACACACCAGGTCGATGACGATGTCTTTCTTGAACTCGTAGCGGTAGTCCACGGCGAGCAAGCCCGCGAGCACAACCGCTTCCGGATCATCACCATTTACGTGCAGTACCGGAGCGTCGATCATCTTCGCGACATCGGTACAGTACTCGGTGGAGCGGGCGTCTTCGCGTTTGCTGGTAGTGAAGCCCACCTGGTTGTTCAGCACCAGGTGAATACTGCCGCCGGTGTAGTAGCCCCGGGTCTGGGACATCTGCAGGGTTTCCTGCACCACGCCCTGGCCGGCGAACGCCGCATCACCGTGGATATTGATCGGCATCACTTTCTCGCCGGCGCTGTCGCCACGACGGTCCTGACGAGCGCGCACGGAACCGACAACCACCGGCGCACAGATCTCGAGGTGCGAGGGGTTGAATGCCAGTGCCAGATGCACTTCGCCGCCGGGGGTCATCACGTTGGAAGAGAAGCCCTGGTGATATTTCACGTCGCCGGAAGTATCCAGGGTTTTCTTGCCCTCGAATTCTTCGAACAGGTCCGCCGGGTTTTTACCCAGGATGTTGACCAGCGTGTTCAGACGGCCGCGGTGCGCCATGCCGATCACGATTTCTTTGACGCTGTAGGTACCGGAGCGTCGGATCAGTGCATCCATCAGCGGAATCAGGCTCTCGCCGCCTTCCACGCCAAAGCGTTTGGTTCCCGGGTATTTGGAATCCAGGTGGCGCTCAAGACCTTCAGCGGCAGACAAACGCTGCAGGATTTCGGTGCGGACATCGTTGCCGAAGGTAGGCTTCGACTGGCTGCGCTCAAGGCGCTGCTGGAACCACTGCTGCTCGTCCAGATTGGACAGGTGCATGATCTCTGCACCGAGATTGCCGCAATAGGTATTCTCGAGGCCTTCGACAATTTCACGCAGCGTCGCTTCGCCGTTGCCGAAAAACAGATCGCCGGTCTGGAAGGTGGTATCGAAATCCCCTTCCGTGAGGCCATGGTAGTTTAGCTGCAGATCCGGCACCTGTTCGCGCGCCATGATACCCAACGGGTCCAGGGTGGCTTTTTTGTGACCGCGGTGACGGTAGGAATTGATCAGTTGCAGAACTTTGATCTGCTTGCGCTCGTGCTCCACATTGACAGAGCCGGCGCCGGGAGCGGCGAGAGGACGGGTACGGTTTTTCGCCAACAGCTCGAAGTGCTGACGAATAGCGGCATGTGAGACATCACCGCCATTGACACGCGGGAGGCTGTCAAAATAACTGCGCCATTCTTCCGGCACACCGCTTGGGTCGTGCAGATAGGTCTCGTACAGCTCCTCCACGTATCCGGCGTTGCCACCAGAGATATGCGAAGTACGCCAGAGCTCCTCCATTGTACTTTCGTGCATTAATGCCTACCTCAGTTGACGGCGCGCACCCTTGAATTTCACGCCGCTCTTTCCTGTCTTTCACTCACAAAAGGGGAGGCGCTAAAAAGACACCTCCCCTTTTTCGTATAAGCCTGACACCTGCTTTGCTGTCGGCCTAATTGTGATTATTTTTGGTGGGAACCCGCGTTCCCCCGGGAGTGGACTCCCTACACGGCGCGGGTTATCAGCATATTGCGGATATGACCGATGGCCCGAGTGGGGTTCAAGCCCTTGGGACATACGTTCACACAGTTCTGGATCCCGTGGCAGCGGAATACGCTGAACGGGTCGTCCAGTTTCCCGAGGCGCTCATCGGTAGCTTCGTCGCGGCTGTCCGCCAGGAAGCGGTATGCCTGCAGCAGGCCTGCCGGGCCGATGAACTTGTCGGGGTTCCACCAGAAGGACGGGCAAGCGGTGGAACAACAGGCACAGAGAATACACTCGTAGAGGCCATCCAGCTTTTCGCGCTCTTCCGGGGACTGCAGGCGTTCGATGGCCGGGGCCGGTGAATCGTTCTGCAGGTAAGGTTCGATTTTCTTGTACTGGGTGTAGAACTGCTCCATGTCCACCACCAGGTCACGAATGACCGGCAGACCGGGCAGCGGGCGCAGTACCAGCTTGCCTTTCGGCGCCGCTTCAGAGATCGGCATGATACAGGCAAGACCGTTCTTGCCTGAAATATTCATGCCGTCGGAGCCGCATACGCCCTCACGGCAGGAGCGGCGGAACGCCAGGCTCGGGTCCTGAGCCTTCAGCAGTTCCAGTACGTCCAACACCATCAGGTCCTTGCCCTGGGTATCGAGATCGTAATCCTGCATGTACGGCGCAGAATCGGTGTCCGGGTTGTAACGGTAGATGCTTACTTTCAACATGGTCTTTCCGCTCCCGAATTAATAAGTACGCGCTTTCGGCTCGAAAGCTTCCACGGTGCTGGGCGTGAAGTTAACCGCACGCTTGCCAACACGCTTTTCCGCAGGGAAGTACATGGAGTGGCACAGCCAGTTCTCGTCGTCGCGCTCCTGGAAGTCTTCGCGGGCATGAGCACCACGGCTCTCGGTACGGACTTCCGCAGCGATGGCAGTCGCTTCGGCTACTTCCAGCAGGTTTTGCAGCTCCAGCGCTTCGATACGTGCAGTGTTGAATGCGCGGGACTTGTCATCCAGACGGACGTTCGCGATACGTTCGCGTAGACCTTCCAGCTTCTTGACACCTTCGGCCATGTAATCGCCGCGACGGAATACACCGAAGTGGTTCTGCATGACACCCTGCAGCTCGGTGCGCAGGTCCGCGGCTGATTCGCCGTCGTTGGTGGTTTCGAGGCGGTTCAGGCGCGCCATGGCCGCTTCGATATCCGACTCGGATGCTTCGCGGTTCTCAATACCTTCGCGCAGGGCTTTTTCGATGAACAGGCCGGATGCGCGACCGAATACCACCAGGTCCAGCAGCGAGTTGCCACCGAGACGGTTGGCACCGTGTACGGATACACAGGCAACCTCGCCACAGGCGTAGAAACCGTCGATCACATGGTCATTGCCGGAGGCGTCCTGAGTCAGGGCCTGGCCGTGAACGTTGGTCGGGATACCGCCCATCATGTAGTGACAGGTCGGGACAACCGGGATCGGCTCTTTGACCGGGTCGGCGTGGGCAAAGGTCTTCGCCAGTTCACAGATACCCGGCAAACGGCTGTGCAGCAGCTCTTCACCCAGGTGATCCAGCTTCAGGAATACGTGGTCGCCATTCTCGCCGGCACCACGGCCGTCGAGGATCTCCAGTACCATGGAGCGGGCCACCACATCGCGGGAAGCCAGGTCTTTGGCGTTGGGCGCGTAACGCTCCATAAAGCGCTCGCCGTCCTTGTTGATCAGGTAGCCGCCCTCACCACGACAGCCTTCAGTAACCAGTACCCCAGCGCCGGCAATACCGGTCGGGTGGAACTGCCACATCTCGATGTCCTGCACCGGCATACCGGCGCGCAGGGCCATACCCACACCGTCGCCGGTGTTGATGTGCGCATTGGTGGTGGAAGCGAAGATACGGCCGGCACCACCGGTCGCAAATACAGTCGCCTTGGACTTGATGAAAACCACTTCACCGTCTTCGATACAGATCGCGATCACACCGACAACAGCGCCATCCTGGTTCTTGACCAGGTCTACCGCGAACCACTCGTTCAGGAATACGGTATTGTGCTTGACGTTGTTCTGGTACAGCGTGTGCAGCAGGGCGTGGCCGGTACGGTCAGCTGCCGCACAGGTACGCGCCGCCTGACCACCGCGGCCGTAGTCCTTGGACTGGCCACCAAACGGACGCTGATAGATGCGTCCTTCTTTAGTACGGGAGAACGGCAGCCCCATGTGCTCCAGTTCGAACACGGCTTCCGGACCTACGGAACACATGTACTCGATCGCGTCCTGGTCACCGATATAGTCGGAGCCTTTGACGGTGTCGTACATGTGCCAGCGCCAATCGTCATTGGGGTCATCGCTGGCAATCGCACAGGTGATACCGCCCTGGGCGGAAACCGTGTGCGAACGGGTCGGGAATACTTTGGTGATTACCGCAGTCTTGAAACCGGACTGGGCCATCTGCAGCGCCGCGCGCATACCCGCGCCGCCGCCGCCAATTACGATACCGTCAAAGGTTATTGTTCGCATATTCGACATGACTTACACACCCCACAGAATTTCAATGCCCCACACCGCGTAGAACACGGCGACTGCGCCCAGCAGTACTTCAACCAGAATACGCAGAACGGTCGCTTTGCCGCCCATCATTCGGTTGGTGAGGTAGTCGGTCACCACAGACCAGAGACCGATCCAGGCATGAGCAATGGTGGAGAACAGGGCAACCAGGCTGAATACGCGCACCCAACGCTGTTCAAACAGCGCGGACCAGCTGGCGTAGCCAAAATCTTTGGAGAGAAAAATAAAACCCACTATAAAGAGGGTGTAAGCGACCAGCACTACGGCACTGACCCGCTGAATGAACCAGTCGTACAGACCGCTACGACCGAAACCAGTAACTGCCTTTACCATACCAGAACCCCCGCCAGCAGAATGAGTACAACGGAAAGCACCAGTACGATGACGGCGCCGCGACGACCACCTTCGAGACTTTCACCCAAGCCCAAATCCATCAGCAGGTGACGCACACCCGCGATCAAGTGGTAAATGAGCGCAGCCAGAGATGCCCACAAGACCAGCTTGGCCGGGACACTGGTAAAAAAGTCGGCTACTTTTTGGAAACCCTGCTCTGATTCCAGGCTGGAATCCAGCATACACAATAAAAGCGCAACCACGGCGAAGAGCACCACACCGGAAACCCGATGCAGAATGGAAACCAACGCTGGCGCAGGGAGCTTGATAGTAGAAATGTCTAAATTGACAGGTCTGTTCTTGTTCACAGGAATAACACCTTGTTGCCCTGAAAGACGGGGCGCCCGAATATTTTCTGTATCCCGGGCGAGCTTGCCGATCACTATTCACACAACCTGTAGAGGTCTTGTACAAAGTGGCCTTACCAAGGCGCAAGCCGCGCGGATTATAGGCATTCAAATTTCAAAACACAACGAACCGCAGTCCGTTGTTGGCGGCTTTGTAGCAGTTGGAAACCGCGCCACATACCAGACCAAGGTATGAAGCGCCTGTTTCAACCAACCCAAATTTCCGCGCCAGATTCCCCACTCCAACAGGCAAAATCCCTGCCACCCGCGCCCCACACGGAAGATCCTGCGGGTACAGAACCGGTCAGACATTCCAATTTGGTTTGACAATTTGGGGCGCGGCACTTAAGTTTGGCCGCGCTCAAAAGCCCGCTAGCCCCATATCCGCGTCCGGATGCAGCCAATGAAGGCCCTCCGAGCCCGCAGAATCCGGCACTTCCCGGGTTTCGCATGTGCATAAAACCGCCTGAATCAACCTTTCCCATAAAAAGGTGATCACAGGTGAGCGCGGAGCGCGCCCCTACCTGGGCCGTAGAATCGCTGAATCGATTCAGTGATTTGTGTGGAAATAAGAAAGCTGGCAAAAGAATAGTTTTTAGGAGTCCACAATGTCCGACAAGAAAGCTCAACTCACGGTCGACGGTATCGACGCCCCATTCGACCTGCCGGTCTACTCCGGCACTGCCGGCCCCGACGTTGTAGACGTCAGCAGCCTGGCGAGCAAAGGCCTGTTTACCTACGACCCGGGCTTCATGTCCACCGCCTCCTGCGAATCCAAGATCACCTATATCGATGGTGCCAAGGGTGTACTGCTGCACCGCGGCTACCCGATCGAGCAGCTGGCAGAGAAATCTGACTACCTGGAAACCTGCTACCTGCTGATGAATGGCGAATTGCCATCCGTTGCGCAGAAGAAGGAATACGTCAACAGCATCATGAACCACACCATGGTGCATGAGTCTCTGGTCAACTTCTTCAAGGGCTTCCGCTACGATGCCCACCCGATGGCGATGATGTGCGGCGTTGTGGGCGCCCTGGCCTCCTTCTACCATGACTCCCTCGACATCACCGACCCCGAACACCGCAAGATCTCCGCTGATCGCCTGATCGCGAAGATGCCGACCCTGGCTGCCATGTGCTACAAGCACAGCAAGGGCCAGCCGTTCATGTATCCGGACAACAGCCTCAGCTACTCCGAGAACTTCCTGCACATGATGTTCGGCAACCCCTGTGAACCGAGCAAGATCGACCCGGTTGTGGCCAAGGCCATGGACGTGATCTTCCTGCTGCACGCAGACCATGAGCAGAATGCCTCGACCTCTACCGTACGTCTGGCCGGCTCCTCCGGTGCCAACCCCTTCGCCTGTATCTCCTCCGGTATTGCGACCCTGTGGGGCCCGGCACACGGTGGCGCCAACGAAGCGGTACTGAACATGCTGGAAGAGATCGGCGACGAGAGCCGTATCGACGAGTATGTTGCAAAAGCCAAAGACAAAAACGATCCGTTCCGCCTGATGGGCTTCGGCCACCGCGTATACAAGAACTTCGACCCGCGCTCTCGCGTCATGCAGGGCATCTGTGACGAGGTTCTGGGCGCTATGGGTGCCGAGAACGACCCGCTGCTGCGCATCGCCAAGAAGCTGGAAAAGATTGCCCTGGAAGACGAGTACTTCGTAGAGAAGAAACTCTACCCGAACGTGGACTTCTACTCCGGCATCATCATGAAGGCCATCGGCATCCCCACCGACATGTTCACCGTGATCTTTGCTACTGGCCGTACCGCCGGCTGGATCGCACACTGGAACGAGATGATTTCCAACCCGTACAAGATTGGTCGTCCGCGTCAGCTGTACACCGGCCACACTGCGCGCGACTACGTCGCTGCGGAAGACCGCTAAGCGGCGATTCCGAAAACAAAAAACCCGGCTTTCGCCGGGTTTTTTTATGCGTGGCAGATCCGGGATCTATTCCAGACATAAAAAAGGGCGCTTTTCAGCGCCCCTTCTCATTTTACGTGCTCATCGGAAGATCACGGCAGGTTATGCACATGGCTACCTACCGGTCCGGAGAAAATACCACCGTCGTTCATGTCCCAGTTGATGGACCAGGTCATCACGCCGTTGAACGTCGGGTACGCCTGCGACGGCGTCAGCGTGTCACAGTTCAGCTGCTGCGTGAGACAGTCCAGCGCGCGATTGATATCCGCGGTAGTGGCAAAGCCGCTGCCGGCGGCGCTGGGGCCAGACGGCAGTGCGAGACCGACCTGGTCGGGGCGCAACCCGTCAAAGAAACCTGCGTTGCCGTAACCCAGCGGGAAGCCCTCAATCAGCATCAGGGCTGAAGACACCATCATGTCCACGGAGCCTGCTGCATATGCCGGCCCTTGGTATGGCGTGGCGAGGCCGCCATTGTTGTAGAGCTGCACATGCAACAGGTCCAGCTCATCGCGCAGCTGGTCGATCATCGGCAGGTAGGCGCCCCAGATACCGGTATAGGAGACGTAGCCACCCTGTACGTAAGGGTGCTCCGGTGCCATCGACAGGTACATGCCCGGGTAGCGCTGCTTCAACTGCTTGACCGCATTCACCATATTCTGGATCACCGGTGCACCGTGCATTACGCCGGCGCCGGACTCCAGGTCGATATCGATCCCGTCAAACCCGTACTCGTCGATCATTGCCGCGGTACTGTTGACGAAGTTGGTGACGTTCTCCTCGGTGTTCAGCGTTACCGTGCCCTTCTCGCCACCGTAGGAAGCGACCACAATTTTACCCGCGGCGCGCTTGGCAGCGATGTCGTCGATAAACTGCTGCTTGTCGAGGCCCGGGTCCAGGTTGAACGCAATATTGCCGTTGCCCGCGTCATCCACGAAGGCCACCACAATCACATCCCACACATCGGAAACCTCACTGATACGGTACAAGCCGGAACCGTTGTCGAAGTTGTGCCAGTAGCCGACCAGCGCGTGTTTTGGCAACAGGCCACTATTACCACCGGACGAGCTCCCACCCGATGAGCCGCCAGAGCTCGACGAACCGGAGCTGCTTGAGGAAGAGCTGGAGCCGCCACTGGAAGAGCTGCTGGAGGACGAACTGCCGCAATCCCCTGCCTGGCTCCAGGCATCCTCCCAGTGCATGCCGACACCCGGCTCATACGCCCAGGCTGCCGCGGAGGAACACCAGCCGGCAATATTGCACTGGAACTCCAGACCCACGTTCTGCACCAACTCGCCCGCGGCATAGCTGGTGCCCGCCACATACTGCATGGAGGTACAGGAACCGCCGCCGGAGCCTCCCGAGCTGGACGAAGAACTGGAAGACGAGGAACTCGATGACGAGGAGGAAGAGCTCGAGCTGGATGACGAAGAGCTGGAGCCCCCTGAAGAGGAACTGCCGTCACAGGCACCGTCGTATTTCCAGTAATCCCAGGTGCCGGAATTGGTAGCCGGGTTATTGTTCTGGGTCCAGTAATTCGCTGTGTAAGCGTTTCCCAGGTGCTGTACGGAATTACCACCGAGATAGATAGCGCTGCTTTCCCATGTGGGACGCGCACTGCAATCCACCGCCGCTGCATTGGCGGAAAAAAGCCCGAGAGCGATCACGCTCAATATTAGCCTTTTCATGCTTGTGTACCTTGTTGAATTTTTTGTAACAACACAAAGAACAGAGGGCGCGATGGCGCCCTCTGTTTAGTGCTTTAGTACTTAGTTACACGTCGCTTCGCCGATCTCTTCCCAGTCGGAAGAAACGCCCGGCTCGCTCTGGGTCCACCACTTGGCCCGGTAACGCAGGCCGTTGTGGTTCACCTCATCACCACCGTTGTAGGCCGTGCTGGAATTCCAGGGCACCTCGACATCGCTGATGAGCTTCCACGCATCCGCACTGAAGCCCGGCTGCTGTTGGGTCCAGTACTTGGCTTCCCATACCAGCTGGTCAAAGCTCACCTGATCACCACCGAGGTAGGTGCTGCCAGACTGCCACGCCGGGAAATTACCCGCATTCGGATCGGTGAGGACACAGCTACCGCCGCCACCTGCGTTTGTCACGACCACGGTGACCGTCGCACTTGCGCTGTCGATACCATCGCTGACAGTAACAGTGAGGGAGAACTCGGTATCGGCTTCTACCTGCGGTGCAGTGATGGTGATGGTGTCACCGGAACCGTTGGCCATACCACTCCAGGTATAAGTCAGAGCATCACCGTCGGCATCGGTACCGGTGGCGGTGATGGAATCACTGGCACCTTCCTGAATGGTGACCTGAGATGGAGCGGAGACTTCCGGCGCGGTGTTGGCATCCGGCGGCAGCAGGAAGATGCTGACCTGATCCGGTGTGTCGTCGCTGAGGGTGCCGTCGCTGACCGTCAGCTCGAATACCAGCTCCTGTTCCGCAGTGACTTCCGCCGCGGAGAAGCTCGGGCTAGCAGCAGTGGCATCGCTCAGACTTACGCTGGCACCGGAAACCTGAGTCCAGGCGTAAGTCAGTACATCGCCATCGGGATCGCTGGAGCCGGTGCCATTCAGGGACACGGTGGCCGGGGTAACCACGATCTGGTCTGCACCCGCATTGGCACTGGGGGCCTGGTTCGGCTGGTCCGCGAGAACGGTGACAGACACCTGATCGGAACCGCTGGCATCGCTGTCGTCGGTAACCGTCAACTCAAACACCAGCTCTTCGTCCGCACTAACGGTCGGTGCAGTGAAGCTTGCAGAAACGCTGTTGGCATTTTGCAGGGTGACACTGGGTCCGGAAACCTGTATCCAGCTGTAGGTCAGCGGGTCGTTGTCCAGGTCACTGGAAGTGCTGCCGTCGAGGGTGACACTGGCACCACTGTCCACGGATTGATCACCACCGGCACGGGCAGTCGGGGTACGGTTATCCAGACCATCGCCGTGACCGAGGCTTTCATGCATGGCATTCATGATGTCGCCGTTGTCTGCGTCAATTTCCCAGGAGAACAGACCGGCCAGGTTGTTGGACTGTACGTAAGCGCCCTTAGCCATGACGGAGCGATGGTTGTCATAGGTGATCAGGTCGCCGGTGCTTGGCTTAAAGATGTACGGCGCTTCAGCGGTCTCGTCGTAGTACTCTTCCCACTCACCGGTGGCAAGACGGCCGACGATATCGCGGTAATCGACAACGCCATCTTCCCAGGTTCCGCTCACCATACCGGTCGCAGTACCGGTCATGTGATCGTTGCCAGTCCAGCCGGAAACACCGGTCCAACCGCGGCCGTACATGGCAGCGCCGACAACCAGCTTGCCGGGATCAACCCCCAGGCCCAACAGGTTCTGAATACCATTGTGGGTGGTGTAATCGGTGTCCGGACGCCAGCTCGGGGCATACAGCGCGGTCTGGTGACCCAGCACCTCGTTGCTCCAGCCACCGTAGTAGTCGTAGGTCATCACGAAGAAGTAATCCATGTACTGCTGTACATCGAGATAATCCACATCTTCGATCTTGTCGGCGCCGGCACCAATCGCAGAAGTGAGTTGATACTCGCGGCCGGTTTCCTGCTCCAGGCCATCAAGCATGGCGCGCAGGTCGCGCATCAGCAGGCGATAGGTTTCACCGTCGATGGCCGGATCGCCGAGGCTGGCATTCGCACCCTGCCCGCCTGGGTATTCCCAGTCGATATCCACACCGTCAAAGAACTTCCAGGTGCGCATGAATTCTTCAACCGAGTCCACGAAGGTTTTGCGCTTGGCGGCATCGTCAAAGAAGTAGAACGGATCGGACAGGGTCCAACCGCCGATGGAGGGCAGGATTTTCAGGTCCGGATAGGCCTGCTTCAGGGCCATCAACTGGCCGAAGTTGCCCTTGTAGGGATCGGAGAAAGTCTGGTCTGCCTGGGATTTCTGTACGGCCGCAAACGGATCGTGCAGGGAAACCTTGAAGTCCTCACGACCGGAGCAGGAACGCTGCAGGGCCTGGAAAGAGCCTTCGATTTCTTTCAGGCTGTCGTTGATGCCGTCACCACCACAGATGGGGATAAACCCGTAAATCAGGTGGGTCAGGTTATAGGAGGGCATCATGTCGACGGAGAATTTACGACCGTAAACACCCCACTCCACAAAGTAAGTGCCCACCACGGAGTTACTGGTGTTCTGGTATGGCTGGTTATTTTCACCGGCGGTTACGGTGATCGGATCCAGGTGGCTGCCATCTGTATCGGCCACCACGATGTCTTTGGCCTCAGAGGTTGCACATCCATCGTCGTTGCACAGTGCAACCTGCAGGGAGTACTGGCCGCCCTCGGCTACCTGTAGTGTTGCTGTGCCGGTCTGGGTACCGGTCCCGGAAACGGATTGTTCCAGTACGACTTCACCATTCAGCAGGTACTGAGCGGTGGTGGCCGGATCGCCGGACCACTTGGACCAGGCTACCGGAACTTCCGCATAGTCATTGATGGTAACCAGCTGCTCGTAGGCAGTGGCCGCTTCATCCACCTCGATGATGGCAAAACTGGTTTCCATCCATTCAATGGTAGGAGCGCCGGGTGCGGCGATGGCGGAGGAACTGGCAAGGCCGAGCGCTAGCAATGCGCGACGCCAGTGGCTTGGTGTGAGCCCTTTCATTGATTTTCACCTTGTCGTTATCTTTTATGGGTCAGGATCTATCAATGAGAGCAGCGGTGTGCTGTATCCGTCATACCTCAACGGGCAACGCTGCCCCCGATTGAACGGCATTCAACTACATCTTTATGCCGGTACTTCTTGTCTGCTACTGCGAACAGGTACCTCTGAGAGCCCGTCTGTGGCCCGGGCAAATGACACCGCTGTCATTTTTAATGGGAATATGACAGCGGTGTCATTACGCTTTCACAATACTCTTGTCGCTAAGGATTTGACCAGCCCCCAGAGACAGACCTGAGAGGTTAGTCACACCGGATAATGAGTTTTTGGCGCCTAAAACAACCAAAAGCGACAAGCGGTACGGGTGTTCCGGGCTTAAAAACGAAAAGCGGCCGATGAAATATCGACCGCTCTGCCCCATTTACCCAATCAAGCTGACTGAAACTTCCCGCTCGTTCACTCGCTGAAATCAATCAATTTCAGATCAGTGGTCACCCGCTGTGGGCCTATTTACGGTCATGTTCAGTCTCCGTTACGGACCGCTTCTTCTTGGCACTCCACCTCGTCTCGCGATGGGGGAGTCTTCCCGGGACTGTTACCAGTGTAGGGTCGCGTCGCCCTACCCCAAACTTTTTTCTCATTTTTTCCGCACGCGGGCTTTCCAGGTGACGCGCTATTGGGAGCTCCGGCTGCCCACCATACACTCCTGCCGTGATGTCCCTAGCAAACGCAAGCGGAGTTTATATGCGATTCCAAACTCTCAAACGTACCGGCATGGTGTCCGCTCTGGCACTGACTCTCGCCACCGCAGGCTGTGCCAATATGAGTAATTCAGACCGCCGTGTGGGTACCGGTATCGGTATCGGCGCGGTCACCGGCGCCCTGGTAACCGGCGATGTAGGTGGTGCAGCTGTTGGTGCAGCCATAGGTGGTGCCAGTGGCTGGCTGTATGACCGCAGCAAGAAACGGCACTATCGCTACGACCGCTATGGTCGCCGTGTCTATCGCTAAGTAAGCTATGCGCTACAACATGAGCCCCTTCACGGGGCTCATTGTTTTTTGAGTGGTTTAACCAGCCCCTCCAGCCCTTCAATTTTTATTTCCAGGGTAATCGCCATCAGGTGTCCCAGCCGCCCTTTGGGAAACTCCTTCTTGGCGAACCAGAGCAGGTACTCTTCCGGCAGGTCGATCAATGGCCGACCGGCGTACTTGCCGAATGGCATCTCGGTGCGGGCAATATCTACAAGATCCTGTTTTTCCAACATCATATTTCCTGTACTGCTTTCAGGGGTTCCACCATGGCCCTGGAGTCGCGAGGGTGGATACAGCTGCGTCGTCAGCAACTTCCAACCCACATTCTACACTGTGGGTAACTTATCCCAGCCACAGAACCACTGACCGCAGAATAGATTCTGACGCCACGGATTCTATGGCAGCATCTGGTCACATGGCCGCTCCTGCGGCCGTCTATTTTTCAACCGTCGCATACTCCGACGCGACTGCATAAGGATTTACAGTGAACGATAAGAAGTTTCCCCACAGCCTGGGGTTACCCCTGGGTCTTTCCCTTGCGATTGCCCTGCTGACCGCCTGCGGCAAACCTGCAGATGACCGCACCGCAGGGCCCGCGCCGACTGCCAACGACAGCGCCGCCGTGGCAACCGCAGAAGACGTACCCGCAGGCAATACGACCGACAGTGTCTCCACCGAAGGGATGTGGATGCCCCGCCAGCTGCCGGAAATCGGCAACAAACTGAAAGACCTGGGCCTGGAACTGGACCCGAAAACCATGACCGACCTGACCCAGTTCCCAATGAATGCCGTGGTCAGCCTCGGTGGTTGCTCGGCGTCTTTTGTCTCCCCCAAAGGGCTGGTTGCCACCAACCACCACTGCGCCTACGGTTCTATTTCCTACAACTCCACCGAAGACAATGACCTGCTAGCCAACGGTTTTCTCGCCAAGACCCTGGATGAAGAAGTGCCTGCAGCGCCCGGCTCACGTATCTACGTCACCGTGGACATGCAGGAAGTCACCGATCAGGTGAAAAGCAAGCTCAGCGATGACATGGACGGTGCCACCCGCTTCAAGGCGATTGAAGACGCAGAAAAAACGCTGGTTGCAGACTGTGAATCCGACCCCGGCCACCGCTGCGAGGTCTACAGCTACTACGGTGGTGCCAGCTACTACCTGATCAAACAACTGGCGATTCGCGACGTGCGCCTGGTACACGCCCCTGCCGCCTCCATCGGCAAATTCGGCGGTGATATCGACAACTGGATGTGGCCACGTCACACCGGTGACTACTCTTTCCTGCGCGCCTACGTCGGCCCGGATGGCAAGCCTGCAGACTTCTCCAAAGACAATGTTCCCTACAAGCCCAAGCATCACCTGAAGGTCGCCACCAAGGGCCCTGAAGTGGGCGACTACGTTATGGTTGCCGGTTACCCCGGCCGCACCAACCGCTACCGCACTGCAGAAGAGGTCAGTAACAACTTCACCTGGTACTACCCCACTATGCAGAAGGTGCTTGCAGAGTGGTCGGAAGTGATCGGTAAAGCCACCGAGAACAACAAGGACGCCGCGCTCAAGTACGCAAGCCAGGTAGCCGGTCTGAACAACTACTCGAAAAACTTCACCGGCATGATGGAGGGATACAACCGCAGTGACCTGCTTCAGCGCAAACAGCAGCTGGAAGAAGACCTGCAAGCGTGGATCGAAGCCAACCCGGAATCGAAGAAGAAATACGCTTCTGTAATCAGCGATCTACAGCAGCTGATTAACGAGCAGCAGTCTACCCAAGAGCGTGACATGCTAATGCGGTACATGGGCCGCTCCGCGATGCTCAGTTCAGCACAGCGCCTTTACCGCCTGAGCCTGGAAAAACAAAAACCAAATATGGAGCGCGAGCCCGGCTACCAGGAGCGCGACCTGACCCGTTTCACCGAGAGCATGAAGCGTATCGAGCGTAACTTCGAGCCGTCTGTAGACCAGGCCATCTGGACTTACTTCATCGAGCGTTACAACGCCTTGCCGGAAGACCAGCATCTGGAAAGTTTCGACAACTTCTTTGGCGGTAATCTGAGTGGTGATGCGTTGCAGCAGAAGCTGGACACGATGTACGACAAAACCGGCCTCACCAAAACCGAAACCCGCCTTGCGTGGATGGATAAAACCCCGGAAGACTTCCGCAACAGCGAAGATCCTTTCATCCAGCTGGCCGTGGCCACCTACGACGACCGCTACGCTCTTGAGCAACATGATAAGGCCATGGCCGGCCAGTTTGCCGAGTTGCGTCCGCAATACATGGATCTGCTGATTGCCTACTACAACGAACAGGGCAAGCCCGTTTACCCGGATGCGAACAGCTCCTTGCGCCTGACCTACGGCCTGGTGAAAGGCTACACGCCGCCCGCCGGTACCATCAAAGGTCCCGCCGATGGCAATGACGGTAAAGATGGCTTTGTGCCCTTCACCACTCTGCGTGGTATCGAGGCCAAGTACACCGGCGAAGACCCGTTCGATGCACCTCAGGCACTGTTGGATGCCATCAAGAACAAGGACTACGGTCGCTTCTACGATGAAAAGCTGGATTCCGTTCCGGTCAACTTCCTGACCACCGTGGATATCACCGGCGGTAATTCAGGCTCAGCCACCATGAACGGTAAAGGTGAATTCATCGGTCTGGTGTTCGACGGCACCTATGACAGTATCAATGCCGACTGGGACTTCAACGACAATACCCGCGCGATTCACGTGGATGTGGAATATATGCTGTGGGTCATGGAGAAAGTGGATCACGCCGATAATCTGCTGAAAGAAATGGGCGTGGCAGACAAAACCAACGACTGACTGCCCGTTTCCAACCCGTAAAAAAGAAGCCGGCATCCGCCGGCTTTTTTTATTTCTACTGGCATATTTTGCCTAATAAACCGCCGGATCACTTTAATTATGTGACCAACTTAACGATTCTCACCGACAAAACAGGCATAGCCAACGGCGCACACCTTGAAATAAAACATTACGCTCGCATGTCGTATAGGGAACGAAGCTTGCTGACCTGTGTCGCAGGAAATACAGAATCCACCAGACCAAAAAGGAGCTCCCTTATGGAAACCTTGAAAAAATTAAGCATTGTCGGACTTGCCGCGCTGTTGGTAACGGGGATCACAGCCTGTGAACAAGAATCCGGAGCGGAAGAAGTTGGCGAAACCATTGATGAAACCATCACCGATGTTGGCAATGCGGTGGAAGACACCTGTGAAGAGATGAAAGAAGAAGCCGGTGCAGAGGATCAGGACTGCTAAATCGTAATGCGTCATCGCTGGTTCGGGTGCACCAGAATGTTCACCCGGGTCAGCTGGTGACCACAAAGCGCGACGACATTGATGCAACCAATTACAACAACTTGGTTTTGATCTTTCCGCAGCGCTGACAGCGGTACTCCGTCACCAGCTTTCCCTGCTTCACATCAAACTTGCGCTCTGTCACTACCACCCACTTGTGGAACCCATCGCGGCACAGGCTGCTACCCTTGTGTTTTTCCCACACGGTCTTGCGCTCGAACGGCAGAACATCACCCATATTTTTCCCCTTCAGGCCTCACCACCGGCGGCATGGGCAGAAGCCCAAGCCCACTGAAAATTGAAGCCACCCAGCCAGCCGGTCACGTCCAGTACTTCACCGATGAAATACAGCCCTGACTGTTTCTGGCTTTCCATACTGCGGGACGAAACCTCATTGGTATCCACCCCACCGAGAGTCACTTCCGCAGTGCGGTAGCCTTCGGTGCCCTCGGGCACCAGTGTCCAAGTCTGAAGTTTGGCCCCCACATCCTGCAAGGCATTGTCGCTGTACTGTTTCAGGGGCTTGCTTTCCAGTCCATTTCTCTGCAGAAAAAACTGCACCAGCTTTTTGCTCCAGATTTCCGCCAGCACCGTGTGCAGGAAACTTTCCGGTTTTTTTCCGCGCTGCTCACTGAGCCACTCCGGCAGATCAACCCCCGGGGCCAGGTCAAATTCGACCGGCTTTCCCTCGCGCCAGTAACTGGAAATCTGCAGCACCGCAGGACCACTCAACCCCTTGTGGGTAAACAGCATCTGTTCGTGAAAGTGTCCCTGATCACAGCTGGCGTTTACCGCCAGGGAAGTCCCGGGCAACTCCTGCTGCCGCGCCAGTGCGCGCTTGTTCAGGGTAAAGGGCACCAGTGCCGCTCGGGTAGGAATGATATTGTGACCAAATTGACGGGCAACTTCGTAGCCAAAACCGGTCGCACCCATGGTGGGAATCGACAGGCCTCCGGTGGCGATCACAAGGGATTCACAGACCACCCGGCCGAGGGCGGTATGTACCTCAAACCCTTTTTTTCCTTCCCCCGCGATGGGCTCGATACGCTGGATCTCGCAGCGGGTGCGGATCTGTACCTTTGCCTCGCGGCATTCCGCCAGTAGCAGATCGACGATATCCCGGGACTTGTTGTCGCAGAACAGCTGGCCCAGGGTTTTCTCGTGGTAGGGAATGCCGTGCTTTTCCACCAGGGCAATAAAGTCCCACTGGGTGTAGCGGGCCAGGGCGGATTTACAGAAATGGGGGTTTTCGCTGTAGAAGTTGTCCGGCGCCGTGTACAGATTGGTGAAATTGCAGCGGCCGCCACCGGACATCAGGATTTTCTTGCCGACCTTGTTGGCGTGGTCCAGCACCAGCACACTGCGGCCACGCTTGCCCGCCACCGCCGCGCACATCAGGCCGGCGGCGCCGGCGCCGATGATCAGTACATCGGCCTGGGCGGGAAAGTCTGTCATGGCAGTGTATTTGTCAGGTTGGGCGATCAGGTCTTGGGCAGGGTGACGCCGCGCTGGCCCTGGTATTTGCCGCCGCGATCCTTGTAGGACACATCGCAGATCTCATCGGATTCGAAGAACAGCATCTGTGCCACACCTTCATTCGCGTAGATCTTCGCCGGCAGGTTGGTGGTATTGGAGAACTCCAGGGTTACGTGCCCTTCCCACTCCGGCTCCAGCGGCGTCACATTCACGATGATACCGCAGCGAGCGTAGGTGGACTTGCCGAGGCAGATGGTCAGAACCGAGCGCGGGATGCGGAAATATTCCACGGTGCGCGCCAGGGCAAAGGAGTTGGGGGGGATGACGCAGTAATCGCCCTGCACATCCACGAAGCTGTCTTCATCGAACGCCTTCGGGTCCACGGTGGCGGAATGCACGTTGGTGAAGATCTTGAACTCACTGGCACAGCGCACATCGTAGCCGTAACTGGAAGTGCCGTAGGAAATCAGGCGATCGCCCGATAGACCGTGACGTACCTGGCCCGGCTCGAAGGGCTCGATCATGCCCTCGCTCTCTGCCATACGGCGAATCCACTTATCGGATTTGATGCTCACCCTGTCTCCTCACTTACCTGGTATCGGTTCAATTCTGGCGGTCACTTAAAGAGGCCGAATCATAGCCGGTTTGCCCTGTGCAAAAAAGTGCCACTCTATCTGGTACGGGCTTGCCGCCACTGGATGACTACTGTATAAATTGACAGTAGATACTGTATGCACATCCAGTTAAACCCGTTTCAAAAGCCCGTGCGGAGCAAGCCGATCGTGAACAGCGCCGAAAACTTCATGCAAAACAAGCAGTTAAGTGAACAGGCCGACAGCCAGCCGCTACAACAGTTGCTGACCCGGCCCGACATCTGGCAACTGGCCAATCGCCAGCGTCAGCTCCGCACCGGTATCACCACCGGCTATCGCGGCTTCGATGCCCTGCTCGCCAGCCGCGGCTGGCCCCGGGGAGCCACGACAGAATTGCTGGTCGACAAGGCGGGTATCGGGGAGATGTCCCTGATCCTGACCGCACTCGCGGAAATGACCCGCCAGAACCGCATGGTGATTCTGGTCAATCCGCCCCATATCCCCTACGCACCGGCACTGGTACAGGCCGGTGTACAGCTGGAAAAACTGCTGATCCTGCACCCCAGGGGGCAGCGCGATCAGTTATGGGCGGCGGAGCAGTCTCTGCAATCCGGCGCCTGCGGAGCGCTGGTGAACTGGCAGGGACGGGAAATGCCGGCAGACAAGGACCTGCGCCGGCTGCAGATTGCCGCCCGCGACGGCGACTGCCTGCACTTCCACTTCCGCCCCGGTTCGGTCGCCGACAGCCCCTCCCCCGCCAGTCTCCGGCTGAAACTGCAGAGCGATGGCGAGCAGCTGGCGCTACAGCTGCTCAAGCAGCTCAATGGCAAATCCGGCCAGCGCCTACACCTGGCCCGCAGCCCGGATCTGGTCCGCCGTGACCAGCCGCTGCACTGATCCCCACAGGAGCCCGCTATGCTCTGGCTTTGTATCCAGTTCCCGCAGCTACCCCTGGAAGCACTGACCCGCGCGCACCGCGCCGGGGACCAGACCCCGCTTGCTGTTTCCCAGGGCAACCTGATACAGGCCGCTAATGCCATCGCCCGCACACACAATGTCTGCGCGGGCCTCACCATTCCCACCGCCTGTGCCTACTGCCCGGCACTGACGTTGCTCGAGCGGGACCTGGAACGGGAAGCCCAGCTGCTGCAACAGCTGGCCCAGTGGGGCTACAGCTTTACCCCGGTCGTCTCCCCCCGCAGTAGTGTACCCGGCAAGGGCAGCAAAACCCGGCAGGCACCGGATGACGATACCGCCTGCCTGTTTCTGGAACTGAGTGGCAGCCTCAAGGCCAGCGGTGGACTGGCCCCGCTCCTGCAGCAACTGCGTAAAGAGCTGCACAAAATGCGCATCGGTCATGTTATGGGGCTGGGCCACAGCCCCAGCGCGGCGCACCTGCTCAGCCAGCTGCCGGAACATCGCCAGTGGCTGGCGGAGGCCAAGGCTGCACCCACACCACAGCAGTGGCGCCAGTGGATCAGCTTCGCCCCCAGCAAGCTGCTGGACTGCAGCAACAAGGCCATTGCCAAGCTCTATGCCTGTGGGATCAAACGGGTGAGCCAGTTGCTGGCGATTCCGCTGTCCGAAGTCGGCAACCGTTTCGGCCGCGGTTTTATCGAGTATCTCGCGCGCCTCAATGGCACCCGCCCGGACCCGGTTCCCAGCTACGAGCCGCCCCCGGAGTTCCACAGTGCGCTCTTTTTCCCCAGCCCCCTGGATAACAGCGAGCAGTTGCTGTTTCCCGCCGGGCGTCTGGTGCGCGAGCTCTGCCGGCAGCTGCAGCGTCGCCAGCTCTACAGCCAGCGGCTGTGCTGGATTCTCGATTTTGGCAGCCGTGGCAGCCAGGAGGTGAACGTGGAAATTTCCCGTCCACTGCTGGATCCGCAGCGGCTGATTGCCCTCACCAAGCTGCAACTGGAACGGGTGGAATTACCGGAGCCCATACAGGCACTAACGCTCAAATGCGAGCAGCTGCGCTCGCTGGAAGCGCACAGCCTGCGCGAAGACCTTTTTGATGAAGGCAGCAAACTGCACGACAGCTACCAGCTGATCGACAAGCTTAAAGCCCGTCTCGGTCACCAGGCCCTGTCCGGTGTCACGCTGAAGGAGAGCTACCTGCCGGAACAGGCCTGGACCAGCGCAGATAGCCTCAGCCTGCAAAGCAAACCCCAAGGCCACCAGCTAAGCCCCATCAATGCCCCCCGCCCAAGCTGGCTGCTGCCCAGGCCGGACAGAATCCAGCAGCGGGATCACAAACTGTTTTACGACGGTGAACTGCAACTGCTGCAGGGCCCGGAGCGTATCGACGGCTACTGGTGGCAACACCGCCGCCATGCCCGCGACTACTACATTGCCCGCGGAGAACAGGGCAGCCTGTACTGGGTGTTCCAGGACCTGACTTCGGAAAACTGGTTCCTACACGGCGTGTACTCCTGAGTTCACCGCGACAAATACCTGACTCCACATATCTTGCATGCAGTACGCAGAACTTTTCTGTCAGAGTAACTTTTCCTTTCTTCAGGGTGCCTCCCATCCGCAGGAACTGATTGCGACCGCCCACAAGCTCGGTTATAGCGCCATCGCGATTACCGATGAGTGTTCCATGGCCGGCGTGGTACGTGCCTATACCGAAGTGGAAAAGCTCGATACCGAAGGCCGCCAGCTGAAGCTGATTTGCGGCAGTTTCTTCCGCCTGCCGGAAGAGCGACAGGAGCTGGTTTTACTCGCACCAGACAAACTCGCCTACAGCGAAATATGCCAGCTGATTTCCACCTCCCGCCTGCGCGCCGAAAAGGGTCATTACCAGACCTTTCTTCAGGACATCCTGGACCTCTGCAAGCATGTGCTGTGTCTGTGGCTGCCTACTGGTGCATCGTTGGAATTGCCCACTGCGCTCAGGCAGCAATTCGATGAACGCCTCTACATCGCTCTCAACCACCGGCTGCTACCCGGTGAAAACCTGCAGCTTCAGAAACTGCTTGCCTTTGCCGAGTCCCAGCAACTGCCGGTAGTGGCTACCAATGCCGTGCTGATGCATAACCGCAGCCGCAAGCCCCTGCAGGATGTACTCAACGCGAATTACCACAACTGTACGCTGGATCAACTCGGCTACCGCCTGGAACAGAACGCAGAGCGCTACCTGCGTACACGCGAGGAAATTGCAGCACTCTATCCCCGGAGTGCCGTAGAGAACACAATCAGGATTGCCAACCGCTGTAGCTTCAGCCTGAAGGAACTGCAGTATCAGTACCCGTCTGAAGTCCTCGCGCCCGGTAAAACCGCCCGCGATCACCTGCGTGAACTGGTAGAAGCCGGCATCCCTATACGCTGGCCCAATGGACCGGAGCAACGCATTCATGCGCAGATCGAATACGAACTGACGTTGATCGCCGAACTGAAATACGAGTACTACTTTCTTACTATTTACGACATCGTGCAGTTCGCACGCAGTCAACACATTCTGTATCAGGGCCGTGGTTCCGCTGCCAACTCTGTTGTGTGCTACTGCCTGTTCATAACCGAGATAGACCCGCACAAGATCGGCCTGTTGTTCGAGCGTTTTATTTCCCGCGAGCGCAACGAGCCACCAGATATCGATGTGGACTTCGAGCATGAACGGCGCGAGGAAATCATCCAGTACATATACAGAAAATACGGCCGCGAACGGGCCGGCCTCGCCGCCACCAAAATCACTTACCGTTTCAAGAGCGCGTTGCGGGACATTGGAAAAGCGCTCGGCCTTGGGCCAGCCACCATAGAGCGTATTCAGGCCGGGCGCGCCTGGTGGGATACGCTGGAAGACTTTCCACAGCAAATGCAGCAAGCCGGCATCCCCACCGACAGTATCGCCGGCAGAATACTGCCCACACTGCTTGAGCAGATCTATGGCTTCCCCCGGCACCTTTCACAGCACGTGGGAGGATTTGTTATTACCGAGCTACCGCTCAGTCAGCTGGTCCCCATTGAGAACGCCGCGATGGAAGATCGCACCATCGTGCAATGGGACAAGGAAGATATCGAAGACCTGAAATTGATGAAGGTCGATATTCTCGCCCTGGGTATGCTCACCGCGCTGCGCAAGTCGCTCACCTATATGGCCCTGTATGGAAAGAGAATGCGGCTACAGGATATCCCTGCGGACGACCCGGCCGTCTATGAAATGATAAGCCGCGCGGATACCGTGGGGGTTTTCCAGATTGAATCCCGCGCACAGATGAGCATGCTGCCGCGCCTGCAACCACGCAATTTTTATGAACTGGTCATTGAAATCGCCATTGTCCGCCCGGGTCCGATCCAGGGGGGGATGGTGCACCCCTACCTGCGCCGCAAGCAGAAGCTGGAACCCGTCAACTATCCCCATGAAAACCTGCGACCGGTGCTGGAGCGCACCCTGGGCGTGCCCATATTCCAGGAGCAGGTCATCAAGCTGTCGATGGTGGCTGCAGGCTTCAGCGGCGGCGAGGCAGATGCCCTGCGCCGCGCAATGGCCAGCTGGGGGAAGAATGGCAACCTGTTACAGTTTCGCGAAAAGCTGATCAACGGCATGCTTGCCAACGGTTACCAGCACAGCCTGGCGGAGCAGCTTTTCGAGCAGATGAAAGGCTTCGGTTCCTATGGCTTCCCGGAGTCCCACTCCGCCAGTTTCGGCCTGCTCGCGTACTTCTCTGCATGGATCAAGCGCCATCACCCGGCCGCCTTTTACTGCGGTCTGCTCAACAGCCAGCCCATGGGTTTTTACGCGCCCGCGCAACTGGTGTACGACGCCCAGCGCCACAATGTGAAAATTCTGCCACTGGATATCAACCACAGCAGCTGGCACCACAGCCTCGCACTGCCCAACCGCCCGGGGGATACACACCAGCAGATTGAGCTGAAGAGTGACTTCAAGAGTGAACTGCAGGCTCCGGCCATCCGCCTCGGTATGCGACTGATCAAGGGGCTCGCGGAGGAAACCGTTGAAGCAGTCGAGACCGCAAGACTGCAGGACAGGTTCCTGTCACTGACAGACTTCAGCCAGCGGGTCGACATACCCTCCAGGCAAAGCGCCACCCTCGCCCGCGCCAACTGCTTTTACAGTATTGCGGAGAGCCGCTACCACAGCACCTGGCAGCTATTGAACAGTCAGCTCGAGCAATCCACCCCGCTGCAACACCAGCCGGAAGTAAACCAGGAAGACAACATCTTCAGCGACTATCAGAGCACCGGCCTGACCCTGCAGGAACACCCGGTGAGTGTACTGCGGCAGCAACGGCGTTTTACCGCCCTGACCCGCGCCTGCGACCTGCAAGACCACAGGGATGGCGAGAGGGTCAGAGTGCTCGGCCTGGTGACCTGCCGCCAGCGCCCGGGCACCGCCGCCGGCGTTCTGTTTCTGACGCTGGAGGATGAGTCCGGGGTGGTCAATGTGGTGGTCTGGAAACAGGTACAGGAGCGCTACCGCAAAGAAATCCTCAGCGGAAAAATTTTATTGATCGAGGGGAACCTGCAGATTAGCCGCGATGCGAAAGAACAGGCGTTGGCCGTAATCCACCTGATCGGGAAAAGACTCGAAGGTATTACCTGGAAGGAAATCCAGCCGGTCAGGAGTTTTCACTAACCCATAGAAAAAAGGCCTCCCGGAGGAGGCCTTTTATTCGGTGGGTAGCGATCAGAACTCTGCACTTGCGCGCAGATACCAGAAACCACCATTGAAACCAAACGGTGACGTCAGTGACTGGCGAACCCCAAGGAACTGCAGCGTGGGGTCAGCTTCATCATCCGGGCGAACATCGAAAATGTTCTCACCGCCAAGAGAGAGCTTGTAGTTCTCCTTGAGCGTGATCGTGGTTTCAATGTCTACCAGAATTTCACTGCCGTAGGCGGAAGCATCGGTAGCATCCCCGGGACCGAACAGCCCGAAGGTGCTCTCCCAGCCGCTATAGCGGTTGAAGCGCAGATAGCCATTGAACAGGTCGCCGGAATCGTAGTCGAAGGTCAGGGTAGTACGATCGCTGGGCACCTGGTTTTCCAGATCAAATACACGGGATGCATTGATGGTATTCGGTGCAACTTTATCCACCTTCTGCTGATTGTGGTTGTGGCGTAGATCCATCGTCAACAGGCCACCGGCAACATCAAAATCGCTGGTAACGGCCAGATCAATACCGGACACATCAGAGTCAAACGCATTGACGAAGTAGTTGGCGTTACTGTTCTCCAACAATGCGGCATTGCCTACACCCGCATCCTCCAGCAGCGCAACTTCCGCAGCGCCAATGGTGTTATTGCGCAGCGCCAGGCGGTCTTTGATTTCGATGTTGTAGTAATCGATGGTTACACTGGTGTTATCCAGCGGATTCCACACCGCGCCCAGGGTAAAGCTGGTAGATTCTTCCGGCGTCAGCTCCCGTGCCCCCAATACCATCGCCACCGGATGATTCACCGGGTAGGTGCCATTCGGGATCAGGTTGCCATCGGAGTCCGAAGTGGTGGTGACATTGAGCGTGTTGACCTGCCCCGGCGTTGGCGCCCGGAAACCGGTATTGGCGGTACCGCGCAGCGCAAAGTTTTCGGTGAAGTCGTAACGAGCGGAAAGCTTCCAGTCGAACGTTGAGCCGAACTCTTCGAAGTTTTCAAAACGCAGCGCGGCTCCCAGCAACAGTTTGTCGGTTACATCCGCCTCCAGGTCCACATAGGCGGCCGTACTTGTACTGCTGTACTCTCCGGCCGCTTCCACCGGGAAGCCCTGGAAACCGTCCGAGCCCACACCGAAGACCGCTGCGGTAGGGCCAACGGCGATAGACGCCTCATCTCCCGCGCCGATCTTGTAGGTCTCATCCCGCCACTCCATACCGAATGCCAGGTTCAGCGGTGTCGCGAATGCCGCAACGTCAATCGGTTTGACGAAGTCCGCGTTGATGCTGGTTTCCGCCTGGGTCAGCGTGCCAGGATTGAAGCTCAGCGGCGAGTTGATACCCAGGCTCGGGTTGATGGAATTTTGCAGCACATAGGTAACTTCGTTTTCCGCACTGCGCGCGCGCAGGTCCCAGCTGATGCCATTCGCCCACTCACCGCGGGCACCGGCCACTACGGAAAAATCGGTGATGTCTGCACCAAAGGCCGGATTGTAGCCGCCGGGGAACTGGGTATAGATGGGGTTGCGCAGAACAAAACCGCTGGCGCTGCTGCTATCGGCCATCAGGTAATCGGCGGGGTTAAGGCCCTGAGCAAGAATATCGTCCACCAGGGATTGGGGCGCCGCATCGGGCATAAAGTCCCCATCCGCATCCTGCTGCAGGGTTTCACGGGCGGTGAACTCTGCGGAGGGATCCAGAACCGGGCCGCGGTAGAAGAAATCGGAAATGGTTTCGTTTTTCGAGTAGCCCAGATTGCCGTACAGCTCAGTAGTGTCATTCAGGGAGTAGCCGGTGTTGACGAAGAGCTTGAGCGCTTCCACTTCCGGGTCACCCCAGCGCTGCCCGAGACCATCGAGTGGAACATTCTCTTCGCCCACGACACTGCCGACAAACTCCGCATCCGGACGCGCTGCGCCGCGCCAGGTTTTATCCGCGGAGGAATGTTCCACCGTCGCGTTAACAAAACCCTGATCACCGAGGGCAAAGCCTCCATTCGCCGCCAGGGTGGTGCGGGCACCGTCGCCATCGAAGTATTCGCCGGTCTGGGCAGACAGGCTGAAGCCCTCGGCATCGTCTTTGAGGATCACGTTCACCACACCCGCAATGGCATCGGAGCCGTACTGTGCGGAAGCACCGTCACGCAGCACCTCAACACGCTCGATAGCCAGAGAAGGCAGTGCCGCGAAGTCCACCGCTTGCGCCCCCTGGTTGGTGGTCCCCAGAGGTGCCAGCTGCAGGTTTACCAGCGCCGAACGGTGCCGCCGGGTGCCGTTGACCAGAACCAGGGTCTGATCCGGTGACAGATTGCGCAGGGTGACCGGGCGGATAAATGCGGTGCCGTCCGCGATCGGAAAGCGCTGCGTATTGAACGAAGGAGCCACCTTGGCCAGGGACTCGGTCAGATCGAAGCTGCCCTGGTCGGAAAACTTGCTCCCTCCGAGAACATCAACCGGAGACAGGGTTTCCGTGGGCGACACGCCCTCTTTGCGGGTGCCGGTAGTGATGACCTCTTCCATCACCCCTTGATCACTGGCGGGCGCTGCTTCCGTATCCTGCTGGGAGAATGCCAGTGATGCTGGCAGCGCAGTCGCGGCGGCGATGGCCAGAGTCAATGCATTGATTTTGAATGCTCGCATAATTACCCGTCCTATTATTTTTATGAAATCGGGAACGATAGCTCGCTATATGGCGCCGTCACGAAAGACTATCGTGACCCAATTATCATTATTGTTTGCGATATTGAAACAGCACCAGATTAGGGCAATTCGAAAGGAGCAGCAATACACAGCGCACAAAATGAATTACGCGCCAAAAAATAGCCAAGTTGATCACGACAGAGCGGCGATGCGGAGACAGGATGTCGAAAAGTGGCGGAAATGGAAAACAACCATCTTACAAACTGCGGGCACTGTACAAGATTGCTTTCCGGGTTAGTAAGAACCTATCAACTGTCGCAAGACAATCAACCCAGGACAATCAGCCAAAGTCCTGCTTTTTCATCCATGGGATGATGCGGTCAAAAGCACGCTCGATATTCTCGATAGAGGTAGCGTAGCTAAACCGCAAGGCGTTGCGGCTGCTTTCCCCGAAAGTATCACCGGCAATGGTACACACACCGGTTTCCCGCAACAGCCGCAACGCAACATTGTTGCCGTTTACGCCCTCCGGCAGTGCGGGGAACATATAGAAGGCACCTTCCGGAACGTAGCCCTCCAGAAACGGGGTTTCGTCCACCAGCTGTACCAAGCGGTTGCGGCGCTTCCGGTAGATATCCACCGTATCCTTTACAAAGCTGCGGTCGCCCTTGAGTGCGGCAACCCCACCCCACTGGCAGGGGGTATTCGCCACGGTGGTGGTGAACATATGGTAGCGGCGCAGCTTGCGAATCGCGCCCTGGCTCGCGATCAGCCAGCCAACCCGCATACCCGCCATGCTGAAGGTTTTGGAAAAACTGCTCATGACCATCACATGATCCAGGTCCGAGCAGCAGGACAATACGCTGGCGTAATCCCGGTCGTCATAAATCAGATGGTCGTACACCTCATCGCTGATCACATAGATCCCGCGATACGCCGCTTCCTGCACAATGGTCTCCACGGTTTCCCGCGGATACACAGTGCCGGTCGGATTGCTGGGCGAGTTGAGAATGATCGCGTGGGTGTTGGTATCGATCGCGTCGATGACTTCCTGCGGATCCAGCTGATGATTGTTTTCCGCCCGCGTCGGGATATGTTTTACCTCGCCACCATTCATCCGGATCAGCGGCGCGTACAACATAAACGAGGGGTCGGGCACAATAAATTCACGCCCCGGTGCCGACACCGCGGTCAATGCCAGGTAAATGGCTTCCGTCGCGCCGGTGGTGATGAGGATATTCTCCGGGCTGATCGGGCGCCCGGAGCGCTCACCGTAATACTCCGCCAGTGCATCCAGCAATTCCGGCAGCCCCGCATCCATGGTGTAGCCGGTCTGCCCGGCGTTCAGCGCGTCCACGGTCGCCTGCACTACATGGGGTGGCGTCGGCGCATCCGGCTGGCCGATGGACAGATGAATAACGTCTTCCATGGAAGCGGCCATATTGACCATCTTGCGGATACCCGGTACCGGAATAGTGAGCAGTGCAGGATTCCAGACCGGATCTTCGGATTCGTAAAAATCAAAATCCAGCCGGCTCATAATCCCGCCCCCACAGTGGCGCCCTCATCCGAACTTTCAAAAAAAAGATCCGGGCGCTTGTCGGTCAGTGGTGCCGCCAGCTGATAAGCCTGGGCCGCGCGCAACACCGCGCGGTCGTCAAAACGCGCGCCCACCAGCTGCAGGCCGATGGGCAGCCCGGCACTGTCAAAGCCACAGGGTACGGAAATGGCCGGTTGCCCGGTCATGTTGAACGGATAGGTAAATGGCGTCCACGAGGGCCAGCGAGTGCTGGGCCAGTCTTCCGGTACTTCGCGGCCAGCAGTAAATGCAGTAATCGGCAGCGTCGGGGTAAGCAGCAGGTCGTACTTTTTGTGGAAGGCCGCCATGCGCTCACACAGTGCCGCGCGCTCGTTGGCAGCCTCCAGATAATCCAGCATGGAAAGCTGTGCGGCTTTTTCTGAAACCGCCACCAGCTGCGGGTCCATAAGCATGCGCTGCTTTTTGCTGATATTGCGCAGCGCATTGGCGGCACCCCCATAAAACAGGTGTCCGAATGCCGCCAGCGGGTCGTCAAACCCCGGCGCCACTTCGGTGACTTCCGCACCCAGCGACTGCAGCAGTTTGGCCGCAGCACGTACCGATTCTTCCACCTCGCGCTCGACCTGCACATAGCCAAGGGTTGCGCTAAAGGCGATATGCACTCCGCGCAACAACTCCTCCGGCTCGCCTTCCAGTGCAGCGAGATAATCGATGTTACGGCGGGGAATGGCGTTGGTATCCCGACTATCCGCCTCTGCGAGGACATTCATCAACAATGCGCAGTCCGGCACCGTCCAGGTCATTGGTCCGGCATGTGCCAGTGTACCGAAAGGACTCGCTGGCCAGTGTGGCACTTCACCAAAACTGGGCTTCAGCCCCACAAGGCCACTGAAGCCCGCGGGAATACGGATGGACCCCCCGGCATCGGTGCCCAGGGCCAGCGGGCCCATTCCGAGAGGTACCGCGGCGGCACTGCCGCCGCTGGAGCCTCCTGCGGTTTTGTCCGGGTTCCACGGATTGCGGGTAACCCCGTCTACCGGGTTGTCGGTCACCCCTTTCCAGCCAAACTCGGGCGTGGTGGTTTTCCCCAGGGGCACCGCGCCATTGCGGTTGAGTGCTGCAACACTGGGGGCTTCTTTGCCCAGAGTGGACTTGGGATCAATGGTTTTGGAGCCCTTGATGGTAGGCCACTGGGGTGTAAGAAAGACATCCTTGATGGCGACCGGGACACCGTCGAGCAACCCTTTGGGATTGCCCTGCTGGTAACGCTGCTCTGACTCCCGGGCAAACGCCAGTGTGGTTTCCTCATCCACCAGATTGTACGCATTCACCACAGGGTTACATCGTGCTATCTGCGCAAGCATGGCCTCTGTCGCCTCGACCGGCGAAAACTGCTTGTCCTGGTAGCCTTTCAGCAATTCAATTGCAGACAGTCGAATAAAGTCGTTCATCGGCGTTATTCTCCGTTTTGTGCGATCGACTAAGGTCCTGTGGTCCCAAGGCCCTGAACGCCCCTGAATCGAGGGATCAGGGACTTGGGGAAAATCAGGTCGTGTTAAATTACGGTGCTTTTGTGACGCTACCCCCTAATGTAGACCGAATTGGCGCCGATTCGGTGAAACACGCGTCGAACAGCCCGCCCCGAATTCATCCTCACTCAACAAGTCAGCAGCTCAACCAATCGGCTCAGGAAAAGCCTTGGCATGAGCTTCAGCCAGCTGATTCAAGTCTTCTACAATGGTCGGATACAGGGAAACACCATTCGCCATTTGATCCTCACGCAAATTCCATGCCCGCTTCCCGGGAACCCGCACCGAATCGCCATCGTCCGTTTCACAGGACTCCCACAGGTGAGTGAGCGCGGCGGTCTGTCGCAGGAAGTTCTGCTCACTGCCGAACGCTTTCGGGTCGATGATCTGCAGGAAAACCGAATTGGCCTCATCATCCTCCGCCACCTGGTCCGCACGACCGTAACCGCCGAGCCCCATGGAGAGCACCTCCAGCATGGCCGACAGAGCCGCGCCCTTGTAGCCGTGATCCGCAGCGCCGACCGGCAGAATACTGCCTCCATTAGCGAATGCTGCCGGGTCGTCGGAAAGGTTGCCGTCGCGGTCTTTAAGATATTTCTCTGGCAGTCTTTTGCCCTCGCGCTCGGCCCTCGCCACATAACCGCCGGCGGTGACCGACATACTGATATCAAACAACAGCGGATAATCTGCGGCGGGCGCACAGAAGGCGATGGGGTTGGCCGAGAACAGGGGCGTTTTGCATCCCTGAGGGGAAACGGTCCGCTCCGCGGGAGTGGAACAGGCGAGAATACCCACGCAGTTGCGCTCCACAATTTTGGGAAGGTAGGCGGCAAGACACGCAATATGCTGGCTGCGACGAATAACACCGGTCACCACACCCTGCTCGCCAACGCGGGCCAGCGCCTGGTCGATGGCCTGATTGACGACCCAGGGGCCGGGTAGAAAATCAGCATCCCAGTTAAAGCAGCTTTCCCGGTCCGACAGCACATTGTGCTCCCCGGACATACGTGAAGCACCGCTTTTCAGCCAGTGCAGATTGCTGGCAACGCGGTGCAGGCCGTGGGTGGTGAACCCCATCAGGTCCGCCTGCAGAAATGTTTCGGCCATCACGTCCGCGCGCTCGCGGGCAAGTCCAGAGGAAGCGAATAGATCGCTGGCAAATTGCTTGAGGTCCTGGGCGCGATATCGGGTCGGCATGGGTACTCCTTTCCTGATTGAGGTGCGGGGGACAGTGTGAATATCGAGAAATACGGTCAGTGATCGGAAACCTTTCCGCGCAGGGACTTGATCTGCCCCCGACGAGTCTTGTGTTTAAGCCGGCGCTCTTTGGAACCCCGGGTGGGTTTGGTCGGGACCCGCGCCTTCGGGGTTTTCACTACACTGGAAATCAACTCTCGTAACCGCTCCAGCACATCTGCGCGGTTTTTTTCCTGGGTGCGGAATCTCTGTCCCTTGATTACCACTACCCCGTCAGCAGTAATGCGCTGGTCACGTAAGCCTAGCAGGCGCTCCTTTATATACGGAGGGAGGCAGGAGGACTGAATATCGAAACGCAGGTGAATCGCTGTGGACACCTTGTTGACGTTCTGGCCACCAGCACCGCCAGCGCGCATCGCGTGCATTTCGATTTCTTCGAGAGGAATTTCGATACTTCTAGAAATTTTCAACATATTAAAGGGCAGCCTTATTTGCTGCGTTTATAAGTTGCACTTTCGTCTATGCTTTGAGCAAAAGGCGCAAAATCATACCATCCTCAGCGAATACAGCACTCAGGGTACCCGGAACATGACTGACTCTAGCGACAACAGTAACCAGCAGCCGGCGCATTTCAATCCCCCGGTTTTTTACTCGGCAACAGCCGTGCTGTTATTGATGGTCGCCTATGCGGTGCTCGCTCCCGACAATGCCACTTCAACGTTCCAGTCTCTACAGGAATGGGTCGTTACACACATGAGCTGGTACTACGTACTGACCGTGGCAATCATCCTGATCGGCACCATCGCCATCGCCATGTCGAGCTTTGGCGAGATCAAAATGGGCCCGGAACACGCGGAGCCCGACTACGATTTTGTATCCTGGTTTGCCATGTTGTTTTCAGCCGGCATGGGCATCGGCCTGCTGTTCTTTGGTGTAGCCGAACCGGTGATGCACTACCTCGAGCCACCGGTGGGTGAAACCGGGACCGTGTACGCCGCAGAAGAGGCTATGGTACTGACATTTTTTCACTGGGGGTTTCATGCCTGGGCAATTTACGCGATTGTTGCACTGATACTCGCGTACTTCAGCTACCGGCATAAGTTGCCCCTGACGTTGCGCTCGGCACTCTACCCGATGATCGGCGAGCGAATTTATGGCCCGATCGGGCATGCCGTCGATGTATTTGCGATTGTCGGCACGGTGTGCGGTGTCGCAACCACGCTGGGCTACGGCGTATTGCAGATCAACTCCGGGCTCAATCACCTGTTCGGACTACCGGTGGGGCCGACCGTCCAGGTTGTCCTGATCATTGTTACCACCATTCTTGCCACGATTTCGGTGGTGCTGGGCCTGGACGCGGGAATCAAGCGTCTGTCCCAGCTCAACATGACGCTCGCCGCGATCCTTCTGATCATGGTGCTGCTACTGGGAAGTACGATATACCTGCTGCAGGCCTTTGTGCAAAACTTCGGGACTTACCTTTCCCAAATCGTCGACAAAACCTTTGACCTTTTCGCTTACGCACCTACCGACTGGCTGGGGGGCTGGACCATTCTGTACTGGGGCTGGTGGATGTCCTGGTCGCCGTTTGTGGGGCTGTTTATTGCAAGAATTTCCCGCGGCAGAACCATTCGGGAATTTGTGGTTGGCGCCATGCTGGTTCCCGCGCTGGTAACCATGCTGTGGATGACATTTTTTGGAAACTCCGCCATCCATATGATCCTCGACCAGGGATTGACGGAACTCGGTGAAATCGTCGCCAAAGACCAGTCGGTGGCTCTGTTCCAGTTTCTGGAGCAATTCCCCTTCTCGTCAGTGTTCTCCTTTGTGGCAGTGCTCATGGTGATTGTCTTTTTTGTGACGTCGGCGGATTCCGGTGCCCTGGTGGTCAACATGCTCTCGTCCCACGGCCGCGATGACACGCCATTATGGCAACGGATCTTCTGGTGTTTCCTGATTGGCACGGTTGCCGTTGCGCTGTTGCTTGCCGGTGGCCTCGGCTCATTGCAAACCGCGGTCATTGCCAGCGCGCTGCCCTTTTCTGCGATTTTGCTGATTTCCATGTACGGGCTGGTCAAGGCGTTGCGCACGGATACCACCAAGCGTATTACCCAGTCGGCCGTCGTCGCGCCGATCAGCGCCCGCAATCCCGTTGTGTGGCAGCGACGACTGAAAAATGCCCTGCAACTGCCTTCACTCGCCGAAGTACACGAATATATCCGTGATATCGGCCAACCGGCGCTGGACGAATTTGCGGAAGAGATGCGCAAGAATGGCTACGAGACTACGGTAAAAGAAAAAGGTGACCAGTGGATTCAGCTGGAAGTCAGCCACGGCGAAGAAGTCGAGTTCATCTACGGCATCTATCCCAAAGCCACGATGAAGCCCGATGCGAGCCACCCGGAAAAAGAGCTGAATGACACTTACGATGACGGGTCGCCCGACACCTACTTCCGCGCGGAGGTGCACCTGTACGAAGGTGGCCAGGACTACGATGTGATGGGCTGGACCAAAGAGCAGTTGCTGACGGATATGGTTACTCAGTACGAGCGCCACCTGCAGTTTCTGCATACCCTGCGATAGTCTGCCGGACAGCCACACCTACCGCGTTCTCTCGGCGACTCTGCGAGCGCTGAGAGGCGCCCATTGTTTCTATTCCAGTCCGACGTGTTACATAAATACACGCCAACCTCAACCGTGACCAGCCAGACGGATTTAGTTCTGACTTTTCATTTAACATCAAGCCCAGCTTGGTTAATCTCGGTCACACCCTGGTAGTTTCAGGACACATCACACATAAAAATAATGACGCGCGCACAGGACAGAGCCGCGAGTAGCGGACAAGCTCACTGTGTGTTGCGATGAAAGGAGAAAACCATGCCCAACGCCAAGCGCAGCCTGGCGACAGCAATTGCTGTCGCTTCTCTGACTACCGGCCTGAGCACCACAGCCTCTGCCAGCGACACCCCTTTTTCCCAGATTATCGCCTTCGGGGACAGCCTGACTGATGTTGGCAATGCCGGTGTATTCACCAGCGGCGAGGACAAGCAGGCGGCTATCAGTATTCTCTCGCAGCAACTGGGCCTGGGCGCGGTCACTCCGTCCTGTGCCGGTATGTACCTTTGCCTGCCCGATGTGGACCCGAGTCTGTCGGAAGCGGAAATGCTCGCGGCGGCCGAGGCCCAGGTACGTGCATCACTGCCCAATGTTGGCGGCGGCTGGGCGGTGGGCGGGCACCGCGCGGCGGATGTACTACTGAATATTCTCGGCACCCGGGGCTACCTCGAATATCTCGACCAGAATGGACTCCTGCCCGACCCGTCCCGGCACAATTTCGTCAGCGCCCTGCTTCCGGACCCCACACGCGACACCAGCACCGGCCTTTACCCTGACCTCCAGTTGCTCGGGCTCCTGTTACAGGGGCCGGAAGGAGTAGCGCAGTTACGCGCTGCGGCCGCGCAGTATGAAGCCGCCGGTGACAGTGCGACCGCTGCCGCCTACACCGCCCAGGCGGACGCACTGCAGGCCCAGATCGACGCGGCACCGGCCAATATTGTTGCGGATTCAGGCACCACCGGTAATCCGCACCCGCTCGGCCTCGGTTATCTGGAGTCCAGCCAGCGCCGTGCCGACGGCAAGGCTCTGTACTGGATAAACGGTGGCGGTAACGACCTGATTGGGGGTTTTACCGCCACCCTTGCTGGCGCCATCGACAATGACCAGTTCGCGGCGATGACCGGACTCGCAGCCAGCATGCTGGCCGATGGCGCTCAGGCGCTGTCTGACGCCGGGGCCAACTATATTCTGGTGTCCAATGTACCGGACATCAGCAATACCCCCGGCATGTACGCTGCCGTGAGCCAGGCTGTTGCGGCGAGCCCGCAAGCACAGCAACTGGCCGACGCCGTCGCCGCGGGCCTGCTGTCCCAGGAAGAGGCCAACGCGCAGCTGTCTGCGGCGATCAACAGCACCCTGAGCACGGCCAGCTCCGCGGTCGATCTTTTCAACAGCACCCTGCTCGACTCCGCGAAGGATATCGACGGCGTGCTGATGGTAGATATGGGCGGTGTACTCAAGGTCTCCCTCGCCAATGCCACGGCGCTGGGGTATGCAGACATCAACCAGAGTGCATTCTGCTACGACGGCAGTGGCGGCTGTATCGAGCACCCGGTGTATGGCATCAGCGGTTCTGCGCCGGATGACAGCAAACTGGTATTCAACGATGCCGTACACCCCACCCAGGCTGCACAGCAGGTATTGGCCGACTACTACACCGGCATTGTCAGCGCTGCCCAGATTGCCGGTCAGCTGCCGGATATGGGCGTACAGGCTTCCCGCAGCCACGTGGGCAGCCTGCAGCAAGCCCTGCTCGGAACCCGCTACCGCTCCGCCGAAACCGGCGTATTTGTCAGCGGCACCCTGGGTAACAGCGACTACGACAATAATTTCGCTCCCGCCGCCAGCGGCGACCAGAACGGCAGCGTAATTGGTGCCCGCTACGCGCTGCGCGACAACACCGAACTTGGCTTTGCCGTCAGCCGCGCCGACCAGACCCTGGAAAACCAGCTGAGCGATATCGAATCCACCGCCACCAACTACAGCCTGTTTGGCCGCATCCACTACAACGAGTTTTTCCTCGAAGCCAGCGCCACCATGACCGAGGTGGATTACGATCAGGTAGGCCGCACCTTCAGCCTGGGTGAAAATTTTAACGGCACCCTCGAAGGCTCGACCAGCGGTGATAACACCACACTCGATCTCACCGGCGGGGTCAACATTTCCGGTGGAGCCAGTCGTTTCGGGCCCTTTGTCGGCGTTACCCGGGTTGAGGCGGACGTAGACGGTTATACCGAAGACGCGCTGGCGGGCTTCACCTATACCGATGCAACCGGAGCTGAAATGGATCCATTCGGTATGAACTATGGGGCGCAGGATCGCCGCTACTCCACCATGCGTCTGGGGGCCTTTGCCGACAAGCAGTGGGGAAATATCAGTGCGTATGGACAGCTCTGGTATGAAGACACCACTGGCTCGGAAACCGATCAGCTGGAAGTGGGGGTCAAATCCATGCAAGGCAACATGAATGCAATGCCCAGTTACTCCAGTAAAGATACCGGTCTGTTCCAGGATGGTGCTGGCGCGCTGGTTGGCATGCGCTGGCAGGCAGCCGATGCGATTGCGGTAAGTGCCAACCTTACTGCGCGGCCGACGTCGGAGCATGGCTCCATCAGTGTTACTTACACCTTCTGAAACCCGCCCATCCCTGCGCCCCTTCCCGGGGGCGCAACGTCTCTCTTGCCATCGGCAACTGCGGCGTGGAATGTTGACGCCCCTGCCCGTTCATTGGGCAGGGGCGGACAAGCCTAACTAGAGCAAGTCAGCCTGCAGGTCGTAGGTGTATTCCTGCAGCCCGAAGTGGCCATAGCTAAAGGAGTAGGTGGCCTGCTCCCCCGCGATGCGGCTGGAGTGAACGCCACCAACGGTGCATACGCCTGTCACACACACAATCTGGTCCGACCAGCTTTTGATACTGTACACCCGCCCGGCGATGGGCTTGCCGTACAACCAGTCCAGGAACGGGCTCGACACCGACAGTCCGTTATAGCCACAGGTGCTGTTCCACACGTTGTAGGGGTAGGTGCCGCAACTCCATAGCCCCCGGTAGGCCCCGGCAATACCCACGAAAGCATCCACCCGGCTCTGTTCACCCAGCTTGATAATCTGCTGCGCCGCCAGCGTTACACCCATGGAGTGGCCGATAACGTCGATCTTGCCGGTGCAGGAGCTGGCGATGGCCGTTTTGATGGCGTTGCGTACCGGAGTTTCCTCACTGCCATCGTGATTGTTGCAGGTGGGGCAAGACTTCGAGCCCCAGTCCGGCAGGTAGAGCTCACTCGCACTGTAACCGCGGTTGCGCAACTCGTTATAGGTATTGATCCAGTCCGCCGGTTCACCGGTATTGCCGTGCACCAGGACCACGCTGTCGCGGCAGGCTGCGCCGGCGGCACCGGCAAACAGTACACACAGGGACGCAAGTAACAGTCGGATTGTGGCCGTGGTGCACCAGGGCAGATCGCTCTTTTTATTCATATTTTCCTCAACTCGCTGGGGCCGTCCGGTTCTAGCCGGCGGCATTATTGTTTTACGGTCCGAGGGCGTCGCCATTTACCGCTCATCGCGAACCAGACTCGCACCGATACAATTTCCCGCAGCCATCACAGGGGTGGAATCCGACCAAGGTCGCATACTGGCGCGCGACGGAACTTCGCTTGCTTCATCTTTAAGTAAGCTGCCGTGTATGACACCAGTTGCGAGCGCTCTGCTTATCGCCCGGCCCTGTCTATTTCGCGCTGTCCTTTCTCCGCGGTAAGCCTGCGGGCTATTATCCCGCCTGAGTACATTTTTAACGGATCGTCGTTCCATGTTTCAACGCACAACCAGCAGGCTCGTGCTTACTGAGCTTTCCCGGGAAGACAGCGCGCTGATGCTCGCCATCCTCAATGACCCGGACTTTGTCCGCAATGTCGCCGACCGCGGTGTTCGAACACTGCAAGCGGCCGAGGATTATCTGCAACGCGGCCCGATTGCTTCCTATCGCGAACACAACTTCGGCATGTACAAGGTTGCCCTCAGGGACGGCCGCCCTATCGGTCTGTGTGGTTTGGTCAAACGTGACTTTCTAGAGGACGTGGATATCGGCTATGCATTGCTGCCGGAATACCGCGGCCAGGGATATGCGCTGGAAGCGGCACGGGAGGTGATGGATTTTGCCTGTAATGAACTGCGACTGCCGCGGATTCTCGCCATTGTCTCTCCCGCCAATGTACCGTCCATTCGCCTGCTGGAGAAAATCGGGTTACGCCGCGAGGGAAATATCCTGCTTCCGGGCGAAAGTGAGGAAATCGCACTTCTGGCATGGCAGGGCGCAACCATCGAATAAATCTGGATTTTCGATCGCAAACTGCTTGTGACGTGGTGGTAGCCGGGAGTGACCCCGAGTCTACCGGGGAGATGAGCTGGCTCAGCCTGAATTTGAATAGATGGATTCCGTACCCCCAAAAAAAGCCGGGAGACTGGCTCCCGGCTGTTGGCACCGCAAATGTTAGTGTGCGCTGGCCTGGCCGGCGCCCTGCGGGAAGCGGATACTCTCCACCATTTCCTGAACGTCGGCAGGCACCTGGCGGGTGACCTTGGCGACCGCTATCGCCACAACAAAGTTAATTATCATCCCCAGTGTTCCAATGCCCTCCGGTGAAATACCAAACCACCAGTTCTCCGGCGTATTCCCGGTCGGGTTAATAAACTTGAAGTAGCAAATATACGCGGCGGTAAACAGAATGCCTGACACCATACCCGCAATTGCGCCTTCCTTGTTCATGCGCTTGAAGAAAATGCCCATGATGATCGCCGGGAAGAAGGACGATGCCGCAAGCCCGAACGCAAACGCTACCACCTGGGCCACAAAGCCTGGCGGATTCACGCCGAGATAGCCGGCAATGCAGATTGCCACCGCCGCTGCGGAACGGGCATACAACAACTCCTGCTTCTCGGTAATCCGGGGCATCAGGTTGCGTTTCAACAGGTCGTGCGACACCGAGGTGGAAATCACCAGCAACAGCCCCGCCGATGTGGACAGCGCAGCCGCTACGCCACCGGCTGCCACCAGGGCGATTACCCAGGCTGGCAGATTGGCAATTTCCGGGTTGGCCAGCACCATGATGTCGCGATCCACGCTCATCTCGTTACGCTCGTCACCTGAATAAAACATTTTGCCGTCGGCATTCTTGTCTTCCCAGGCGATCAGTCCGGTCTCCTCCCAATTGCTTACCCAGCTAGGGGCTTCAGCATGGGGCGTACCCTGACCGTCCGAACCGTTGATGGTGTCGATCATATTCACCCGAGCAAAGGTCGCAATGGCCGGCGCCGTAGTGTAGAGCAAGGCAATAAACAGCAATGCCCAACCGGCGGATTTACGTGCATCGCGCACTTTGGGGACGGTAAAGAAACGTACGATCACGTGCGGCAGACCGGCGGTACCCACCATCAAAGCTGCGGTAATAAAGAACACATCGATGGTACTTTTCGTACCAGACGTGTATTCCGCAAATCCGAGTTCCGTAGACAAGCCGTCCAGTTTATCCAATAGATAAGTACCGTCAGCGAGCATGCCGCCGAAACCGGTCTGTGGCAGGACATGTCCGGTCATCATGATGGAAATGAAAATCGCTGGCACCATGTAGGCAAAGATCAGTACACAGTACTGGGCCACCTGGGTATAGGTGATGCCTTTCATGCCGCCGAGCACCGCGTAGAAAAATACCACGCCCATGCCAATCACCACGCCGGTGACAATATCCACTTCGAGGAAGCGAGAGAACACCACGCCCACACCGCGCATCTGTCCGGCCACATAGGTGAAGCACACGAAGATCGCACAGATAACTGCCACGGTACGCGCTGCCTGGGAGTAGTAGCGGTCGCCGATAAAGTCCGGCACAGTAAATTTGCCAAACTTGCGCAGGTAAGGTGCGAGGCACAGGGCCAACAGTACATAGCCCCCGGTCCAGCCCAGCAGGTACACGGTACCGTCATACCCCATAAAGGAGATCAGGCCGGCCATCGAAATAAACGAGGCGGCTGACATCCAGTCCGCTGCCGTAGCCATACCATTGGCTACCGGGTGCACACCGCCACCGGCCACATAGAAATCGTTGGTGGAACCGGCGCGGGCCCAGATGGCAATGCCGATATATAAGAGGAAAGTCGCACCGATGATCAGGAAAGTGAGAGTTTGGACATCCATGGCTCAGTGCTCCCCCTGCAGCTGTTGTGCTTCGCCGGCAACACCTGTATCGGCAGCCGTTTCTGTAAGGTTATCGTCTTCATAAACGTCGTATTTGTGGTCCAACTGATTCATCTTGTAGACGTAGACAAAAATCAGCACCAGAAACACATAGATGGCGCCCTGCTGGGCAAACCAGAATCCGAGCTTGAAGCCGCCCATGCGAATCTGGTTCAGCTCTTCGACAAATAAAATACCGCAGCCGAAAGACACCACAAACCAGACCACCAGAAGGCCGAACATCAGCTTCAGGTTCTCGCGCCAGTATGCCCTGGCCAGCTCTTTATTTTTGAAACTCATCGTTTTCTCTCCTCAATTATTCTGGAATTATCGGATTGACGTTGAATATTTAATACGGTTTAAGAATACAACGCATATCAGAACACATACTTCACGGACAGCTGCATACGCTGCATATCCCCCTCGTCATCTGCCAGCAGACCACTGGTATTTTCCAGCTCCTTACTCGCATAAATATATTCGCCGCCCAGTGTCATTTTCGGTACAGGAGAATACATCAGGTTTAGATGCAGACTCTGATAAGAAGACGGCGTAGTGTCGGCAACCAACCCCGGGTTATCCGCTGCAGTGGCGGAAAGTACGAGATTGCTCCGCCACTGTTCACTCCAGAAATGGCGCAGGGCAACGTAGCCTCCATGCTGGTCGATCAGTTCGATATTGCCATTGACCGGATCAATGATACCCGCACGGTAACTATTCAGCCCCAGATAGCGCCCGAGCGCATTGCCGTAGCTGTACATGAAACGCAGATCGTCGCGCCCCAGCTGCCATTTTCCCGAGAGGCTGATGGCATACCCCTGCTCCGAATCACTGGAAGCATCGGAACGGTCATAAGCCAGCTCACGACTCATCGAGGCAACAGAGTAATTGAGGTCTCCAATGCTGTTGTTGTAGCGCAGGATCAGATCCGGGCGACTATTGTCATCGTAGGGATTTTCCGCACCGTTGTACAAAGTGGTGGCAGGATTCTCGGCGGCAAACTGCAGACTGCCACTGCCAATCCCCTGTGTATAACGAATCTGTGGCTGCCGCTCAAAAATGGTGCCCACCGGGCCGACAAAGTCGAGCCCTTCCGGCAGTGCACCAACATTAAAGAAAGTTGACCAGGACTGACCCGCAAGCAAAGAGCGGTCACCATCAATCTTCCAGTCTACATAGGCGTGACGCAGCCGCTGGGCGTAGGAGTTACTGATACGCTCGTCGCCCTGAGCACCGGCCATCGCATCGATCTCGATATGCGTGTTCACACTGCCAGCCCCCACATCCGTGGAGGACTTGAAAAATAGCCGGGTGGACTTGGCATGGGCATTGTAATGCACATCGCCGCCTTCGCCGCCGACGGGAATAGTGGAAGGCACCAGGAAGTCTTCACCTACACCGGCCGTTGCACTACTGCCATCGGAATAGTCACTGAAAATACTGTCGAGTTTGACGTAACCGCCAATCTGGATATTGGTATCGCCGAAGGTAGAAGCTTGTGTTGGCTCCGGGTTTTCGATTTCGACCGGGCGCGCGGCGAGCGCGTCCACCTGCGCCTGCAGCTCGGCGATCCGTTGCTGCAATTGCGCTGCGCTCGACTCTTCTACTTCCACCGCCAGACCGGGTATCGTATTTACCATCGCTGTCAGTGCCAGCGCACCGGCCAGTTTGCGGTTTTTTATTATTTTCACCGTCATAACTATTGTCCTTGCCGTTGTTTGCCATTTTTGGGTAACACAGGCCCAAGCAAACAACGCCATGGAAAATCTGGGTATTAACCATTGGTCTAAATCGGGGGCTAATTTAGACCAATGTCTATGCCTGGGAATATTACCCGGCGTGTGCTGCTACCGCCTTTCGACTTTTGTCTAATACGTACCCCTGCGGGCTCGGTGACAAAATGCCCTCAGCCAACAGAAAACTGATAAATACAGCATCGATGAAGAGGGCCGGCCCGTGACCAGTCAAACTGAAACCTACCCCGTACCCACCGCCTACGCCGCCAATACCCTGATGGACGAGGCGCGCTATTTCGAGTTCTACAATCGCTCCGTTGAGGACAACGAAGGCTTCTGGCGCGAGCAGGCGCAGCGCATCGACTGGATCGAACCGTTCAACCAGGTAAAAGATGTGTCCTTCGCCAAAGACGATCTGCACATTCGCTGGTTCGCCGACGGCAAGCTGAACGTGGCCGCCAACTGTCTCGACCGACACCTGGTCGAACACGGCGATACCACCGCTATCCTGTGGGTGGGCGATGAACCCGGCACTTCCCGCGAGATCAGCTACCTCGAACTGCACCGCGAGGTATGCCGCTTTGCCAATGGCCTAAAAAGCCTCGGCGTACAGAAAGGCGATGTGGTGACCATCTACATGCCAATGATTCCGGAAGCCGCCGTGGCGATGCTGGCCTGCGCACGTATCGGCGCGGTTCACTCGGTTGTGTTCGCCGGCTTCTCGCCGGAGGCCCTCGCCGGACGCATGGACGACGGCAAGTCCCGCACGCTGATCACCGCCAACGCCGGCCGCCGCGGCGGACGCTCGGTACCGCTGAAGCAGAATGTGGACCGGGCCGTAGCCCTGTGCGCGGAAACCACCGTGGAAAACGTGGTGGTGGTCAATTACACCGGCGGTGTGAACGACTGGAATCCGGCAGTAGATCGTGACTACGCCGAACTGATCGCAGCGCAAAGCGACGACTGCCCGGCGGAAGTGATGGATGCGGAGGACCCGCTGTTTATACTCTACACCTCTGGCTCCACCGGTAAGCCGAAAGGTGTGCTGCACACCAGCGGCGGCTACATCACCTACGCATCCATCACCCACGAATACGTATTCGATTACCGCCGTGGCGAGCGCTACTGGTGCGCTGCCGATATCGGCTGGATCACCGGGCACAGCTACATCATCTACGGTCCACTGGCCAATGGTGCCACCACTGTGATGTACGAAGGCGTGCCCAACTACCCGGATGCCACCCGGGTGTCTCAGATTATCGACGACCACCAGATCAATATTCTCTACATCGCTCCTACCGCAATCCGCGCGCTGATGGCGGAGGGCGACAAACCGGTAGCTGGAGCCAGCCTGGAAAGCCTTCGGCTGTTGGGCACTGTGGGAGAGCCAATCAATCCCGAAGCGTGGAAGTGGTACCACCGCACCTTCGGCCGCGGCCAGTGCCCGATCGTGGACACCTGGTGGCAGACTGAAACGGGGGGCGCGATGCTCACGCCCCTGCCCGGCGCCACTGCACTCAAGCCCGGCTCCGCCACTCGCCCGTTCTTCGGGGTACAGCCGGCGCTTGTCGACGGCGAAGGCAATATTCTGGAGGGGGCCGCCGAGGGTAATCTGGTACTTCTGGGTAGCTGGCCCGGGCAGATGCGCACCGTTTTCGGCGATCACCAGCGCTTTATCGATACCTACTTCAGCACGTTCGACAATATGTATTTCACCGGCGACGGCGCAAGGCGTGATGATGATGGCTATTACTGGATCACCGGGCGCGTCGACGATGTACTCAATGTTTCCGGCCACCGCATGGGAACCGCCGAGCTGGAAAGCGCACTGGTGGCCCACCAGGCGGTAGCAGAAGCGGCGGTGGTTGGTTTCCCACATGACATAAAAGGCCAGGGCATCTACGTCTACGTTACCCTGAACAGCGGCGTGAAACCGACGGAGCAGATGCGCAACGCCCTGCGCAACTGGCTGCGCAGAGAAATCGGCCCTATCGCCACGCCGGATATAATCCAGTGGGCACCGGGGCTGCCGAAAACCCGTTCCGGCAAGATTATGCGGCGCATTCTTCGTAAAGTGGCCGCGGACGAATGCGACCAGCTGGGGGATACCTCCACCCTGGCGGATCCGTCGGTAGTCGACAATCTGGTCGCCAATCGCGCTGCCCTCTCGGAAGGCGCGTGATGTTCCCAGCCGCATGACCAGAAGCTCGCGGCCCAGCAATTTCGGGCCGCGGCAACGCGCAGGCGAAGCATCCCGGCTTGCGCGAACAACGAACGATAATTAGAAAATGTTGCACCTGCTGGCGCCACCGTCACAATATTCGTACAGTGGGTAATCAGGTCAGAATGCAGGGGATGAATAGCGATGCACTCTCATAATGCCCGGCAGTTTATCGTCGCGGACGACCATCCGCTGTTTCGCGGCGCCCTGTGCCAGTCGATCAAGCAGACTTTCCCCGGTGCGGAAGTGATTGAGGCCTGCGATATGCAGAGCCTGCAGCAATGCGTGGCAGAGCACCCGGATTGCGACTTGCTTCTGCTGGACCTGCACATGCCCGGCGCTCACGGCTTCAGTGGCCTCATTTTTCTCAATGGCCAGTACCCACAACTGCCGGTGATGGTGGTGTCCGCCAACGAGAAACCGGAAATCATGTGCCGTGCGATCGACTTTGGCGCCTGCGGGTTTCTTCCCAAGTCCGCCCCGGTTGACCAGATATCCGATGCGCTCAACCAGGCTATCGATGGCGAAATCTGGCTGCCACCACTAGTGCGTGAACGCTATAGCGCCGGCGCGCAGGCCCGCGAGGACAGCAATGAAGTGGTGGATGTGATTGCCACCCTCACGCCGCAGCAATTTCGCGTGGCGACCATGCTGGCGGAGGGATTGCTGAACAAACAGATCGCCTATGAAATGCAGGTGACGGAGGCCACGGTCAAAGCCCACCTTACTGCACTGTTCCGCAAGTTGGACGTGAATTCGCGTACCCAGGCAGTGCTGGCGTTGAGCAGCCTGGATGTGGAACCACCGGGCCAGTTTGTGGCACCGCAAAAACCCGAAGCGAAAAGTCATGAGGTGAACTGACTCAAGCCGGTACAGTCCGCACCAGACGCCGCATCACATTCCGCAACAGCGCCGGCTTCACCGGCTTGGGCAAATAGAAGCATCCTCGCTCCGAGGCACTGTTGCGCACCGCTTCCGACGTGTCCGCACTCACCAGGATCGCGGGCAAATCGACCTGCCAGTGACCACACAGGGTATCCAGTGCATCCAGGCCATTGGCATCGCGGTCGAGGTGATAGTCGACAATCACCACCGCAGGCGGCGAGCGATGCGGCCAGGTTTCCAGTGCTTCCTCGAGAGAAGCCGCCGTCACCACCTGGCAGCCCCAGCCCTTCAACAGACTCTCCATTCCGCGCAGGATCTGTTGCTCGTTATCAATGCACAGCACCCGGGCGGCAGACAGTGTTGTCACCCCCTGCTCTGCCGGTGCCGCCACCGCAGGCTCCACTCGCGATACACCCACTGGTACCCGGATACTGAACATGGAGCCACGTCCCGGCACCGACGCCAATCCCAGCGCATGCCCCAGCAGGTCGGCACTGCGGCGGGCAATGGCGAGGCCAAGGCCGAGGCCTTTGTCCGAACCGCGCTCGCTGCCACCGAGGCGCACAAATTCATCGAACACCTGCTCGCGGGCATCGTTCGCGATGCCCGGGCCGGTGTCCCACACCTGAATTTCCAGCAGTGATTGCGGCTCGCCGTGCGCGTCCTTTTCTGTGCGCCGGCGTACTCCCAGCAGCACGCGGCCCCGTGCGGTGTAGTGCATGGCGTTGCTGAGAAAATTTTGCAGAATCCGACGCAGCAGGTGGCGGTCACTGAAGACCCACGCGTCCGTCGGCACATAGTCAAGTGTGAGACCGCGCTCGCTGGCCAGTGCAGAAAACTCCGCGTTGAGCCCGTCGAGCAACTGACGCAGACGGAAATGCTCGCGCTTCGGCGTCAGGTTGCCGGAGTCCAGCCGGCTGATTTCCCGCAGCGCGCCGATCAACTGTTCCGCCGAGGTCAGCGCGCTGTCGATGTAATGAATATCATCGCCCATTTCCCGCCAACTGCCAGTGGCAGCTTTCTGTTGCAGCGAGGCGATAAACAGCCGCGCGGCATTAATCGGCTGCAGCAGGTCATGGCTGGTGTGGGCGAGGAAACGCGTTTTTGCGCGGTGCAGTTCGCGTATCTGCATTTCCGCCTCCGCACGGCGGCGGTTCTCTTGCTGCAACGCGCGATTACTCTCGGACAGTTCCGAGGTACGCTGCTGCACCCGGTCCTCTAGGCTGCGACGGGTTTCTTCCAACGCGTCGACCGCAGCGCGGTACTCACTGATATCGGTAAAGGTGGTAACAAAGCCACCACCGGGCATGGGCGTTCCGCGCACCTCCACAATCGTGCCACTGGGCAGGCGACGTTCAAAGCGATGCGCACTGCCGTGCCGCAGCAGGTCCAGCCGTCGCTGTACATGCCCTTCCAAAATGTTCGGATCGTCACTGGGACCGTACAGGCCGCGCTCCGCGTTATGGCGGTACAATGAAGACACCGGGCAACCGATATAGAGCAGCCGCTCGGGGTAATCGAACAGCTCCAGATACTGGCGATTCCAGGCTACCAGGCGCAGATCCGCATCTACCACACTGATCCCCTGGCTGATGGTTTCCACCGTGGTCTGCAGCAGCTCCTGACTGAAACGCAGGCGCTCGGAGGTGCTATCCACCAGCCGCGCGATATCCTCCAGCTTGAGTGGGCGGTTACTGTGCAGCAAACCCGTTAGCTGGTGGGCAGCGGCGGAGCCAACAATACCGGAGAGCGTATGTTCCGCCTCGCTGATCACAAACCGCGGGGCAGCATCGTCCGGCAGCAAACGCTGCTGACTGCGCTGTTCAAAATCGTTCCAGATTTCTTCCAGCCGCTCACGGCCCACAAATGGTTGCAACAGACTGCGGACCTGCCCCATATGGATATCCGTGGGCACCAGGTCTGGCGCCAGCTCGCCCGGATCGCTCGGTGTCACAAAAACAGCGGCCTGGCGCACATCCCCGTCATTCTGCCGATTCATCAGGGAAACCCCCACCAGCAGCAGTACATTACCGAGCAAACTCCAGAACACCCCGTGGCTCAGAGGATCCAGCCCGGAAATACCGAACAGCGACTGTGGCCGCAACGCTTCAATCCCAAAAGGCCCGCGCACCAATAGCCCTGCATCGGGGTATATTGCAGGCAAAACGAGGCAGTATGCCCAGAGCCCGTAGCCAACGATCAACCCGGCCCAGACCCCGCGCCGGTGCGCCCGCGGCCAGTAGAGTGCAGCGAGTAGAGCCGGCGCGAATTGTGCGGCCGCAGCAAAGGAAAGCAGGCCAATGGAAGCCAGCGCGTCCATACCGGAAATGGCCCGATTGACGCCCCAGCTCATCAGCATGAGCAGCAGGATACTGATGCGGCGGATCAAGCGCAGGTGATTGCCAAGGGAAACCGCAGTCAGCCGGGTGTAGCGGGTCAGGTACAGCCACACCGGCGCCACCAGCTCATTTGAAACCATCACTGCCAGCGTCAACGCCGCCACAATCACCATTCCGGTGGCGGCAGAGAAACCGCCTATATAAGCGAGCGTGGCAAGCGCGCCCTGGTTATTACTCAGGGGCAGAGTGAGCACCAGTGTATCCGGCTCACTCAGCCCCATCGCAACCAGCGGTTGCCCGGCAATGGCGATGGGTAAAATCAGTACCGAGAAAAGGATCAGGTAGGCCGGCAACAGCCAGCGAGCGGTATTCAGGTCATCGGGGCAGCGATACTCGACCACCGCCATGTGAAATTGACGCGGCAGACAGATAACCGCCATCATCGCGAGTACTGTCTGGGTGACAAAATTGATATCCGGCATCTGCCAGTCCAGGTACGGCTGCCAATCCGCGGATTGCGCATTCATTCCTGCGGCACCGGTAACCAGCAACCACAATGCCAGCACCGCGACCGCGGCAAACGCAAACAGTTTTACCAGTGACTCCAGCCCAATGGCCGCCACTACCCCCAGGTTGCGTTCGCGCCCCTCCAGATGACGAGTACCAAACAGAATGGCGAACAACCCCATCATCAATGCCGTAGCCAGTGCGGTATCCAGGTTGGCGACGTTGCCACTTTCGGCATTGCCGCCAGTAGACTCCCACCCCATGGTCACCGCACGCAGCTGCAAGGCGATATAAGGCAGGCTGCCGACAATGGCCAGCAGCGTCACCAGTGCGGACAGGCCGCGACTTTTTCCATAGCGGGAGCCGATAAAATCGGCAATCGATGTGATCTTCTGGCGCTCGCCGACCAGCATCAGCTTGCGCAGGAAGCCTCCGGCAAACAGGAAAAGAAGTATGGGCCCCAGGTAAATCGGCAGATAACTCCAGGTAGCACTGACCGACTGCCCGACCGCACCGAAGAAGGTCCACGAGCTGCAGTACACGGCCAGAGTCAAACCGTAAATAATCGGCCGGAAGCGCTGCATCCAATGCCGGTGGTGATCTGCTCGCCACGCAACGACAAACAGCAGCGCCACATATAACAGCGCAAAGAGTAAAAGCAGCGGCTTGCCGATCATGGTCTACTCGCAACAGCTATCGAATGGATTCCCTACCCTGTATACCTGAAGCGTGAAGCCGAGGGCAATTAGCGGAAGGTCGAAAACCCTTTGCAAGCCGCAAGAATCCATACCGCCCGGATTTCGTTTAATTTGGTGCCAGCGAATTGACAGGCGATGACGCTGGGCTAGGCTCAAAACGGGAGTTTGGTCCTTCGACGATAATCCAAAGAGAATTGCGCCATGATCATTGCTACCGATATGCCCGAAGTGAGCAGCTGTGCCGCCAGCGAATGCGCCTACAACACGGATTCTGCCTGCCATGCCCGTGCCATTACCATCGGCGACGGCAATCACCCGGACTGCGATACCTTTTTCAGTAACCACCAGCACACCAAGCGCGAACGCGTTGCCGGTGTGGGCGCCTGCAAGGTCACCGGTTGTAACCACAACGTGGACTTTGAGTGCTGCGCCGATCAGATCGAGCTGGGCTACAGTGGCGACTCGGTCAACTGCCTGACCTACGCACACTGACCGTTATACACGGATTAAAGGCGCGTCAGACGGAACCGTCAGCCGGAACAGCCTGCCAATAGAAGCTGCCCACAAAAAAAGGGAGAGAAGCCTGCGCTTCCCTCCCTTTTTTATGTCGCTGAAACCGGGATCAGCCGGTCACTTTCGAGCCTTTCAGGCCGTAGTAGGCGATGTATACGTAGCATACGACCGGTACCAGGAAGGACAGCTGCAGGCCGGCGGTATCCGCCACCACACCCTGGATCAGAGGTACGATCGCGCCGCCGACAATCGCCAGGCAGAGTACCCCGGATGCCTGTCCCGCCTGCCTGCCCAGGCCCTGTAGCGCCAGGCTGAAGATGGTCGGGAACATGATGGAGTTGAACAGGCCAACCAGCAGGATGGCCCACATGGCCACGGCACCCGCGCCCAGAATGGCGGCAAACACCAGCAGGATAGCCGCAGCGGCATTGAAGGCCAGTACCAGGCCGGGCGACACACTGCGCATGACCACCGCACCAATAAACCGGCCGATCATGGCACCGCCCCAGTAGTAGGCAATGTAATGGGCCGCTTTGGCCTCTTCCATCGCCGCCACGCTGTCGAGGCCAAGGAAGTTCACCAGAAAGCTGCCGATGGACACTTCTGCGCCCACATATACGAAGATACCGACAGCGCCCAGCACCAGGTGCCGGTGGGACCACACGGAATTGCCCTCCTCGGCCACCGTCTTGTCTTCGTGCATTTCAATCTTAGGCAGCTTCAGCTTGCTGAAGATCACGGCCAGCGCTGCCAGTATCCCTGCCAGCATCAGGTAAGGAAGCTTCACCGCATCGGCTTCCGCATCAGCACTCAGGGCCTCGGCACCGACCGTGGCGGCAGACAGGATCAGTACGCCACCAAAAAACGGGGCAACCGTGGTACCCAGAGAATTGAATGCCTGGGTCATGGTCAGTCGACTGGAAGCTGTTGCCGGGTCACCCAGTGCGGTGACGTACGGGTTTGCAGATACCTGTAGCAGCGTAATACCGGAAGCGAGCACGAACAGCGCCCCAAGGAACACCGGATAGGAATGACTCTCCGCGGCGGGATAAAACAGCAAACACCCCACTGCGGCGACACTCAGCCCACCCACAATGCCGCTCTGGTAGCCGATGCGCTTCACCAGTGCACCTGCCGGCAATGACACGGTGGCATAAGCACCGAAGAAACAGAACTGGATCAGCATCGCCTGGGTATAGCTGAGGTTGAACACCGCTTTCAAATGCGGAATGAGGATATCGTTGAGGCAGGTCAGGAAGCCCCACATAAAAAACAGCACCGTAAGTGCTGTGAGCGCGAAGCGGAAATTTCCGGTTGCCTCGCTGGAGGAAGAATTGATTGGAATATTGCTCACTGGAGCCTGGGGTCCGGCCATAGTTCACCTCTTATGATAGTTATTGTGCCTGCATCATCATTGCCTGAATGCCTGGTCAGCGTCATGACTGGTCAATGGAGCACCCGGGCAGCCAGTACCGGTTCATGCACTCTACTGATTGAGACGCGCCAAACAGCACCATCCGCTCCCTTCCCGGGCGACAAACCTTTCAGGCAGGAACACACAGTGTCGCGGCAGACTAGCACGGCGTAAAAGCGCCGGCTGTTGCCACTTTGCGCAGGCACGTCCCACTTTTCAGACGGTGGGAAGTGGGAGGAGGCACACGTAGGCATCGATACCGGGTGCCGGCTCTGCGTGCGAAAATTTTGTTTGGGAAGCCGGTACCCGTCAGGCGGGTACCGGCAAACTGATACCGGAAATTACTCGGGAGTGTTTGTCCACAAACGGTTCAGCAGGTTGGTCTTGCGCTGGTCGAAGTCGAGCCATTCGCCCCAACCGGTGGTGTTGCTCACCGGATCGTAGGCGTGACCATACCAGCCGCCGGTATCACCGGACTCGGGGTTGATGGACCAGTAGCAGCCCTGGATATTTTCCTCGACCATGTAATCGACGAAGAGGTCCTGCCACTCCTGGTCAATTCCAGGGGTGATGTGATCCCAGCGCGCCTGGTCTCGCAGGGTGGCTTTGGCCGGCCAGTCCATATTGCCGCCGAACTCACCCACTACGACCGCGTAGCCCAAGTCGCGCAGGTAACCGAAGTGCTCTTCCCAACCCTGGCGCAGGAGTTCTGCGTCAAGCACGATGTTGCAGTCGGCATCACCGGCGGCGTCGCCTTCCAGGCCTTCACACTCCGGCTGTGCCGCCACATCCATAAAGCCTTTCTGCACGAATACCGAGGGGCCGTAGGTGTGCGGAGACCACACCAGGCGATCCTTGGGAATATCGGGCGGATTGTTGCCCGCCTCGAACAGGTTTTCACCCCAGTTCGGATTGGTGGACTCATCCCCATGCGGCACCTGGGTAATGGTGTCCGGGGTGCCGTCCTGGTTGTCGGCCGTTGCCGAGATGCCCTGGACAAACAGCAGCGTATCCTGATTCACCTCGTTGATAGCGACGTACGCATCTTCCACCAGGCCTTTCCACTCTTCCCAGGTGTAATCCCAGGGCTCATTGAAAATATCGATACCGATAATGTTATCGACACCCAGCTGTTGCTCGAGGCTGGCCAGCTCGCGCAGGTTGTCGAGCCAGATATCGCGGTTGTACTCCTGAATGCGGGTCACACCGTCAGGGTTGTTGGTGGCGGCACAGGAGGAGTCTTCCCGCGGGTAGTCGTACATTTCACGGTCGCGGTCCACATAGGGAGGGCGCGCATCCAGGCGACCGGCGCGCCAGCCCAAGTAGTTGGAGCAGGAGTGGATATCCAGCATCACTTCGATATTGTTGGCATCTGCAGCAATGATGAACTCTTCCATTGCCTGGCGGGCATTGGGTACCAGCACTGATTCATGGTTTTTCAGTACAGCGCCAGTGCCCTGCGGATCATTCGGATCCAGGGTCTGTGGCGCTACGGGGAAGCGCACCACATTCACGCCCATGGCGGTGATCTCGCTCATGGTCTGCTGGATGGTACGACCGGTGCCTGAACCGCCATTGGCCCAGAAGGTGTTGCCCACATACAGCTCCATCGGTGCGCCACTGGGGTTGGTCGCGTCGTCAGACGGCTCGTGGCGCCCCTCCAGGCCAAACCAGGAACCACAGTTCATCGGAATGACTTCACCGTTCTTGGTGATATTACCGGATGTATCCACGCGAAAACGGCCTGATCCGGGGGTGCTGCCACCAGAGCTGCTGCCGGACGAACTTGAGGAGCTGCTGCTGGAGCTGGAACCACCGGATGAACTGGACGAGCTCGAGGAACTACCGCCGGAAGAGCTGGATGAACTTGACGAGCTCGAGGAACTGCCGCCGGAAGAGCTTGATGAACTTGACGAGCTCGAGGAACTTGAAGAACTCGACGAGCTGCTTGACGATCCGCCGGAAGAAGACCCGCCGCCATCACCGTTTACAGTGACCGCAACCGGAGCCACTCCTCCCGGGAATGCAGTAAACCCGACGCTGACCTGGGCACCAGGCGCAATACTGTTGTTGTACGCGGCCGCACCCACCAAATACTGGCTGGCACTCTGAGACTCGATCACACCATTCCACAAGTTGTTGATATCCACATCCATATTGAAGGATACGGACCAGTCGGTGAGAGGCTCACTACCATCATTGGTAACAACGATCTCTGCCTGAAAACCACTGCCCCAATCGTTGACAATAAGCATCTCCGCTTCCGCCGCCATCAATGCGGCGGACGAAGTCCCCAACCACATCACCAGCCCGGCTTTGGCAAAGGCTCGGTACATTGACCGTCTTTGCATTGTTTTTACTCCCATCACTTCTCTCCAGTCGCTATGAGTTATGTCAGTTTGTTGTGTGGTGTGAATCCGGGCCGCAACTACCACAGCAGTGACGGATCAACACGACCCCTTTTCGCACCCGGCTCCCTGCCTTACCTCTTCCCTGTGCAACGGACACCGCCAGTCCGTACCACTGCACCGATAAATCCATCCTGTGTGAATAACTAATTAGTGATCACTGGTGAGTGAACAGGCGCGCTGCTGGCTTCACCGCCTGAATCGCAACGCCCTTCTGCCTGGACTCGCGAATAAAGGCCACCTGAACACCGCGCGGACTAAACCTGGATGTCATTTCATCCTGCGCACTATCCGCCAGTGTTTGAAGCGAATATTTTCGGTAATTTTTTTGACACCATTCGCAGCGAGACTTCTATCCGCGACCCACTTTTCCTCGAAAACAAAAAGTGAATAAATATTCGAACAAGCCCCATTAATTTTTCTACAAATACAATTTCATCACCGTAGGTCGACGAGGCCGCAGCGAGCACATAGAAAAAAACGAAAAAATGATCGGATCAAATACAACTGACACCGATGATTAAAACCATCAGATAAAACCAACCGCATCTTCATGACATCCTGCTGGTTCAGGAAATTTATTGTTTTTAATCTTGCCGATCGCGGCATCTGCTTTGTTGCAACGTGCCTGAATTTGAAAACAACCCCATAAAAAGATGAGTTTTGAGCCAAATTTTCAAAACTGCGGAGGATAAAAAATGAAAAAATACGCGATGTGAATTCAGGCGCAAGAAATACGGCGGGCTCGTCACATTGCGAATGTGAGCGTGAAAGGATGGGAATATTCGACTACGCGAAAGCCAGGAGTTCGCGAAATACAAAAAATAGGTTTGCAATCAGGAAAGCTCGGGAGCGAACCAGAGGGGAAGAGTGTGGCCCGGTGATTCTTCACCGGGCCGAAAATCGGGAATGGCAGGGTTAGCTGACTTTTTCCCCGTGCGCCTGCTTATCGGCGTGATAGGAAGAACGAACCATCGGACCACAGGCCGCGTGGGTAAAGCCGATCTGTTCGGCGTAGCGGCGGTACTCCTCGAACTCGTCCGGGTGTACATAGCGCTGTACCGGCAGGTGCTCCTTGCTCGGCTGCAGGTACTGGCCGATCGTGAGCATGTCGATATCGTGGGCGCGCATGTCATCAAGTACTTCGAAGATTTCTTCTTTGGTTTCACCGAGCCCGACCATCAGGCCAGATTTGGTGAGTACGTCCGGACGGCGCTTCTTGTATTCCTGCAGCAGTTTCAGGGACCACTTGTAGTTGGCACCGGGACGGGACTCGCGATACAAGCGCGGCACGGTTTCCAGGTTGTGGTTAAACACATCCGGGGCTTCGGCCTCGAGAATGTCGAGTGCGATATCCATACGCCCGCGGAAGTCCGGGGTCAGGATCTCCACCTGCAGGTTCGGCGACAGCGCACGGGACTGCTGGATACATTCAGCAAAGTGCTGGGCGCCACCGTCGCGCAGGTCGTCGCGGTCTACAGAGGTAATGACCACATAACGCAGGCCCATGGCGGCAATGGCTTCCGCCAGGTGTTGCGGTTCGTTGGGGTCCAGCGGATTCGGTTTGCCGTGGCCCACATCGCAGAAGGGACAGCGGCGGGTGCAGATCTCGCCCATGATCATGAAGGTGGCCGTACCGCCACTGAAGCACTCACCCAGGTTCGGGCAGCTGGCCTCTTCGCACACGGTAGCAAGCTTTTGCGAGCGCAGGATGCTCTTGATCCGCTCTACTTCCTTGGACGCTTTTACCGAAGGCACTTTCACGCGAATCCAGTCCGGCTTGCGCAGGGTCTGGTCGCTGGCGATCACCTTTACCGGGATACGCTCAACCTTGTCGCCGTCGCGCAGCTTTTCGCCCTGCTGCAGACGCCGGGTACGTTTTACCGGAACAATTTCCGGAGTACCTTCCGGCTGTGCCGCCTCCTGTTGGCGAGTTTCCGGGTTTTCCGCGTCAAATCTCTCAGACATTACTCGTTCCTGGTTCAGCACCGGGCTCATTCCCTGGCACTGCAAATAGGTTCTCGTCTACCGGCTGCCAGCTGGCCTCCGGCAATTGCAGATTACGCTGCAACGCCGCCACAAAGCTTTTTGCAACTGCTTCCCACTGAGGAGTGGGCTGGATGACCTCTGCCATCTGTACCATCTGCATCCCCGCATACCCGCAGGGGTTGATACGCAGAAAGGGGCCCAGGTCCATATCGATATTGATGGCAATACCGTGGAAGCTACAGCCCCGGCGCACCCGCAGGCCGATAGAGGCAATCTTGTTGCCCGCCCGCGGCCCGTCGGTGAGATAGACACCGGGCGCGTCCGCACGCGGCGCGGCAGCAATACCGAATTCACCCAGCATGGCAACGGTGGCCTCTTCCAGCGCGGTGACCAGGTCGCGCACGCCGATCTTGCTGCGTCGCAGGTCGAGCAACGGGTAGACCACCAGCTGGCCGGGACCGTGATAGGTGACCTGGCCGCCGCGATCCACCTGCACCACGGGAATATCCCCGGTGTTGAGCAGGTGTTCCGCCTTGCCGGCCTGGCCCTGGGTAAATACGGGAGGATGCTCGACACACCAGATCTGGTCCCCGGCGTCGTTGCCGCGGTGGTCGGTGTAATGGGCCATGGCTCGCCAAACGGACTCGTAGTCGCGCCGGCCCAGGTTACAGATGACCGGTTCAGGCGCGGCCATCACAGCACCATGTAGACGCCCGGGTGGGCTTTGAGTTCTTCAAACAGCGCCTTCAGCTGGGGCTCGCCGGTGGCGAGAATAAAGAAGGTCACCGAAGTGAACTTGCCGTTGCGGCTCGGCTTGTGTTTCAGCTGGCTCTCATCCAGCTCCGGCGCATGGCGGCGCATCACCTCCATGACGAACTCGTGCACCTCGTCATCGGTGTCACGCACCACCTTGACCATATAGTCTTCACAGGGGAATTCGATTTTTGGAGGCTGCTGTTCTGAATCCTGGGTCATACCACTCTCACAGGGCCGCAGGTCAGTGTTGGGGGCGCGGGGACAAATCCCAGCGGGAGTTGCGGCTGGGCGGCGATTATACAGTGCCGACAGGAGGCTGGACAGGGAGGAAAGATTGCAGAAGAAACTGCTTTGGAGGGGCCAGTTGGCAGCCCGGCGCGCTATGGCACCGGGCTGAATGGGGCATTTTCAGTTACGGTTACTCGAAAAAGCCCATCACAAAGCGCTTGATAGAATCCCACAGGCGCTTGAAGAAGCCAGCTTCTTCCACGTCTTCGGCAACCACCGCGGCCACGTCGGCGACGGTTTCACCGTCCAGGGTCACAACCACTTTCCCCACCTGCTGGCCCTTGGCCAATGGCGCCTTGAGTTCGCCATCAATGATCAGGTCAGCCTTGATGCTCTCTTCGCCGCCACGGGGAATGGTGACGAACACATCGTTCTGTACCGCAACGCCGACAGAATCCGTCTTGCCGCCCCATACTCGCTCGGTCTGCAGCACGTCGTTGCTACCGTAGACCTTGTGGGTCTGGTAGTAGCGGAAGCCGTAGGCGAGCAGTTTCTGGGTTTCCGCAGCGCGCTTCTCATCGCTGTCCGTCCCGACGACTACCGAGATCAGGCGCATGCCGCGTTTTACCGCCGAAGCCACCAGGCAGTAGCCCGCTTCTTCTGTATGGCCGGTCTTGATACCGTCAACCGCAGGGTCACGCCACAGCAGGCGGTTGCGATTGGGCTGGTTGATGCCGTTGAAGCGGAAATATTTCTCGGAGTACAGGGCGTAGTGGTCCGGGTGATTCTGGATCAGCGCACGCGCCAGTTTGCCCAGGTCGCGAGCCGTGGTCACATGGCCATCTGCCGGCCAACCGGTCGCATTGACGAAATGGGTGTCTTCCATACCCAGAAGCTGCGCCTGCTGGTTCATTACTTCGGCGAACACTTCTTCACTGCCGGAAACATATTCCGCCAGCGCGATACTGGCATCGTTACCCGACTGCACGATGACCCCGCGCAGCAGGTCGATGACCGGCACCTTGTCACCGACTTTGACAAACATTTTGGAGCCGCCCTTGCGCCAGGCCTTCTCCGAAATATTGACCATGTCCTGCTCTTTGATGGCGCCCTTTTCCAGCTCTTCGGAGACGATGTAGCTGGTCATCATCTTGGTCAGGCTGGCGGGAGGAATCTTTTTATCTGCGTCGTGTTCTACCAGTACCTGGCCGGTGTGGGCATCGATCAGCAGATAGGCGGTCGCCGCGAGTTGCGGTGGCGCAGGTATCAGCGGTTTATCGGCCTGGGCAACACTGGTGCTGACAATCAGGAGCAGACAGGCAAACAAGCGTTTGAACATGGGTATCTCTTTATTCCTTGCGTTCGAAAAGTGTCAAAAACCCGGCTCCGGCCGGGGAATGCGCTGCGCGGCAGTCAATCAATCAACTACCACCTGGGGCTGGCCGAAATTCTGTTCCTCAACAGATTCCCGCAATGCGGCCAGTGCCCGCTGCTGGGCGATGGGTCCGATACGCACCCGGTAAAGCATGTTCCCATCACGGTTAACCGGGCTGACGGATACAGGATAGCCGAATGCAGCGGCAAGCTGGCCACGAATCTCTTCTGCCTGAGAGGCGGAGCTGTACGCGCCCACCTGCAAAAAGGTATTTTCCGGCAATTTGAAGCTGGCATCTTCTGGTAGCCCCTTGCGTGCTGCGGCGTCTTTTTCCACCGCCAGGCTTTCAGTGGCACTGGGCAGGGTTTCCGGGTCCAGCGCAACAACTTCTACACGGGCCACGCCCTTGTCGATATAACCGAGTTTCTGCGCTGCGGTGTAGCTCAGGTCGATGATTCGCCCAGGCACAAAAGGACCGCGATCGTTTACGCGCACGATGATACTGCGGCCGTTGTCCAGATTGGTGACTTTTGCATAACTGGGCAGAGGCAGGGTTTTATGCGCCGCGGACAGGGCGTACATATTGTAAACCTCGCCGTTGGCGGTTTTGCGGCCGTGAAACTTGGTGCCGTACCAGGACGCGTGGCCGCGCTCACTGTAGCCCTTTACCCCTTTTAATACACGATACCTAACGCCGTTGACCACGTAGGGGGATTTGTTGCCGGCAACACCGATCGGTTCGCGCACCGGGGTGACTTCGGGCGTCGCCAACATGTCCACGGGAACGTCCGGGCCTTTGTCACGAACCTGGTCAAACGGAACCTCATCCGGTTCAACCTTCGCTTTCCCCGGGTCCTGCAGGGGGACAGTGCTACAGGCACTGAGTACTGCCAGCGTGCAGGCGGCACCCAGGCGAATAAAATCCGCGGTTTTACCCGCTATTTTTCTGGTTTTCATGACTTCCCCCCGGAGCAGGTCAAACAGCGCCCGCTACCGCGATTTATCGTACTTGCTATGCGTAATAAAGACCGGAGGCATTGAATGCGCCCGGCACTCGAAATTGCTTTATATGTTTACGGCCCCTGATATGTCAGGAGCGTCCGCCCCGCGCCTTGATGATTTCCTGGGCCAGCTCGTATACCGCCATGGCGTACAGACGGCTGTGGTTATAGCGGGTAATTGTGTAGAAATTATTCAAACCGATCCAGAACTGCTCACCGTCCCGCGTATCCAGGGAAAACACATTGGCGGGCATATCCTTGGTGACCTGGGCCGTGGTGGGGAAGCCTTTCGCTTCCAGCTCACCGACCGTCCACTTGGGATTGAGGTCGTCATTGACGATGGTCATATCGGCATTGGGCAACGGCTGCGTGATAACGCTAATCGGCTCGCCCCGTTTCCAGCCGTGCTCGACAAAATAGTTGGCGACACTGCCAATAGCGTCTTCGGTATCAGTCCAGATATCTACCCGGCCATCGCCGTTAAAGTCCACTGCGTAGTGCCGGTAGCTGGAGGGCATGAACTGACCGAAGCCCATAGCGCCGGCATAAGAGCCTTTCAACGTGGTGGGGTCAATGTTTTGATCGCGGGTCAGCAGCAGGTAATTTTCCAGCTCTTTGGTGAAAAACTTGGAGCGGCGCGGGTAATCGAACGCGAGCGTAGCCAGTGCATCGAGTACCCGATAGCTCCCCATAGTACCGCCATAGCGGGTTTCCACGCCGATGATGGCCACGATCATTTCCGCCGGCACGCCGTACTTCTCTTCCGCGGCCTTGAGTGCCTCTGCGTTCTTGTCCCAGAAATCGACACCGCCGGTGATGCGCGCATTGGTAATGAAGATCTTACGGTATTCGTGCCACGGCTTGGCTTTTTCCGCCGGGCGCTTGATCGCCTTGAGGATCGCATCCTTGCGCTTGGCGTCTTTCATTAACAGGAGCAGCTCATCGCGGTTGAAGTTGTGCTCGGCCACCATGTAATCCACAAAGGCCTTGGCCTGGGCATTTTCCCCGTGCCCCTGCTCTTGCGCACAGGCGCTGAGAACCAGTCCCAAACCTGCCAACAATCCTGTGGTCCACTTCAAAACAACCGCTCCTGTGCTCATAGAGTACTTCCAACTACTTTTTCAGTTATTAAATTCGATCTGCTGTTGTGACTACAAACGCGCCAAAAAGTGGCACGATACACGGGAAAAAGTGAAGCCAGCCTGAACCGCCTCACAATCAGCCACTAACAGCCACTAAAAAAGTACCCTTCGTCTTTCCGTACTGACCGCCATCAGAATACCGAACCCGGCCATCAGGGTAATCACCGAGGTGCCACCGTGGCTCACCAGCGGCAGTGGCACACCAACCACCGGCAACAGGCCAGTCACCATTCCGATATTTACAAACACGTATACGAAGAACGTCAGCGTGATACTACCCGCCAACAGACGTCCGAATACATGCTGGGCCATGAAACTAATATAGATGCCCCGGGCAATGATCAACAGATACAGGGCCAGCAGGATCAACGCACCGCGCATGCCCCACTCTTCCGCCAGTACCGCAATGATGAAATCCGTATGGCTCTCCGGCAGAAAATCCAGCTGTGACTGGGTACCCTGCATATACCCTTTGCCATCCCAGCCGCCAGAGCCGATGGCGGCCTTCGACTGGAAGATATTCCACCCTGCGCCCAGTCGGTCCGCATCCGGGTTGAACAGGGTGAGGATGCGCTGCTTCTGGTAGTCCCGCAGTCCCCACATCCACATTGGCCAGGCAGCCATCAGCGCCATAACCAGTGCGCTACCGATCATTTTCCAGCTGAGCCCCGACAGGTACAGCGCGAAAACGCCCGACGCGGCAATCAGGATCGAGGTGCCGAGATCCGGCTGGCGCACAATCAGCGCCGCGGGGATACCGATAATCACCAGCGTGCCAATGACCGTGACCAATGACGGTGGCAGGCTGCGCTTGTGGAGATAGGCCGCCACGGCAATCGGAACGGCAAGTTTGAGCGCCTCCGATGGCTGGAAGCGAAAACCTCCGATCTGCAGCCAGCGCTGCGCGCCCTTGGCGCCCACACCAAAAAACAGTACGGCCACCAGCAGGCAGCAGCCGGCGAGATAAAACCATGGCGACCAGCGCCGGTAGAACTCCAGGGGAATCTGCGCGGCTATCAACATACCCACAAACGCCAACCCCATAAACACGGCCTGACGCTTGACGTAATGGACCTCTTCGCCGGAAGCACTGTAAAGCACCACCAGGCCAACCCCCGCCAGTACCATCAGCAGCAACAGCAGCGGAAGATCGATATGCCAGCGACGAGAGAGACTCTCCGGCCGGCGCAGACTACTGCCGGCATCCGGCAGCCGGTGCATGTAATCGCGACTAGCCACGGATGTGAGCCTCCTGTACGTATGCGGAACCAGTAACCGCCATGGGTGGGCGCCAGGATTGCAGGCTGGCGGTGTTTTCCAGCGGCCGCGACATCCAGTCAAAGAATACTTCGCGCGCTACCGGCGCGGCCACACGACCGCCACCCTCGCCATTCTCCACCAGCACCGACACCGCGATTTGCGGGTCATCCACCGGTGCGAAAGCCACAAACAGGGCGTGGTCCCGGTGGCGCTCTTTCAGCGCCTCGGAGTCGTATTTCTCCCCCTGGGCAATGCCGACAACCTGGGCGGTCCCGGATTTACCCGCGACTTTGAAATCAAGCCCTGCGCCGGCTTTCTTACCGGTACCGTGGGCACTGTACACCACCGCTTCCATACCCTCGAACACCAGGTCCCAGTGCTCCGGGCGCGCGTCTACGTGGTGCAGCACTTCCGGAGGCTGCTCCACGCCGTCGATGGCCATCACCATCTGTGGACGGTAATGGGTGCCCCGGTTGGCGATGGTGGCGGTCATCACGGCCAGCTGTAGTGGCGTAGCCAGTACAAATCCCTGTCCCAGTACCGCGTTCAGACTGTCCCCCGGAAACCACGGCACCCCACGGGCACCGCGCTTCCACGCGCGTGACGGGAACAACCCGGGGTATTCCCGCGGCAGGTCGATTCCGGTTTTTTCCCCGAGGCCGAAGCGGGTGGCAACATCATGCATGCCGTCGATATTCCAGCGCGCCGCCATGTCCCAGAAGAAAACATCACAACTCTGCGCCAGCCCCTCAATCAGGTCGATGTGCTTGCCGTGGCCCCAGCGCTTCCAGTCGCGGTAAATTCGCGTGTCATTCGGCAGTTTGTAATACCCGGGATCCGCCACTTCGGTTTCCCCACTGATAACGCCGGCAGCGAGTCCACCGAGGCCCATCATCGGTTTCAGGGTAGAGCCGGGAGGGTACTGCCCCTGCACCACCCGGTTGAACAGTGGCACGTCGAGCGAATCCCGCAGTGCGCTGTAGTCCTTGAAACTGATGCCGGTCACAAACAGGTTGGGATCGAAGGAAGGCTGGCTGACGAAGGCCAGCACACCACCGGTCTTGACGTCGATGGCCACTACGGCGCCGCGGTTGTCACCGAGTGCTTCCGTGGCTACCTGCTGCAAGCGGGTATCGAGGTGCAGGGTGAGCTCTGAACCGGGCTTGGGGTCGTGGCGTTCCAGCACACGCAACACCCGGCCACGGGCGTTGGTCTCGACATTTTCGTAGCCGACTTCCCCCAGCAACAAGTCCTCATAGGAGCGTTCCAGCCCCACCTTGCCGATACTCTGGGTGCCCCGGTAGCGGCGCACGTCCTCTTCGGAAAAATTGGACAGCTCGCGTTCGTTGATCCGTCCCACGTACCCCACGCTGTGAGCGAACAGCTTACTCTCCGGGTAGTAGCGGACCAGTTCCGCCTCCACGGACACACCGGGCAGGTGGAACTCATTGACGCTAATACGGGCGATTTCCTCCTCGCTCAAACGGTAGCGGAGGGGCACGGGCTCAAATGGACGACGACGCTGGAGGCGACGATTGAATTTCTCCACATCACTGTCTTCCAGCTGTACCAGATGGCCAAGCAGCTCGATGGTGGCGTCCAGGTCCTTGACCCGCTCTCGCACGACAGAGAGGGTATAACTCGCGCGGTTGTCCGCGAGCATCTCGCCATTGCGGTCGTAGATCAGCCCGCGCGTGGGGGGCACCGGGCGCACCTGAATGCGGTTTTGATCGGACTGGGTGCGGTAGTCCTCGTAGTTGACTACCTGAAGGTTGTAGAGGCGCGCTACCAGCACGCCGAGCAGCGCCACCACGCCGAATATCGCCACCAGCATACGGTTGCGGAACAGCCGCTGTTCTGTGTGGTGGTCTTTAAAGCGCAGGTTTTCTGACATGGTGGTCGAAGCAGATTAATCAGTGGCGCGAAAATGACCACGAAGTGTACACAAGTTTGCCTTCCCTGCGGAGTCTTTGGTTTGCACTGGCCCACATAGGGAGCGAGCACACGCCACCAGTCTGGGAGTATTCAGGCGCCGAAAAGTTCAACCGGGAACAATAATAGAGGAGCGCTCAGCAACATTGCTCATTTGTGATACGGATGCCCCGCCAGCAATGTCCACGCCCGGTACAGCTGCTCAGCCAGCAGCACCCGCACCAGCGGATGCGGCAGAGTCAGCGCCGACAAGGACCACTTCTGGTTGGCCCGCGCCACACAGTCCGGAGACAGACCATCGGGACCGCCGATCAACAGGCACATGTTGTCGCCAGACATCTGCCAGCCGGAAAGCTCCCGCGACAGCTGCTCGGTACTCCAGGGCTTGCCTTTCACCTCCAGCGCGACCACGTGGTCCCGTGGATTGATCGCGGCCAGCATCGCCTCACCCTCTTTCTGGCGGGCCTTCTCCACCAGGGCGGCGGAGTTTTTCTGGCCGCGGTTGCCGAGCGGGACCTCTACCAGCTCCAGTGTCAGCTCCCGCGGCAGGCGCTTGGCGTACTCGTTGTAGCCCTCCTGCACCCATGCGGGCATCTTGCCACCGGCGGCGATGATACGGATCTTCATACGGAACAGACCTTCACGGGCAGTCGCTCACTGGTCGCTGACTTCAGTCAGTGCTCGTGAGGATCGCTGCCATCGGCATCTTCCCGGGTATTTGGCGTCATCGACCAGAGCTTTTCCAGGTCATAGAAGCCACGGGTCTCGGCCTGCATCACATGCACCACCACATCCCCGTAGTCGACCAGTACCCACTCACCCTGCTCCATGCCTTCCACGCCAATTGGGCGAAACCCGGCTTCTTTGCCGTCTTCCACCACATTATTGGCGAGGGATTTCACCTGCCGGTTGGAGGTGCCGGTGCAGATGATGAGGGTATCCATCACATCACTGAGTTCGGATACGTCGAGAGAGACAATATCTTTGCCCTTGAGGTCTTCCAGTGCGTTTACCGCAATTGTTTTGATATCAGTCATAACACCTGTATCAGGAACCGTGGTTCCTATTGTTTTTCGCTCTTGTAGAGCTGATGAGTTTGAATGTAGTCGAACACCCGCTCGGGCAGTAAATACTGCGGTGAGCGGCCGCTCGCGATCAGGCTGCGAATTCCCGTGGCCGAGATCGGCAGCAGCGTCTGTTCCCGCAGCAGAATACAACCGGCCGGTTTCCGCTTCAGTTCCGCCGCGTCAGCGCGGTGGCGTGCCAGTAATTCCGCCACCTCTCCGTCTCGGGGAATCTGCCAGCCGGGGCGAGTAACCACCACCAGATGGGCAAGTTGTATCAGTCGTTCCCAGCGGTGCCAGCCGGGCAGACCGAGCAGGGAATCCAGCCCCATGCAGAAGCTGATGGAAACCTCGCTGCCGAGCTCCGCCCGCAGTTCTTCCAGGGTATCCACGGTATAGGTGGGGCCTGCGCGCTGCAGCTCCCGCTCATCCAGCAGCAGCGCCGGGCAATGTTCCAGCGCCAGCGCCAGCATGTCTCGCCGGGCACCGGCACTGACACCGGGCTCTGCGCGGTGCGCTGGCTGGTGCGAGGGCAGCAGGCGCATCTCGTCAAAGCCCAGCAATTCTTTCAGTTCCAAAGCCATGCGCAGATGGCCAAAGTGCACCGGGTTAAAAGTGCCCCCAAATAAGGCCAGGCACTTCCGCGAAGACGGGGACTCTGACGAGGGAGAATTCATTCCCGGATCTGCCCGTCCCCGAATACGATCCACTTCTGCGATGTCAGCCCCTCAAGGCCTACCGGGCCGCGAGCGTGGATCTTGTCGGTACTGATACCGATCTCCGCGCCCAGGCCGTATTCGAAGCCATCGGCGAAACGGGTGGAAGCGTTCACGATCACGGAGCTGGAGTCCACTTCCGCCATAAACCGGCGGGCGCGGGTGTAGTCCTCTGTCACGATGGACTCGGTGTGACCGGAGCTGTAACAGGCAATATGCTCCATCGCCGCGTCCATATCCGCCACCACCCCAATTGCCAGTATCGGTGCCAGGTATTCGGTGGCCCAGTCTTCTTCCGTCGCAGGCAGCGCTCCGGCGAGAATCGCGCGCGTCTTGTCGCAGCCGCGCAACTCCACCCCCTTCTCGACATAGGCCGCCGCGAGTTTCGGTAGAAACTCAGCGGCAACGGCCTCGGCCACCAGCAGGGTCTCCATCGCGTTGCATACCCCGTAGCGGTGGGTCTTGGCATTCAGCGCAATATTGAACGCCTTGGCCGGATCTGCGCGGTCGTCGATGTAGACATGACAGATGCCATCCAGGTGTTTGATCACCGGCACCCGCGCTTCACGGCTGATGCGCTCGATCAGGCCTTTGCCGCCGCGGGGAACGATCACATCCACATATTCCGGCATGGAAATCAGGGCCCCCACCGCCGCGCGATCGGTGGTACCCACCACCTGTACCGCGGTTTCCGGCAGGCCGGCTTTCCTCAGGCCAGCCGCCACACAGGCGGCGATAGCGCCATTGGAATGCAGGGCTTCACTGCCGCCGCGCAGTATCGTGGCGTTACCGGACTTCAGGCACAGGCTGGCGGCGTCGATGGTTACATTGGGGCGGGACTCGTAAATGATTCCCACCACCCCCAGGGGCACACGCATTTTCCCCACCTGAATACCGCTGGGTCGATATTTGAGATCACTCACCTCTCCGACCGGATCGGGCAGCTCAGCAATCTGGTTCAGCCCTTCGATCATGGCGTCGATGCGCCCATCCGTCAGCTCCAGGCGATCGAGCAGGGCCGCATCGAGCCCGTTGTCGCGGCCATTCTGCATGTCTTTGGCGTTGGCCGCCGCCAGCTGCGGTCGCTGAGCATCCAGCTCGGCGGCAATGGCCTTGAGGGCAGCATTTTTGGTGCCGGTATCAGCGCGAGCCATCAGGCGGGCTGCAGCGCGGGCGGCGCGGCCCATTGCCTGCATGCTTGCTTCGGTGGAATCCTGCTCGACCTCGGTGGCACTGATACTGTTCACTGCTGATCTCCATGCAATTCACGCTAAAACTCAGGGATCGCCCTCGATCCCCAGGCTCTTCCCCGCAACCGGGAAAGCCCTCCGTAAAATGGGCGCGCAGTATACCGCAACCGCACGTTGAAATTGCCCGCAGATACGAGTTATTGGCCCTGACCTGCGCTTTTCCCGCCGAGTTTCTGATGAAGATAGGCGATTCCCAGCAGGGCCAGCCCCATTCCCATAAAAGAAGCCACTCGCAGCAGCCCCTCAAGCCCTGACATATCCACCAGAAACAGCTTTACAATCACCAGCGCCAGCACCGCCATACCGCCCTGATAGCAGCTGCGCCATCCGCGCCAGCTCCCGAGCAGGATCCCCGCCACGGCCAGCGCCAACCAGACGGCGGAGTAGGTATACAACTCACCGGTCTCCGCCGGGGTGTCCAGCCGGATACTGCCCTGCCACAGGTGCCGGACCTCCAGTGACACCCAGACAAATGCGGCCACCGCCGCAATCAGCGCCGCCAACCTGCGCACACCGGGCAAATAAAACCGGCTGACCACGGCTGCAAGCAGTGCAGCGCCGGCAAACGCTGGCACCAGCATATTGAATACCGGGCGCTCGCCAATGGCGTGCCACGCCCAGGGTGCACTGGTGGCAGTGGCAAACAGGATCGCCAGGTAATTTCCCAGCCCCGCCACGACCAGCAGGCGACTGTAGCCGTCGTACCAGCGACTGAAGCTGTCGGAGACCCGCGATTTGCGGTAATAAACCAGTCCGAGCATAGTGAACAACCACATGTTGATCACCGCCTCGGTAAAGCTGAATTCCGCGGCAAATGCATTGCCGCCATACAGCCAGTAGCGACACTCGGCCCAGAGTGCGAGCACCAGCAGGTGCAACGCCACGGCCTCGGCCCAGACCGCCAGCGGCTGGTATGAGTGATTCACTGCGCGGCTCAGGATCCGCGCGGCAACCCATGCGCACAGCGCAGAACCGCCGTAGGTCCACAGGGACCAGTGCGAATCATCACTGTAGGTAAGCAGCCACGGGTTCAGGGTAAGGCGGACAACTACCAGCAACAGCACTGCTTTCAGCAACCAGCCCAGTGCCGGCACCTCAAAGCGCCGGACTATCCAGGCCAGGGAAACCGCTTGCAGAGCCAGCGCCAGGGTAAGGCTGGCCTGCTCCAGCCAAAGGCACACCGCCAGGCTGTAGGCGAAATGCGCTGCAATAAACAGCCACACCACCATGCCCTTGTGCCACTGGTGCAGCGCACCGCGACTCCCCAGATACATGCATACCGCGCCGAATACCGCGGCGTACAGGCACCACCAGTACACCGGCAGGTAGTCCCCGGCCAGCACATAACCCGTCAACAGGGTCAGCAATGGTGCCATTACCGCCAATGAAGCCCACCAGTAACGCGCCAGCCCCCGGCGATAATTGAACAGCGCAAACCCTGCAAACAGCGCAGCGGTGACCAGCAGGTACAACAGGAAACTCCCCTGCTGCTCTGCGGGTAGCGGTATCAGGCGTACATTCTGCTCCCCCCAATGGTCGAGTCGCACAGCCAGCCACGCAACCAGCTGGCCGACCACAAGCGTCCAGGGCACCAGCGCGAGGCTGGCGCGCTGACGCGCCGCTACCAGCACCACGATGGCCAGAGGGCTCCACGCCCAAATTACCGCAGGCTGAAAACCCTCACGCAGGATTGACAGGCACTGAGCGGCGACCAGAACCAGCAGGCTGGGCACGATCAGCGGGGCAATTTTGCCGGCCGGGCTGTTCCCACGGCCCTCCCCGCTTATGTCTTCCGGTTTTGTCAGTGACCAGTTGCCCGGCACTACCGCCAGCAACAGGTACGCCAATACCGCCAGGTAAACACCGCGCCAGTCGTCGGCCTGGTGCCCCACCAGAGAGATCAGCCACCAGGCCAATGCACCCGCCAGCAGCCCGAGCCATAGCCAGGCGCGGTAAACATGCCGCAGTAGAAAGAGTACCGACACACTGATGATCAACGCATAGATCATGGCGCCCAGCACGTTGCCGCTGCCGGTGGAGACCATCGCCGGTACCGAGTAGGCGCCGAGCATGCCGATGGCCGCCAGTACCGGCCCGTGCAGCCGCGCCAACCACATGGTAATCATGGCGACCACTGCCAGCAGGCCGAACGCGAGCCCCGGCGCCATCAGGTGGTAGAGGTGTACCGCAGACAGTACCGCGGCAAACGCGGTAATCGCGCCACCACCGGCGAGGGCAGCAAAGGTGGGATGGCTGCTGCCGGTTTTGCGGCGCAATACCTCGGAGGCAACATACAGCGCCACCGCAGTAACCAGCCCCATGGCCACGCGCACTTTCGGCCCCAGCAACCCCTGCTCGATGCCATAGCGGGCGAGAAAAACCCCCGCCAGAGCGACGCAGGCGCCGCCCAGCCACACCATCCAGTTTTCCTGCAATCGGGTCCAGAAAAGAGCACGAGTGGCCACCGCTTGCGGGCTCGCCGCTCTGCCGCGCACAGATTGCGCCGCCGCAGCACGGGACTGTTGTACCTGACGCGAGGCGTATCGCGCAGCCACGGACGGCTTGCCACTGGGTACATTCTGAGCGGAGGAGTGGGTGGTGGAATGGGAGGCAATATGGGGGGCAGCAGTTTTGCCCGCCTCTTCAGGCGACTCTATTTCGTCAGGCTTCTGCACCACAGTAGATACACTGGCCGGCGCTGCGTAACTGTCTTTGCGCTCACTGCCCTGCCCCCCTTCCATCATCGCGCGCAGGCGACGCACCTCCACCCGCAGGCTTCTGACTTCGGCAAATGCAAAGATCCCCATAAATGCGCCGACGATGACCGTGATGATCAGCAGCACACCGAGTAAGACAAAGTTGTCCATATTTCCCCAGAAAGCGATTTATTCTTGTTGTGCTCGTTTTTATCGGCGACCGTATTTGCCAGCGGTCGCATTGTTCAGCGGCGCGGTAGCGCGACTACTCTTTCGCCCAGCGGTCCAGGTTCGAGGCAATGCTCGCCAGCCGCTCCAGAGGGTCGTGACTGGCCAGTAGCTCCACCCGCGCGGCATCTTCCAGAGGCAGCAGCTGGGCCAGCTGCCAGGACAGCGCTTCGGCGGTTTCTACCGGTTCGAATTTCAGCGCCAGGGTGGCGGCGTGCTGTTTGAGTTCGTTCAATATCGCCAGCAGGCCATCGCAACTCTCCGGCACCGGGTGCGACTCCTCCTCGGGCAACCATTCCACTTCCGCCATCAACAACCCATCTTCCTCAGGAAAGGTTTCCAGCACGCGGAAGCGGGACTCACCAGCCACATCGATATGCAGCAACCCCTCCTCGCCCTGACTCCAGTCCACAATGCGTACATACAGCCCCAGCGGCCACACTTCGGCCTGCCCGACTTCCCGGCCATTGCGAATCAACGCCACACCAAAGCCAGTGTCGGTCTTCAGTGACTCGGTAACCAGGCGCAGGTAGCGCTGTTCAAATATCCGTAACGGCAGCGTTACACCGGGAAACAGCGCCATGTTCAGAGGAAATAGAGGTATCAACGACAAGGTTTCGGCTCACTTGTTGGTTGGGTAAGCGACAAAGATACCATCGGTATCCCGCCACCAAGGATAATCTACCGCGTATCAAACAAAAAATTGCGCCATCTGTTCTATGCTGAAAGCAATACGCGGATGTGAATCGAGAGGTAGTCCGATGCGCTGGCGCCAGGGTCGTAGAAGTTCGAATGTGGAAGATCGCCGTGGGGAAAAAGCGCCCGGTGGTGGCGGCATGGGCGGGCTGGGCAACTTGCTTGCCCTCGCGCCCTTTTTACTGCGCAGCAAGAAGGGCTGGCTAATCCTGCTGGCGCTCGGCGCCATCTACTATTTCGGCGGCAACCTTTTTAGCGGGATGCCGGGTACGGAGTCTCCCAGCGCTGGTCCCGATGCGCAGACAGGGCCGGGGACCGCAGGTGCGGGCGCTAACGACGAAGTGGCGCAGTTTGTCTCTGTGGTGCTGGCGGATACCGAGGATACCTGGGGCAACTTATTCCAGCAGGCAGGCTCCCAATACGGCCCACCCAAGCTGGTGCTGTACAACGATGCGGTGCGCTCCGCCTGCGGCCTGAGTTCCGCCGCGGTTGGCCCGTTTTATTGCCCCGGCGACCAGAAGGTATATCTCGACCTGAGCTTTATGAACGAACTCAAGAAGCTTGGAGCGCCGGGTGACTTTGCATTTGCCTATGTGATCGCCCATGAGGTTGGTCACCATGTACAGAACCTGATGGGCACCTCGGAAAAGATACAGCAGGCGCGTATGCGTGCGGACAAGGTAACGTCCAACCGCTTGTCGGTCATGCTGGAGCTGCAGGCGGATTGCTTCGCCGGCGTGTGGGCATTTTACGCCCACCGCGACCGCAATATGCTGGAACCCGGTGACATAGAAGAAGGCCTCCGTGCCGCTGCAGCGGTCGGCGACGACCACCTGCAACGCCGCGCCGGCCGCGCGGTATCACCGGACGCCTTCACCCACGGCAGCGCGGAACAACGCGCGTACTGGTTTAACCAGGGCTTTACGACGGGTGACGTGAACAAGTGCAATACCTTTGCGGCATTGTCCGGGCAATGACCCCGACATTTTTGCATTTATTTGTGAAACCTGAACACCGTTGCAGGCTGGCCCACCAGTTCATAACCCACTAAGCTTGCCGCTCAAGAATTTGTTTATTGCCAATAAATATGGAGACGCCCGTGCCAAGAGCAACAGCCCGCCACATCCTCGTGGAAAGCGAAGCCCAGTGTCAGGATCTGAAAAAGCAGATTGAAGATGGCGCTGATTTCGGAAAAATTGCCCAGCAATATTCCAAGTGCCCCTCGGGCCGCAATGGTGGTGACCTGGGTGAGTTCAGCCAGGGTCAGATGGTTCCGGAATTCGACAAGGTGGTTTTCAACGATGAGCTGAACAAGGTGCACGGTCCGGTGAAAACCCAGTTCGGTTATCACCTGCTGGAAGTCACCAGTCGTAGCGATTAAGCACCAAACGCCTGATATCTATTCGAAGTGTTAAAGCAAAAATTGAAGGTGCCGATGCCGGGTATCGTTTCGTGAGACCTTCTAAAACAGTGGTGTTTTAAAAGAGCCCCCAGGGATGGGTTCACGGCGTGTCTCACGAAACTATACCCGGCAGCGGTACCGCCACCGGGCTCGAATCGGAGTTCCTCTTGCAAGGAAGGACTTGGCAGAAGGCCTACTCAGCGCTCGTCTCAGCCTGCCACTCGAACAGGTTCAATTCGATAAAGAAGAAGGCTACCAGCCACAGGAAAGCGTCCCAGAAATCCAGGAAGCTGCCGTTGATGCCCCAGTAGATGGCGCACAGCAGCAGGGTGAAATACAGCAGGCCTTTGATGACCTGGGAATAGCGCATGATGGCGTCGGACAGCTGGTGACGCAGTTGCAGCCACACATCGAACGCCAGAATAGCCACCACCAACAGCCAGGCACCGGCATTGATTACATCCACCCACGCCAGCCACTGGATCTCCCGCCAGATCGCCGCGTCTCCCAACACCTGAGCATCCGCCAAGCGCAGTAAATGCACGTCCGCCAGTGATCCGCAATTGGCCGCGGTCAGCGCCGTATAATCGTCCTGTTCCAGGACCATCGACCAACCACCGTTCGACGCCAGGTCACAGGCGCTGCCCGTCACCGGCAGCAGGTGCGTCAGCGACACCATCTCCGAGACGTAGCCGTAAAACGAATACACGATGAAGACATAACAGAACGCCGACACCGCGTTCAGCAACCACTTGGTGCCACCTTTGATCTTTTCGTCGGACAAGACCCAGGTTTCCAGCTCGAACACCAGCAGCAACAACACCCACGCCAGGGTATCGATGGAATCGTTGTAGGCCTCGATGATTTTCCCGAAGCTGACGCCGTCGGCGAACACTGTCCCCGCGGCCGCCTGGTTTTCCAGGAAAAAGGCATAGACGTTGTACGTCAGCAGGCAGTAGACGGTGTACTTGAAAATTTTGAACAGTGTAAAGCGGTTGAACGGGATACCGGCCAAAGAGACCACCTCAGACATTGGCGACGCACCTCTGATAGTGAGTTTATTGTTGGGTTGCTGTTATTATTTGTTAGTTAGCGTGTCAATATCGAATAATTATTCGGTTTTTGCAACCATTGATCGGCGAATTCAACCAGCCCCATATGGCATCGGCTTCGGTGGCGCCTGGCGGGAGGTGTCTGCAGGCAGATCCGCTGGCACGTCACCCGCGCGTTGCGCAGGTATTTCCACACCGGCGGATTCCGCTGATTGAGTATCGCGGCCTGCGGCCTTTTCCTTTTTACTCTGGGCCACGGCGCTCTGCCCTTCTCGGCCGGCGGCACCATCGTCAAACAGCTTGTCAAATCGCACTTTCGGATCCGACCACTCACCGCTGATGCGATAACTCACACTGGCCACCCGGTCCACCTGCTTCTTGAACACCTTACTGATCAGGTAGACCCCCGCCGCCGCGGGCAGCCCCCCCGCCAGCGCGGCCACGAAAGCCAGGTTGTTGCCAACCGGCAGCGTTGCCACGAGGGTCAGGTTGAGGTCTTCGCGCTGAAGGTTCACGCGACCCGCCATCTGCAGCTCGCTGGTGGGGCCTTCCACCTGGATCGGAACCGCGATCAGCAGCTCTCCGTCCCCCTCGAAATATACTTCGCCATGCACACGGTCAAAAGTCAGGCCGCTCTGCACCAGATCGGAGAAATCCAGGCGAAGGCGCCGCGCCCAGGTATCGAAATTGAACAGCGAAAGCAGGCGCAATAGCGAAGTCCCGGCGTTGTCACTGGCACGCATAAAACGGCCATTGCGGATATCGATCCGGATCTCGCCATTCAGACTGTTGGCGCTCATCATTGCCGGTGAACCCTGCCAGCGCAGCGCGGTATCAAATACTGCACTGCGGCTTTCGATTGCGGCTTCCTGCCCCCAGGCCTGCAGTACGTGCCCGAGGTTGTCGCCACTGAGGCGGCCGATAAACTGTGAAGACTCGCGACCTTGATCATCGCGCATCCACATCAACTGTGCGCCCAGACGGTTTTCTCCTTTCCCGCGGCTTTCGATGCGGATACCACGCATGGTTCCCTCGATTTCACTCACCACCAGGCGCTCTGCAGAAGGCCGCAGCTCGAATGACCAGGGCCCCATGGGTTCCTCGCCCAGCCACAAGTTTTCGGTGCTGAAGTCCACACTGGGCAGACTGGTAAAGTCAAAACCTTTCCAGCGGTCCTTAAGCCGGGCAGCGAGCGAGCCTGTATTTTCATCACTTTCTTCTGCCACCTCCTCTGCCTGCGCTTTCGGCGTCAGCGCAGGCAGCCGCAGGTGAGCCAGCTTCAGCTGCAGCGGTGTCGCCGAGTTGAGTGTACCGACGAGCTCGCCGGCCGCAGTCTCGCTGTCGAAGTCCAGTTGCCAGTCCGCTCCCAGACCGCGCCCGCGCATATGAATATTCTCGATCCTGGTGGTTTCGGAAACCTGCAACAGGTCAGTACTGAGATCGAGGGAGATCGGCAGTGGCGAATCGCCCTCACCGGTCTGGCCATCGCCCGCGCTGTCCGAAACGGTTTTGTCTGCGTCTGACAAGGCAGTTTGAGCGGCGGGCTGGCTTTTTGGACCCGGACTATCGGTGTAGATGGCCAGTGCCTTTTTCCACGGCTGCAGATCCACCACTGGCAGGTCGCCAATAACAGAGATTCCCGGAGATTTCGGCAGTTTAGCCTGTGCGTTCAACGCTATCGACGCCCGCTCCAGCTGCCCGCCGACCTGCCATATCTGCCCCTGCAAGTGCTCACCGTAACTGAGATGGTAGAGATTACCCTCATCGCCAATGGGCACCCGCAGGACAAAGCGGGATTTCTCGCCAGCGGGCTTTCCCAGCGGCGCGGGCAGGTTTACGGCCACCTGCTCCAGGTCGGAAGACAATTCCAGCACTGCCGCATAGGGTTTTTCCTTGGCTTTAGCCGGAATGGTGACGCGTGCGGTGTAATCCAGAGCACCATCCAGCCACTGTAATTCCGGCCGCCCACTCCATTCACCGATACTCTCGGTCACCGCCTCGCCGCGTACCACTACCTGGGTATCACGCGTATCGCCAGCGCCCAGGTGCTGGATGTTGGCCCGCAGCGGCTTACCCCATAAACGGCCGCGGAAACTGGAACCCTTGAGGCCGTCGCGGCTGTGGAAACGCACGTTGCCGGCCAGTTGCTCGATGTTCAGCTTGAGGTTCTGCAGGGAAAGGCTGCCCCCGGACAGTTCCAGGTCGATCTGCTGGCTGGGCTCGAATTCCGCACCGCCCAACGGCTGGCTGAGTTGCAAGGTGCCCCGCATGGCACCGTCAAGTGACCAGTCATCAAAGGCACTGCCCAGCTGCTCGCGCAGGGGAGATTCCCGCAGGATTTTCAGTCCATCGGCGGCGGGGCCCGCGAGCTCCGCACGCACGTCCAGCCGGGACCCGCCGGACTCAGGGGACAGGTGGACAGAGACATTCGCTCCATCCACATTCCACAGCCGCGCCTTGGGGGCCACCACAAGTACATCGTGATCATTGATGGTCAGATGCCCGTCGACATCTTCCGCCGCTGGCCAATCCGGCGCGTACTCGAGACTGCTGTCGCGGATATCGGCCTGCAACTGCATGGTGTGGCGGAAATCGTGCTGGCCAAGCGCCAGTAAGTCCTCGTCGTCCCCTTCCCGATAGCTGTATCCACGGTAGATAAACCCGGCGGTCGGTATACGCCCGTCGTTGTGTTTGCCCACACTCTGGTTCAGCCACTTACGCAGGTCATCGCTCACCACAGTGGGCACAAGGTTGCGCTGTTCCTCCACCGCTACATTGCGCAACCCCAGCGCGAGGGTGAAATCGGCAGCGCGGGTGTGCGGCTTAAGCGGAATCTGCAGCAGGAACTGGCCGCGAAACGCACCGGCAGCAGGTATCGCACCTGTCTCGGGATCTGCGGCCGAGTCCAGCAAAATCGGTCCCGAGTAAATGGAAACGGTGTTGTGTTCGCGATCAATATCCCAGGCCACCGTGCCGCGGGCCGCACCGAATGCAAACGGGGCCTCGTACAACTGCGGGAAGTGCGCACTGAAGCCGGTGCCACTTGCAAGCTCCACACGGCCGCCGCGACCATTCATCGACACATAGCCATTCACGCCGGTAACCGCCGGGGCGCCGCGATGTGCCCCCGCCACCACATCGTGCAGGTTGGCGGCCACGGTAAGTTCACCGTCAGTGCGTGCGAGGCGCACATTCTGCAATTCGCCCGTGGGTTCCAGGGCGTTGAGCCACTCGTCGGCTTTTTCGGGTATCAGCTCCAGTACGCGGAGCACCCGGTGCCAGGCCTGCAACTCGATCTGATCCACCGCGAGCTGCAGGTTGCCGTACTCGTCACCGCTGGCCTGCAGATTGACCTCAGGGACTTCCAGTTGCTGCCAGTTGAGCCCCAGCTCCTGCAGTACCAGCTCCCAGGAGTCCCCCGGGCGCCAGCGTCCGGAAATATTGCTGGACAGGGCATTCAGGGTTTCCAGTGCACCACTCTTTTGCGTCTGGCCCGTTGCCGCGGGATCGCCTCCGGCTTCGGGCATCTGCGCAAGGCTGAGGTCTCCGCGCAGGCTGTAGCCATTTTGGGCGTCCGAGCTGAGCCAGAGGCGACCGCCGGCGAGCTTGCGCCCCGGCCAGTAGAGCTTTTCCGGCAGAGGCGACAGCTGGTGCAACAGTCCAACAAGGTCGGCATCCACCAGCAACTCGTTCAGCTGCACATAGCCCTTGAGGGAAAAGTCTTCGCTGTTGCGGGGGTTGCCGTGGCCCTCCAGTACCAGATGCAGGCTTTCCTCACCGCTGTGCAAGCTCTCCATGGCGCCGGTAACGTAAGCACGCGCCACCAGGCGGTGAAAGTTGCCGCTGTTCTCAAGCTGTATCTCACGCAGGTCCAGATTCGCAGACTGGCCACCGGCCAGGGCCAGGCCAATACTCGCATCGCGCACCAGCACCTTTGGCCCCAGCTGGAAGATCCGTGCCGGATCACCCAGACGCAGCCCGCCCTCCCCGACTTCTACATCGCTGTCCGGAGCGCTAGCCACCAGAGGGAAACCCTGCACCTGCCAGCCACCCTCGGCGTGCTGCTGCAGCTGTGCGGAGAACCCGTCAACTTCCAGATTCTTCCAGATCAGTTCCCGGTTCCAGATGGTCGACAGCAGGTCCAGGTGAAACAGGCCTCGCTCCAGCCGCACCTGCCCCTCGGCACCAATTTTCAGGCCGTCGATCTGCAGCGCCACCTCGAGCGCCTTCCAGCGCAGGGAGATGTGTTCGAGTTGCACCGGAGCACCAAGGCGCGCGGAGAACCAGCGGCCGATTTCCGGGCTGTACTTGCCCACCTGGGGCGACAGGATGCGACCGGTCTGCACCAGAATGGCCAGAGAGATCACCACCACCACCACCAGCAACCAGAACTTGCGGGCGAACCAGCGCAACCACAGCATCAGGAGAGCCTCCCGCGACCGCAATGGCACAGGCTGTGGCCGCCGCAAGTGGCGCCAGCGTTGAACTCACACCAGTACAATGTCGTACTGCTCCTGGTTGTAGATGGGCTCTACCTGAAACTGGATCGGGCGCGCGATAAATTCTTCCAGGTCCGCCACATTGGCGGACTCCTCGTCCAGCAGCAAATCAATCACTACCTGGCTCGCCAACACCATGATTTTTTCGCTGTCGTAGGCGCGGGCCTCGCGGATGATCTCGCGGAAAATTTCATAACATACCGTTTCTGCCGTCTTCAACGTGCCGCGACCGGCACATACCGAACACGGTTCGCACAGCATCTGGCCGAGGGACTCGCGGGTGCGTTTGCGGGTCATTTCCACCAGCCCCAGCTCGGACACACCGGTGATACTGCTCTTGGCGTGGTCACGCTCCAGTGCTTTTTCCAGGGTGCGCAGAACCTGACGCTGATGCTCGGTGTCCAGCATATCGATAAAGTCGATGATGATGATTCCACCCAGGTTGCGCAGGCGCAGCTGGCGGGCGATGGCGGTGGCCGCTTCCAGATTGGTTTTGAAGATGGTTTCTTCGAGGTTGCGGTGACCGACAAACGCGCCCGTGTTGACGTCGATGGTGCTCATCGCTTCGGTCTGCTCGACGATCAGATAGCCACCAGACTTGAGGGTAACCTTGTTCTGCAGCGCCTTGCGAATCTCCTCCTCGACACCGTACAGGTCGAAAAGTGGGCGCTCGCCGGGGTAGTGTTCGATCCTGGGGGCTATTTCCGATGCGTACTTGCTGGTGAACTTGGCCGCGCGGGCGTGGGCCTCGCGGGAGTCGATACGGATCTTCTCGGTGTGCGGACGCGCGAGATCCCGCAGCGCGCGCATAAACAGTGGCAGGTCTTCGTAGATGATCGCCGGCTCTTTCTCGGATTTGATGCGCTGTTCCAGCTCAAGCCACAACTTGTATAGAAACGGGATATCCCGCAGCAGCTCTTCCTCGCTCACTCCCTCCGCCACGGTGCGCAGGATAAAGCCACCGTCACCCTTAAGCCCTTCATCCGCGAGTTTGGCTGAAGCCAGATCCACCAGATCCCGCAGGCGCTCGCGTTCACTTTCGTCTTCAATCCGGTTGGAAATGCCGATATGGCGGGTCTGGGGCATATACACCAGATAGCGGGCGGAAACCGAAAGATGCGTGGTCAGGCGGGCGCCCTTGCTGGAAATCGGGTCTTTCACCACCTGCACCACCAGCGACTGTCCCTCGCGGACCAGCGCGCGAATATCCGCCACCTCACCCTCGCGGGACTCCATACCATCTTCATCCAGAGGGGCGATATCCGAAGCATGGATAAAACCGGCCCGCTCCAGGCCGATATCCACAAACGCCGCCTGCATGCCTGGCAGCACGCGTACCACCTTGCCCTTATAGATATTGCCGACAATACCGCGGCTGGCAGTGCGCTCCAGATAGACTTCCTGCAGCACGCCGTTTTCCACCAGCGCTACGCGGGTTTCCATGGGCGCCACATTGATAAGTAATTCTTCGTTCACTGGGCGTAACTCCTAGATCATCCCTGCGTCTGCGCGCTTGTCGAATTGCCAGTAGGGGATCCCCGCGCGCTCCAGAAACTCGCCCAATGTCTCCAGCGGCAACCCGACCACATTGCTGTAACTGCCGTGAATGGACTCGACCAACACGGCACCCATCCCCTGAATACCGTAGCCACCGGCCTTGTCGGCGGGCTCTCCTGTGTTCCAGTAGCCCTCGATCAGGCGTCGATCCAACGCCCGAAACCGCACCCGCGTCTCCACCACTTCACTGAACGCGGCCTCCGCGCCGGTGAGGCAGATCGCCGTGAGTACCGAGTGTTCGCGGCCCGACATCAGGCGCATCATGCGGGCAAAATCGGTGAAATCGCGGGGTTTTTCCAGGATCTCACCATCAACCACCCCAAGGGTATCAGCTCCCAGGGACCAGGTGTTGGGATTGTCCAGCAGCGCCAGACCAGCGCGAGATTTCTCCTGTGCCAGGCGCAGCACATAGGTTTCGGGGGATTCATCCGGGAAGCGGCGCTCTTCAACGGAAGTCGCCGCAGAGGAAAAGGTCACACCGATCTGCATCAGCAGCTCCGCCCGCCGCGGCGATGCGGAAGCGAGGATCAGGCGCTGTTCTGGGTCGGAGTGTGGCACGGGCACGGCTTGTGGTTATTAATATTGTAAGTGTTGTCAGCTGAAGGCCTGATTATAGCGTCAGCGCTTGAAAAATAACCGCACTCAGCGCGGCACTTAACACTATTTTTCTGTTTCCGACTGTTAACACTCTCTTGGTCAGCGAATTCGCAGCCGGGAGGCCATGCCATGCAACCAGGGTGTCACCAGTGGCCATAACAGTGCGGTGGTCAGCGCTGGCCACAGAAACGTGAGCCCGGGAACCGGTTTGCCCGCCAGGCTGTGCACCCAGTTTCCCAGCAACTGGTGTATCCCCACCAGCACGAACACCCACATCAGTTGCTGCCCCGGGTTGAACGCCCGGGTACGCCGGTAGGTCAGCAGGCTAAAATAAGCGAGAACCGCCAGCGCCAGTGCATGTGCGCCGAGGGTTGAACCAGTAACCAGGTCCTCCACCAGGCCGACCATCCAGGCAAAGCCGACTCCCAGCTCCTGGGGCATGCGGGTGGTCCAGAAGATCACCAGCAGGGCACAGAAGGCGGGGCGAAACCAGAGCCAATTGATAGGCAACGGCATCACCGCCAGCAGCAGGGCGACAAAGACCGTCAGCAGGATAAACCAGCGATTGTGCGCATCCATGGCTTAGTCCTGAGGCTCCGGTACCGGCTCACTCTCAAGCTCAGATTCCAGACCGTCCATAAGGCCGGAGTGCTCATCATCAATAACCGCCAGCACAAAGCGACTGCGGTTCATACGTCCTCTCGGCAGCACATCCACATCCGCAAACGCCCGCCCCGGGTCACGTCGGACCGAGATGACCTCGCCCACGGGATAACCTGCGGGGAAACGGCCGCCGAGACCGGAGCTGAGCAACAGATCTCCCTCGCGGATATCACTCGTGTTGGCCAGGTGACGTAACTCCAGGCGGTAGAGATCGCCGGTCCCCTCGGCCACCGCACGCACACTGTTGCGCAGAACCTGCACTGGCAGCGCGTGGTTGGCATCGGTAATCAGCAGTACCCGGCTGGAAAAGTCTCCCGCCTCGATCACCTGCCCCAACAGGCCGCTGGCGTCCATGATCGCGGCACCCTGCCGCACACCATCGCTGCGCCCCTTGTCGATGATCACCACATGCTCGAGCGGGTCCGGGGAAACACCTATGACCTGCGCCACCAGTACCCGCTGATCCACGGTTTCGGCAGAATTCATCAGTTCTTTCAGCTGGGTGTTTTCCGCGCGCACCGCGGCGAGAAGCTGGGTCTGCTGCTCCAGCAGCATCACCTGGTGCTGCAGACGGCTGTTTTCTTCCAGCAGTTCTTCACGGGTACGCAGCTGCTCACCGGCCCAGTCGCCCACCCGCGAGGGGGTACCGGTAATCCAGTAAAAAGGCGCGGCGAAACTGGAGAGGCGCTCGCGCACCGGGTCCAGCCAGTCGGTATAGAGGTTGATCAGGATCAGCGCGGTCGCCGCCAGCCCCAGCACGATGATACGGGATTCAGGCGACGGGCCTCGGGTAAATAGCGGTTTAATGGGCGGCCCCCATTGACCAGTTCTGCAATGATATTGTTATTGGATTTGGCGCGTGTCCGTACGCAGGTGAATCGGCGGCACTCTTACTGTCCTGTACTTGCCAGAACACTCCCTGAGCACCGCCGCAGACCAGGCGAGGCCCCAGCCAGTTGGAGGCCGGGGCCAGCTGCCAACCAGTCTCAGCTGGAGACCAGATACAGGCGGCTCTTGTCCATCATATCCAGCGCCTGGCCACCACCGCGGGCAACACAGGTCAGCGGGTCGTCGGCAACGATAACCGGCAGGCCGGACTCTTCCATCAGCAGGCGATCCAGGTCGCGCAGCAGTGCGCCACCACCGGTCAGAACCATACCGCGCTCGGCGATATCGGATGCCAGCTCGGGGGGAGACTGCTCCAGCGCGCTCTTCACCGCCTGCACGATACCGGTCAGCGGTTCCTGCAGCGCTTCCAGGATTTCGTCACTGTTCAGGGTGAAGCTGCGCGGCACCCCTTCTGCCAGATTGCGGCCGCGCACATCGATCTCGCGTACTTCGCTGCCGGCATAGGCGCAGCCGATCTCTTCCTTGATACGCTCCGCGGTGGCGTCACCAATGACACTGCCGTAGTTGCGACGCACATAGTTGACGATGGCCTCGTCAAAGCGGTCGCCGCCGATGCGCACGGAATCGGAGTAAACCACGCCGTTCAGGGAGATGATCGCGATCTCGGTGGTACCGCCGCCGATATCCACCACCATGGAGCCGCTGGCTTCTTCCACCTTCAGTCCGGCACCGATGGCCGCAGCCATCGGCTCTTCGATCAGCCACACCTCACGGGCACCGGCGCCCAGGGCGGATTCGCGAATCGCCCGGCGCTCTACCTCGGTGGACTGGCAGGGCACACACACCAGAACCCGTGGGCTCGGGCGCATCCAGCTGTTTTCATGCACTTTCTTGATGAAGTGCTGCAACATCTTCTCGGTAACCTGAAAATCGGCAATCACTCCGTCCTTCAGCGGACGGATGGCGGTGATGTTACCCGGCGTACGGCCCAGCATCCGCTTGGCCTCGACGCCAACCGCTTCGACGATCTTGGTGCCGTTGTAATGGCGAATGGCGACAACAGAGGGTTCATCGAGGACTACGCCGCGATCGCGCACGTAGATCAGCGTATTGGCTGTACCCAGGTCGATGGAGAGATCACTGGAGAACATGCCCCGCAAACGTTTAAACATGGAATTCGGTTACCTTAATCTGAAATACAACACCTGAGGCAGAATCAGGGCAGGTGCCGCAGAGCGCCAATCACAGCCCGATAGCGCCCCCGGCGGGGAAAGCGTTACAGGGTAGTTAGTCCGCGCAAATAATTCTGTGTTCCGGACATCGTTTTTGCCCGGTCTCTGTCAAATAAGCCACAGGCTTTGGTGCCCTGGCCAGAATCGGCAAACTCTAACAACGGCGGGGGTTGAGGGCAAGGCTGAATAATAACCATCTCGAAATTCCCCCATTCCAGGCCCACGGACAGCCCGAATTGGCAGCCGCAGGAGGGTCGATACCACATTATTCAGCCCCAGGCGTTTTATTCGAGCCCCGCGGCCGCCAGAGCAATCCCCCTTTTACCCAATCGATCTTGGGAGATTCCCCCGCATATATGGTAAATTTGCGCTCCTTCTATTCCGTCCGGGCCCCACACACCGGGCCTGACCGCAAATTAGCCAATGAGAAGCTGGAGTCTCCATCCCCATGGCCGTGGACGCGCAAACCGTTGAAAAGCTGGCCGAACTGGCCCGCATCGCCATTTCCGAAGAAACCATAGACGAAGTCAGCACCCGACTGGGCGACGTACTGCAGCTGGTGGACCAGCTGCAGGCGGTCAATACCGACGGCGTCGAGCCCATGGCGCACCCCCTGGACGAAGTACAGGTGCTGCGCAAGGACGAAGTCACCGAGCCAAATCGCCGCGAAGAGTTCCTCGCCCTGGCACCCCAGACCGAAGCGGGCCTCTATCTGGTCCCCAAGGTCATCGATTGAGTCCACCTGGCCCCGCCAGCCAATCGGGCTACCAAAGAATAGACAAGAAACCGGATTTCCAATGCATCAGTTGACCATCGCCGAGATCGTCCGCGGCCTGCGCGACAGACAGTTCTCCAGCGTCGAGATCACCAGCCACCTGCTCGAGCGCATCCAGCAGCTGGATGGCCAGTACAACAGTTTTATCACCGTCACCGGCGACCAGGCCCTCAAAGAAGCCGCCGCTGCCGACGCCCGCCTTGCCGAAGGCAATGCCCACGCCCTCTGCGGCGTACCCATTGCCCACAAGGACATCTTTTGCACCAACGGCGTGCGCACCAGTTGTGGCTCGAAAATGCTCGACAACTTCGTGCCACCCTATGACGCCACGGTTGTAGACAACTTCCAGCAGGCCGGCGCTGTCAGCCTCGGCAAAACCAATATGGACGAGTTCGCCATGGGCTCTTCCAATGAATCCAGCTTCTACGGCCCGGTGAAAAACCCGTGGGATGTGCAGCGTGTGCCCGGCGGCTCCTCCGGCGGCTCCGCGGCAGCGGTTGCAGCACGGCTCGTGCCCGGCACCACCGCCAGCGACACCGGCGGCTCTATCCGCCAGCCCGCCGCGCTTACCGGCACTACGGGCCTCAAGCCCACTTATGGCCGGGTATCCCGCTGGGGCATGATCGCCTTCGCCTCCAGCCTGGATCAGGGCGGGCCGATCACCCGCACCGCAGAAGACGCAGCACTGATGCTGTCTGTGATGGCGAGCAGTGACAAAAAAGACTCCACCTGCCTGGACCGACCGGCACAGGACTACACCGCCAACCTGAATGACAGCATTCAGGGCCTTAAAATCGGCGTGCCCAAGGAGTACTTCGGCGAAGGTCTCGACAGTGAAATCGGCGCGCGTGTACAGGAAGCCCTGAAGGAATACGAAAAGCTCGGCGCAGAACTTGTGGAAATCAGTCTGCCCCACACCCACCTGGCGGTACCGGCTTACTATGTGATCGCCCCGGCCGAGGCATCGGCGAACCTGTCCCGTTTCGATGGCGTGCGCTATGGCTACCGCTGCGAAAACCCGGCGGACCTGCGTGATCTCTACATGCGCTCCCGCGGTGAAGGTTTCGGTGAGGAAGTAAAACGCCGCATCCTCGTCGGCAGTTACGCGCTCTCCGCCGGTTACTACGATGCCTACTACAACAAGGCTCAGCAGGTGCGTCGCCTGATCAAGCAGGATTTTGTCGATGCGTTCAGCAAAGTTGACGTGATCATGGGCCCCACTGCACCGAACCCCGCGTTCAAGCTCGGCGAGAAAAATGCCGATCCGGTAGCCATGTACCTGGAAGACATCTACACCATCGCCACCAACCTGGCGGGCCTGCCGGGCATGTCGCTGCCCTGTGGCTTTGCCCACAACCTGCCCGTGGGCCTGCAGATCACCGGCAACTACCTGGACGAAGCGCGCATGCTCAATGTGGCGCACCAGTTCCAGCAGGCCAGTGACTGGCACCAGAAATCCGCCCCGACAGCAGAATAAGGAGACGCGACGTGGAATGGGAAGTCGTCATCGGGTTGGAAGTGCACGTGCAACTGGCCACCCAATCAAAAATTTTCTCCGGCGCCAGCACCGCGTTTGGTGCCGAGCCCAACACCCAGGCCTGCGCGGTAGACCTGGCCATGCCGGGCACCTTGCCGGTACCCAATGAAGAGGCGTTCCGCTTTGCGGTGATGTTCGGCCTCGCCATGAATGCGGAAATTGGCAAGCGCTCCGTGTTCGAGCGCAAGAATTACTTCTATCCGGATCTGCCCAAGGGCTACCAGACCACTCAGCTGGAAAAGCCGATCGTGGGTGCGGGCCAGATCGAGATCCATCTGGAAGATGGCAGCAGCAAGGCCGTGCGCCTGCACCACGCACACCTGGAAGAGGATGCCGGCAAATCACTCCATGAAGACTTCCACGGCATGTCCGGCATCGACCTAAACCGCGCCGGCACGCCACTGATCGAGATCGTGTCCGAGCCGGATATGCGCAGCGCCGCGGAAGCGGTGGCCTACCTGAAAAAGATTCACAGTATTGTGACTTACCTCGGCATCTCCGACGGGGATATGTCCCAGGGCTCCCTGCGCTGTGACGCCAACGTGTCCGTGCGGCTCAAGGGCGAAGACGAGCTGGGCACCCGTGCGGAAATCAAGAATCTGAACTCCTTCCGGTTTATCGAAAAGGCGATCAAGGTCGAGGCCCAGCGCCAGATCGACCTGATCGAGGACGGCGGCAAGGTAGTGCAGGAAACCCGGCTGTACGATTCCGATAAAAACGAGACACGCTCCATGCGCAGCAAGGAAGTGGCGAATGATTACCGCTACTTCCCGTGCCCGGACCTGCTCCCGGTTGTACTTACCGATGACTATGTGGAACTGATTCGCCGTGATCTGCCGGAGCTGCCAGATGCGAAATGTGCTCGGTTTGAAAAAGATTACGGTCTGTCGGCCTACGATGCAGACCAGCTGACCCAGGAGCGCGCCACCGCGGATTATTTCGAGCAGGTGGCGGCCAAATCCGGCGAGCCCAAGCTGGCCGCCAACTGGGTGATGGGTGAGCTCGCGGCACTACTCAACCGGGAGGAAAAAGCCATCGCGGACTCTCCGGTTTCAGCGGAGCATCTTGCGGGCCTGATTGCGCGCATCAAGGACAACACCATTTCCAGCAAGATCGCCAAGCAGGTGTTTGAGTCGATGGCCAACGGCGAAGGAGATGCGGATGCGGTGATCGAGGCCAAGGGCCTGAAGCAGGTTACGGATACCGGCGCCATCGAGAAGATGGTGGACGATGTGATCGCGGCCTCTTCTGCGCAGGTAGATAACTACCGCAACGCAGATCCGGACAAGCGCCCCAAAATGATGGGCTTCTTTGTTGGCCAGATCATGAAGGCGTCCAAAGGACAGGCGAACCCGCAGATGATCAACAAGATCCTGAAAGAGAAACTGGACGCGCTTTTATAAGCACATCCGCGTTACCGGGCCCGCCTGAAAGCAGGCCCGGTGGCGGCCAAGCACCGGGTGAGACTTTTCGAAACCGCTGTGAATACATCCCTGTACGCTGCGTCGGCGACGTCCCTGTCGCCGACGCTTTCGAAAAGTCTCCCCCGGCACTTGGCCTTAGATTTGAACGATTGCGCTTCGTAGCAATATCGATGATTGATTTTTCGGAAGCACCAGACCTCGATGCGAAGGTGGTGCGGCCGGGGCTTGTTTGCGAAACCTTCCGCGAGAGGGACCTCGCGGAAGAGCCCCCAGGGATGGGTTCACGGCGTGTTTCGCAAACAAGCCCCGGCCGCACCACCGCTAACAGGCACCCCGGTACCGGGCTGACCTCAAAACGAACACTAAAGTACGATCAGAGCACGAAAGGAATTAACAAGTGAGCCTGAAAAAAGACAAGCAAAAAGTCCTCGGTGAAGTATTCGACGACGAGCGAATCGCCGGGTTTCTGGTAGGTGAGCCACCGGAAGGGTTCAATCGGGATTTTTATCTGCTGGAGCGGGCCTATCGCGGCATGAAGGCAGAGAACTTCGAGACTTTCGTGCGCCTGTTCAAGGAGCAGGGACTGGACCTGAATAGCCAGAGCCCGGAGGGACAGACACTGCTGGCGCGCATCAGCGAGCACCAGCAGAGCGCCGAATACGCCAATATTCTCAAGGCTTCAGGAGCGGAATAACATCATGACCTCCAACCCGGCACATGGCGTACACGCACTGATCCGGGGGGCGCAGCTGCTTACCCGGAAAGAGCTGCGCCCGTTCATCATCATGCCACTGCTCATCAACCTGGTGCTGTTTATCGCACTGGGCGCGCTGATGGTCAGCCAGTTCGACGACCTCGGCCGCTATATCGGCAGCCTGCTTTCCGACACCCCAGTCGACACGTCCAACATGTCCTGGTGGCGTGCGATTCTCGCCAAGGGCGCTGACTGGGCGGCGAGCGTCTTTCAGTGGCTGGCATGGCTGATCGCCATCGTCGTGGTGCTGCTGTTCTTCTTTGTGTATGGCTACCTGTTCGGCATTATCACCAACATCATTGCCGCGCCGTTTAACGGCTTCCTCGCGGAAAAAGTCGAGGAACTTCTCACCGGCCATCCCCCGCCCCCGGAGGCACTGCACAGCATGGTATTCCGCACCCTCGGACGGGAGCTGCGCAAACTTATGTACTTTATCGGCTGGGGCATCGTGATCTTCGTCATCGCCCTGCTCACCAGCTGGACCGTCTTTATTCCCGCCATTCTCGGTGCCCTGTGGGGCGCCTGGTGCATGGCGATTCAGTACGTGGATTACCCGCTGGACAACCACCAGCGTTCCTTTTCCGAGCTGAAAAGCGTGCTGATGCGCAAGAAATTCACCACCCTCGGCTTTGGTGGCGCAGTGATGCTGGCCAAGATGGTGCCGATACTGAATATTTTTGTGATGCCAGCCGCTGTAGCCGGAGGAACGGCCTTGTGGGTCGAACGAATCTGGGCCGAAGGCGATCCTGGCAAGGGACCGAATGGCGCCGACCTACCCGCCACTTCAACACAGGCCATCACTACCGAGAAGAAATACCCCAAAGGGATCGACGGCCCCCGAAAATAACGCCAGCAACCGATCGCCCGGCTGAGAGCCTCACCGCCCCGCCGCACTTGTCTAACATTACATGGAAGCAAGAGCAGCGGAGCGCATGGCGTAGATGAACATTGACTGGAAGGCAATCCGATTCGATGGCAAGGAGGAATACCGACAGGGAAAGTCTCCCACCTGGATAGATCCCCTGTATACGGACAAAAAAGATTACCAGAAAAAGATTCGCAAATTACGCAGCGACATCGATGTGCGCCAACAGGTCATGTACGCCCACAATCGCTATAGCCTGCTGACCATTTTCCAGGCCCTCGATGCCGCGGGTAAGGACGGCACCATCCGAGCCGTTTTCAATGGCGTCAATCCACACGGCGTGGAGATCACTTCCTTCAAACACCCCACCAGTGCCGAGCTGGAGCACAACTTCCTCTGGCGTACATCCATCGTCATGCCCAAGCGGGGCAATATCGGCGTTTTCAATCGCTCTTACTACGAAGAAGTGCTCGTGTGCCGCGTGCACCCGGAACTGATTACCGAATACCAGAAAATACCCGGAGAGCACACGCGTGACCTGGACGCACTATTTGCCAGCCGGTTTGAAGCCATCCGCGCGCTCGAGCGCTATTCCGCGGACAACGGCACCGTCACCCTGAAGTTTTTCCTCAACCTTTCCCGCACAGAGCAGCGCAACCGCTTTCTGTCTCGCATTGATGAGCCCGACAAGAACTGGAAGTTTTCCGAGGCGGACCTGAAGGAGCGCGGCTTCTGGGACGATTATCAGCGTGCGTTTGAGGACATGATCAACGAGACAGCCACTCCACACGCGCCATGGTTCGTAGTGCCCGCAGATGACAAGAAAAACATGCGCCTGATTGTGGCAAGCGCCGTACTCCAGGCGCTGGACGAAATGAAGATGTGTTACCCCACTGTCTCCAAGGCGCGTCGCAAGGAGCTCAGGGAATATCGCAAACAACTGCTCAAGGACTGATACAAGCCCTGTTAGCTGACGTTAGCGTGGGGAGGTTGCCCGGGACCAGGTTCGTCCCGGGCAGTAAAATAAAGAAAGGAATTAGCGGCGTGGGCGTCCACCGCCACGGCGTCCGCCGCGGCCGCCATCACGATTGCCACCACGATCATTGCGATCGCCGCCACTGCTACGCTTCACATGCACCTTGGGTGGCTCGACCAGCAGCTCTTCCGGCGGCACTTCACAGGTCAGTTTGCTGCCCAGCAACTTCTCGATAGGCTCGAGGCGCATGGCATCGTCTTCACAGGCAAAGCTGATGGAAGTACCGCTCTTGCCCGCGCGCCCGGTGCGGCCGATACGGTGTACATAATCCTCTGGCTCTTCCGGCAGGGTGTAATTCACCACGTGGCTGATGCCGTCGATGTGAATACCGCGACCGGCCACATCCGTGGCCACCAGCACCTTGGATTTACCCGTCTTGAAATCTTCCAGGGTGCGCACACGTTTGTTCTGTGCCACTTCACCAGACAGCAGCCCCGCGGCAATACCGTGGGCCACCAGGTTTTCGTGCAGGCGGCGACACTGGTCGCGGCGGTTGGCAAACACGATCAGGCTTTCCACCTCATCTTTCTGCACAATATTGAACAGCAGCGGGTACTTCTCGTCACCGGATACCAGGTACACATGCTGGGTGACCGTATCGGTAGCGACATGCTCCGGCTCGATTTCGACGATCACCGGCTCCGAGGTCCACTGCTCCACCAGATCGTCAACTTCCGGGGTGAAAGTGGCGGAGAAGAACATGGTCTGGCGGTGGGTCTTGCGGGGAGTCTGGCGCACGATGCGGCGCACATCGGGGATAAAGCCCATGTCCAGCATGCGGTCGGCTTCGTCGATCACCAGGATCTCGGTCTGGTCGAGGAAGCAGTCGCGCTTGCTGACGAAATCCAGCAGGCGGCCGGGGGTGGCCACCAGAATATCCACCAGACGTTCGTTCAATGCCTTCTGCTGTTTCTGGTAGTCCATGCCGCCGACCAGCGTATGGATTTCCAGATCCGTGTATTTGCACAGGCCCTTGGCGTCGTCAGCGATCTGCATCACCAGCTCGCGGGTGGGCGCGATAATCAGCGCACGCGCTTCACCCGCATAGCGCTCGCCTTCAAACGGGTGCTTGAGCAGGTCGTCGATTACCGTAATCAGGAAGGCGGCCGTCTTGCCGGTCCCCGTCTGGGCCTTGCCCACCATGTCGTGACCGTTGAGGGTATGGGGAAGAGACTGGCCCTGGATGGGCGAGCAATACTGGAAACCGAGGTCGGCGATGGCGTGCATCAGCGGCAGCGGCAGGTCCAGGTCGTGAAACCGTACCTTGCCCTCTTCCTCAGGAACCTGGAACTCGTCGAGAGTCCAGGGCTTCTGCGGCGCTTTCTTCGGCGCGCTGCGCCCGCGGCCACCATCGTCGCCCTTGCCGCCACCCTTGCCGCCGCTGCCACGGCGACGATTGCGCGAGCGCTCGCTGCCAGCTTCGGCCTCTTTGCCTGAAGCACCGGAACGCGGGTTTGCGGGGCCCTTATCAGGCCGTGAAGAGGCGGCTTTCTCGCCTCCGGCAGTGGATTCAGATTTATCAGACGACCGACGGAAAAACTTACCTATCAAAGGATTGCTCGCTCAATTGTTCCGGGGCCCGTGGTGGTGATCCGTTCGCCGTGATCCAACCTGCTCAGACCCCGGTACCACCGCCCTGGCGGTGGTAACGGGTTAAATAATCGGCGAGTATATCATTTATATGCGAAACGCGAGCCTCGAGCGCACACCCTACCCCCCGCTTCACTCCGCGAGCAGCCCCCGGCGGCGGGCAATCCAGTAATCCAGGCTCACATACCGGCCGCCTCCCGTGCACAGGAGCGCCAGAACCATCACGAAGTAAGTGGCCGCAAACTCGATCCCGTTCTTGAGTACGGTAAAGCTGCCCGCTTCCGTCAGCCAGTTGTAATTGCCGTGGGCCTTGAGCAGTTCCACCGCCCTCTCCCTGCGCACCACCGCCTCCTCGATCAGGTCCTCCCGCCACTCCCAGGGCATAGTGAGTGTTTGCTCCGGCAGCGCATGCCAGCCGTACTGCCAGTGCGCGGTCACGGCTGCCACGGCCATGACAACCATCAGCGGAATGGCGGCAAGCCGCACCCCCAGGCCCAGCAACAGCGCAATACCCCCGAGATACTCTGTCAACGCCGCCAGCCACGCCATCAGCACTGGCGCGGGCAGGCCCAGCCCCCAGTCCGGGTTACCGAACCAGGCAGCCACGTCGTTAATACCGGTAAGCTTGTTCCATCCGGCGAGAATGAAAATGGGACCGACAAACAAGCGCAGCGCCAGCGGCCCCAACCCATCCAGTGGCCGCAGCAAGTGCAGAAAACAGCCATAAAGACGATTGAACCCACTGACGCCGCCATCCATAATTCGCTCCCGATTTTTCCGGCATGCCCTTTTGGACTGGTCGGTTTCCTCGCGAGATTCTTACAATGCACTCGCCCCAGCCCGGGCCCCGAACAGTTTAGCCACTCTGTACCCACTCCATGCCAAGACTCTACAAACGCGCCACGGCCACAGAGCTGCGCCACCTCACCAATCTGGGAGGCCCCCTGGTGGTGAGCAACCTTGCAGTGGTCAGCATGGGGGTTACCGACACCATCGTCGCCGGTCAGTCCGGCGAGGTGAACCTGGCCGGGCTGGCGCTGGGCTCGAGCATCTGGGCGGTATGCGCAGTCACCCTGATCGGTATGCTGGCTGCGGTGTCCCCCGTGGTAGCCAACCTGCGCGGACGGCGCGACGAACACGGCTGCGCCCGGCAGATGAGCCAGTCCGTATGGATCGCCCTGGTCGGCGGGCTGCTGGTGGCGCTCGGCCTGCTGGCGGCCCCCCTGTGGAGCCAGTGGGTACAGACGGAAGAACCGGTGCGCCAGGTCATGGTGAAATACCTGCTGGCACTGGCTACCGGCACCCTGCCATTTGCCTTCGGCAGCGCCCTGCGCGGTTACTGTGAGGGGATGGGGCAGGTGCGACCGGTGATGCGGATCTATCTCGCCGCAGCAGCGCTGAATATCCCACTGGACATCCTGCTGGTGTTCGGCTGGGGGCCGATCCCCGCCATGGGCGGCGCGGGCTGTGGCTGGGCCACCAGCCTGGTGTGCTGGTGCATCGCCATCGCCCTCTACTGGCACGCGGGGCAGGCCCCCGCGTATCGCGCTCTCGACCTGAAGCTGCTGCCACCTCGCCCCCACTGGCCAACACTGAAGCACCTGCTGGCGGTGGGTATGCCGATCTGTATCGGCGCGGCCAGTGAAGTCACTTTCTTCGCCAGCCTTACCCTGCTGCTGGCGTCCTACGGTGCCACCATCGTCGCCGCCCACCAGATCGGCCTCAGTATCGGCTCTACTTTCTACCTCGTCGCGCTGGCACTCGCCCAGGCGGTCAGTATCCGCACAGCACAGGTACTGGGCCAGGGTCGCCCCAGGCGAGCCCGCTTTGTGAGTATTGTCGGCGTTGGCAGCGGGCTGGTGTATGCGCTGGTGACCGGGGTGATATTGGTCGGCCTGCGCAATGTGCTGGTGCTCGCTTACACCGACAACGCCGACATCATTGCGGTAGCCAGCAACCTGCTGCTGCTTGCTGCCGCCTTCCAGCTGGTGGACGTCACCCAGGCCATGGCCTGGGGCGCACTGCGCGGCTACAAAGACACCCGCGTGCCCATGTACATACAGCTGTTCTCCTATTGGCTGGTGGGCCTGTCCGCGGCCTACTGGCTCGGCGAGCAGTACTGGGGTGTATACGGCTACTGGACCGGCATCTGTGTCGGCCTGGGTGCGGCGGCGGTGCTGCTACTGTTGAGACTGAGACGCACCAGTGCGCGCGCACTTATCGGCGCCTGATCGGCAGTTTCGCCAATTGCCGCGCAACTTGCGGGGAACCGATTGGCTATACTCGCGATCTCAGCAACCTGACACCAGATTCCCCCGAGTTTCCGCAATGGAGTTTTTCATGCGTCGCTGCTCTCTGAGCTTTTTCCTAGTACTAGTTACCCTCGCCTGTTACACCGCAAACCTTGTAGCGGAAGAATCCGGCGAACAAGGCGAGCCGGTGGAGTCCGCCGCGACGCTGGCCACAGGCACGTCCCCCGCGCAACAATCGGAAACGCCGGCACAGGAGCCTGAGCCTCCCACAGAACCCGACAGCACAAGCCGACCCGCCACTGGAGCCAATGCGGGCGCATCCGATAAACCGGAAAAACCGATGCCGAAGGCAAAAAGCATCGAACTCGACAAGCCGGTCAGCGAAATCGAGCTGGCGACGCCACCGAAAGCAGACACAGCAGACAGCAGTGCTGCCGAAGCCGCTGCACCGACGGAGCCCCCGGCCGCGGCTGCGCCAGAGCCCGAGACTGCAGAGGGGAAAGCACTGCAATTACTCGGCGCGGAAGTCCCCCCCGCTACGTCAACGCGCCTGGCCTGGTCACCCAGCCAGCACTTTGAAGGGGTCTACAGCGCCACCCCGGTACTGGTGGTCAACGGTGCAGAAACGGGTCCGACCCTGTGCCTCACCGCCGCCATCCACGGTGACGAACTGAACGGGATCGAGACGGTACGCCGGGTGATGTACAACCTGAACCCGAAAACCCTGAAGGGCGCCGTGATCGGTGTGCCCATCGTCAATATGCAGGGCTTTCACCGCGGCTCCCGCTACCTGACCGACCGCCGCGACCTCAACCGGCATTTTCCCGGAGATACCAACGGCTCATCCGCGTCGCGTATCGCGCGCTCGTTTTTTGACGAGGTAGTAACCAACTGCAACGCGATTGTCGACCTGCACACCGGCTCCTTTTATCGCACCAACCTGCCGCAGCTGCGCGGCGACCTGAAAAACCCCAAGGTGGTAAAACTCACCAAGGGTTTTGGCTCCACGGTGGTGCTGCACAGTGACGGCGCCAAGGGCACGTTGCGCCGTGCCGCCGTGGAAGCGGGTATCCCCACGGTTACCCTCGAAGCCGGCGCACCCATGGTGCTGGACGAGCTATCGGTGAGCCACAGCGTAAAAGGTATTCGCACTCTGCTGAACCAGCTGGGCATGGTGAATAAATTCCGCCTGTGGGGCGACCCCGAGCCGGTGTACTACACGTCCACCTGGCAGCGCGCCACCACTGGCGGAATCATTTTCAGCAAGGTGCAACTGGGTGAGTTTGTTAGCAAGGGTGACCTGCTGGGCACGGTCACCAATCCAATCACCAATGTGCGCAAGGAAATCCGCTCCCAGCACAACGGCCGTATCCTTGGCATGGCGATGAACCAGGTGGTGCAACCCGGCTTTGCCGCCTACCACATCGGCATCCAGGCACCGCAGGAGCAGATACCGGCACCGGAAGAAGTGACGGCCGAAGACGAGCCGGCGCCGCTGGATCAGAACGCGGAAACCGGCTCGGAAGAGCAGCGGGAGGCAAGCGCCGGAGAGCCATCGGCGCCGACTGCAGAGGAAAGCACCCCCACTGTGGATCGCGAAGAGGAGAGAGAAGAAGACTAGCTGCGGGCCAGGTTGTGGGGCCGGCGCCCCTGTATTCCCGCGTGACTCCCGCGTGACTCCCGCGTGACTCCTGCATGGGACCGCCACCAAAACCGCTAATTGTGAGGCCCGCTGACCCGGTCGATGATCGGCGTGGAATCAATATGCAGCGGTTCCGGCTGCAGCGTAATGTGGTGGATGTCAAAACGCTGGATCAACGCTTTTCGCAATCGATCCAGTACCTTCGGCCAGGCGGACAGATCGTCAACAACAATATGCGCCGACAGCGAAATCATGCGGCTGTCCAGCCGCCAGATATGCAGGTCGTGCACCGAGCGCACCCCCTCCACCGCCGCAAGGGCCTCCCCCACCACCGGCAGGCTCAGCTCACGCGGCACCCGCTCCATCAACACATCCACCGCATCCCGCAGCAGCTTCAGGCTGGAAAAAAGAATCAGCACACAAATCAACACTGACAACAGCGGATCTATCGGCGTCCAGCCGGTAAAATAAATCACCGCACCCGCTACCAATGCCGCCACCGAGCCGAGCAGGTCTCCCATCACATGCAGCAGTGCGCCGCGAATATTCAGTGTCTGCTCGCCGCGGTGCAGCACCCACGCAACCGAAATATTCACCAGTAACCCAATACTCGCGATCACCATCACCATGCCACCCTGCACCGGCTGCGGTTCGCGCAGGCGATCGAAGGCGGCGATCGCAATACCCACGACAATCAGCAGCATCAGCACCGCATTGACGATCGCCGCGAGCACTTCCGCGCGCCCCCAGCCAAACGACATTTCCCGGCTGGCAGGCTTTTGCGCTAGCAGTGCGGCGACCGCGCCAAGGGCGAGAGAAAAGGAGTCGGTGATCATGTGCCCGGCATCGCCGAGCAGTGCGAGGGAGCCGGAAACCCAGCCACCAATCGCTTCCACCACGGCGAAAGCCAGGGTGATGACAAGCCCCCAGACCAGGGGCTTCAAGTGGTTGCCACCGTGATGGTGATGGGCATGTTCGTGCATGGCGTCCTATCCTCGCAAGCAATCAGGGTCTGCGGTATCGCCCCAGAGTGACACGTTCCCGCCCGGCATAGTCAAGCCGTGTTTCCACCTCGTCGTAGCCGGCTTCGGTAAATATCCCGCGCACCGCCTTGCCCTGCTCCCAGCCGTGCTCGACCAATAGGAGCCCGTTCGCCGCAAGAAAGGTACGTGCATCCGCAGCGATACGGCGGATATCTGCAAGCCCTTGCTCTTCCGCCACCAGCGCCGAGCGGGGTTCAAAGCGCACATCGCCCTCGCGCAGGTGCGGATCCTGGGTGTCGATATAGGGGGGATTACTGACAATCACATCAAAGCGCTGCGTATCGAGTGCACTGAACCAGTCGCTCTGTAAAACGCTGACGTGATCAAACCCGAGCCGGTCCCGGTTTTCCTGCGCCAGTGCCACTGCCGCCGGCATCTTGTCCACGGCGGTGATGGACCAGCCGGGCTTTTCACTGGCCAACGCCAGCGCAATCGCGCCGGTGCCGGTACCAAGGTCCAGCAACGCCAGCTTCTCCTGCGGGCACAGCGCGAGCACCACCTCCACCAACACTTCGGTGTCCGGGCGCGGAATCAGTGTGGAGCGGTTGACCTTGAGAGGAAGGGACCAGAATTCACGGCTGCCGGTGAGATGGGCAACCGGCTCGCCGGCGATACGGCGCTCCAGCAGCTGCTCGAACTGGGCCTGCAGCCCGGCATCGAGTTGATGCTCGGGCCAGGTGTACAGCCAGGCGCGGGACTTCCCCAACAGGTGACAGAGCAGTACTTCCAGGTCTAGCCGGGGGCTGTCACTGTGTTGGAGCTCTGTTGCTCGCTGCAGGTTTTCCTTCACCGTGGCCATGGCGGTCAGTGCTGCCCCAGAGCTGCCAGCTGGTCCGCCTGGTATTCGGTACGCAGGGGGCCAATGACTTCGTCCAGCGCACCCTGCATCACTTCATCCAGTTTGTAGAGCGTCAGTCCAATACGGTGATCGGTGACGCGCCCCTGGGGAAAATTGTAGGTACGAATACGCTCGGAGCGATCACCACTGCCCACCAGGTTCCTGCGTGCATCGGAAATTTCCTGGGCGGCGGCGGATTCCTGGGCGCTATTCAATTTTGCCTGCAGCAGAGCCATGGCCTTGGCGCGGTTCTTGTGCTGGGAGCGCTCATCCTGGCACTCCACTACGATGCCCGTGGGAATATGGGTAAGGCGTACCGCGGAATCAGTTTTGTTGACGTGCTGACCGCCAGCCCCGGAGGCGCGGTAGGTGTCGGTGCGCAGATCGGCTTTGTTGATCTCAATCGCATCGCGCTCGTCCGGCTCGGGCATCACCGCGACCGTGCAGGCCGACGTGTGGATACGGCCCTGGGATTCCGTTTCCGGGACCCGCTGTACCCGGTGCGCGCCGGACTCGAATTTCAGCTTCGCATAGACATCCTCACCGGCTACCCGGGTGATGATTTCTTTGTAGCCACCGTGTTCACCGGAATTTTCGCTAATGACCTCGATGCGCCAGCCCTGCTTTTCCGCGTAGCGGGAGTACATGCGAAACAGGTCGCCGGAGAATATCGCCGCCTCATCGCCGCCGGTACCGGCGCGAATCTCGAGGTACACGTTCTTGCGGTCGTTGGGATCACGCGGCAACAACAGGGTCTGCAACTCTTTTTCAAGCGGGTCGAGTTCGGCTTCTGCCTCGCGCAGCTCCTCCTGGGCCATCTCCCGCATTTCTTCATCGCTCTCGTCGAGCATTTCACGGGCAGCAGCCATATCATCCTGCAGGGTTTTATAGCGGCTGTAGCATTTCACCACTTCCTCGAGTTCGGAATACTCCCGCGAGAGATCGCGAAACTTGTCCTGATCGCTGATGATTTCCGCATCCCCCAGCAGGGCGGACACTTCCTCGTGGCGCTCTACCAGGTTGTCGAGTTTCTGTTGTACAGAAGCTTTCATTACTTGAGTTTCTTTTTTTCAGGCACAGAGGCCGATACATCTGATTCCTGGCCACTGTTTTCCGGGGCCAGGCCAACGATTTCCCGCGCAATACGCAACCGCTCCAGATCACCGTCGGCGGTGGCCTGGCGCAATGCCACAGTTGGAGCGTGAATCAATTTGTTGGTGAGGGAGCGAGCCAGCTGCTCCAGCAACTGCTCCGGGTCGCCACCAACGCGCAGCTGGATCAGCGCTTTTTCCAGCTCATCCTTACTGATGCCCTGGGCCTGCTGACGGTAACTGCGGATGGAATCTACCGCGCGCAGACTGCGGTGCTCGCGCATAAAGTCGCGCGCCGCCAAATCAACGATCTGGTCGGCCGCCTCAGCGGCCTGTTCACGCAACCGCTTGCCCTCGTCGATCACCCCGCGCAGGTCGTCCACGGTATACAGGTATACATCGTCCAGCTTGCCTACCTGAGACTCGATATCCCGCGGCACTGCGATATCCACCATAAACATCGGGCTGTGGCGGCGCTGCTTGAGCGCAGTCTCTACCGCACCTTTGCCGAGAATCGGCAGCTGACTGGCCGTGGAGCTGATAACGATGTCCGCGCGCGGCAGGTATTCCGGGATATCCGCCAGCAGAATCGCCTCGGCACCGAAATCCTGCGCCAGCAGCTGCGCCCGGTGCAGTGTGCGGTTGGCGACGATCAGCTGCTTCACCCCTTTATCGAGCAAATGCCGGGCCACCAGTTCGATGGTTTCCCCGGCACCAATCAACAGCGCGGTCTGCTGCCCCAGGTCGGTGAAGATACGCGACGCCAGAGACACCGCGGCAAACGCCACAGAAACCGGGTTTTCGCCGATGGCGGTTTCGGTGCGGACTTTCTTCGCCACCGAAAACACCTGCTGGAATACATTGTGCAGCGTAGAACCGACACTGCCGGACTCCCGCGCCACCGCATAGGCCGACTTCATCTGGCCGAGAATCTGCGGTTCACCGAGCACCAGCGAGTCCAGCCCGCAGGCCACACGCATCATATGGCGCACGGCAGTTTCGTCGGTGAACTGGTAATGGCAGCTGGTCAGCTGCTCGATGGGAACATCATGGTATTCGGAGATCCACGCCAGTAGTGACTCCGGGGCCACTTCACCGTAGATCTCGGTGCGGTTGCAGGTGGACAGGATCGCCAGCTCCCGGCAATCCAGCGCCGTGCGGGCCTCGGCCAGTGCGCTGGGCATCACTTCGGGGGCGAACGCCACCCGCTCGCGCACAGCAACCGGCGCGCTATCGTGATTGATTCCGAGAGCTAGGATCGGCATAGGTTCTCGTCGTATCGCTCGGGCGCCTCAGCGCACCCGTTCCGAAAATCGAAAGTTGTGTCGTTTAAAAGGCCGCACATTGTCCGGGGCAGCCGCACGCCGTGCAAGCGGTATCACGCTATCCGGGCAATCGCCCGTACCGCAACGCCTTGCGTGCAGCCGCTGAGCGCAACAATCTTCCAGTGCGTGGTCATGAGGCGCAAATTCAGTCCTCATCGGCGGTTTCCGCGACGGTTTAAATAGATGCTGACTTTGCCGCTGAATCCTCCCGGCCGCCAACGGTCACAGAATTCAGAACTAGAATTATACGGCGATAACCCGGAAAAATACGCCAACATACGCCTCACCACACGGATAGGCCCCTTGTTACTGCCAGGACACAGCCATGCCCAGTAACAGCGGCGCCAGGATTCAGCGCCGCGAATACAGGCCGCTGACCAGTGCTCGGCGCGAACGTACGGACACGTTGATATGCAGCTTTTCTCATCCCCGGTGCTTGCCACCCTGTTCGCCCACCGCCTCGACCGCAATACCATCGAGCGGCAGTCCCATCAGGCAGACAACCCTCGTCAGCAAGGGAAGCTGCTCGCCACAGCAGTTTCCATGGCCATCCTGTGCGCATGCACCCAGCAACCGCAGCAGGTGAGCCACACTCCGGCTGCCGGCGCCCCGGCCTTGGTCGCGGAGGAAAACGTCCAGGATTCAGCGACATCGCCCAAGACCCCGTCCGAGCCTGTGAGCGAAGCCGATCCCGAGGCCCCAGAAGCAGGCTCCGGAACCAGCGCCGCAGCAGCACCGGAGAACAAAGCCAAACCCTTCCCCATCGAGACCTTTTACACGCTGCTGGTGGCGGAAGTGGCGGGCAATCGCGAGCAGTACGACCTGGCTCTCGCCAACTACTACTTCCAGGCCGAACGCACCCAAGACGCAGGTATCGCCGCCCGCGCCACCCGTATCGCCCGGTTCCTGAATGCGCGTCGCGCCGCCCTGCGCTCGGCACAACTTTGGGTGGAGCTGGAGCCGGATAATGCCGATGCACAGCTGGCCGCAACGGCGGAGCTCACCCTGGCCGGTGAGCTGGACGCGGCGATGCGTCATGCGGAACTGGCGCTCGACCTCGGCGGCGATGCACCACTGCAATCGGTCGCGGCCACCGTGGTCGATAATGACGAGCTGGCGGCAAAGATGTTGCCGGAATTTCAGCGCCTGTCGCAGAAGCACCCGGACAACAATGAAGTATCCCTCGCACTGGCGATGATACTGCGAGCCAACAACCGCTCTCAGGAAGCCCTCAGCCTGACACGCCGGGTGCAGGAGCGCGACCCGGCACTGCTCGATGCGCCGCTACTGGAATCCCACATCCTCATCGATATGGGACGAAACAAAGAGGCGCGCCGGCTACTGGAAAATCTCGTCAACCTGTACCCGAAGGAGAGCCGCCTGCGCCTTCAATATGCGCGCTTGCTGATTCGCGAAGATCTGGACCTCGCCCAGCGCCAGTTTGTTGAGCTGGTAAAACAGCGCCCCAACGATGCCAACCTCATCCTTTCGCTGGCGCTTATCCAGTATGAAACCAAGCAATTCGACAACGCCAAGCCACTACTGGAAAAGCTACTGGCCCTCGGGGAACACGAATCCGCCGCGCACTTCTATCTCGCCGGTATCGCTGAACAGTCCGACCAGGTTGAAGAGGCGGTGACCCAATATCGTATGGTGCGCCCGGGCGGCGACTATGTGCAGGCGATTACCCGAGGCACCAGCCTGCTCGCCGCCAACGGCAATACGGTTGAGACACAGCAATGGTTTGAGGAACTGCGCCAGCGGCACCCGGAACAAAAAGAGCAGTTCTATTTGCTGCAGACCGAGCTGCTTACCAAGCACGGCTATCTGAAAGAAGCCCAGTCACTGTTAGCCGGTGCGATGCAGGCGGATGACGCCAGCAATCGCCTGATATACGCCTATGCGATGACCAGCGAACAGCTGGGCGATGTGGAAAATTTTGAACTGGGTTTACGCAAGATGTTGTCCCGCGACCCGGATAATGCGAACCTGCTGAACACGTTGGGTTACAAACTGCTTTCCTACGACGACCGCCTCAACGAGGCACTGGTGTTAATCTCCAAAGCACTGGAACTGAGCCCGGACGACCCCGCCATCATCGATAGCATGGGCTGGGCGCATCACCGACTGGGCAATCACAGCGAAGCAGTGAAATACCTGCGAAAAGCGCATGAGTTGCTCAAGGACCATGAGATCGCCGCGCATCTCGGCGAAGCACTGTGGGCACTGGGAGAACGACAGCAGGCCATGCAGGTACTGGAGCAGGGATTGGAGACCAACCCGGAAAGTAAACTTATCCCCGAGGCCATACAGCGGCTGCAGGATCAACAACGACTGGAACAGCATGTTACGGAAAGCTGAAGTTCTCTCTCTGTCCCGACCTTCCGATTTGATATCAGGCCAGGCGCCAAAAACCGGGCCGAGCGCACTGGCCATACGCGCACAACAGATACTTGCCGCGCTGCTACTGCTGACCGTTGCGGCCTGTAGCTCACAGAAACCACAGCCCGAGCAGGCGTCCGCGCCAACTGCACAGCCACAGTCCGCCGCCGCGCTGCAGCGGTGGGAGGCCATCGGCAAGCTCGGCGTGCGCTCACCAAAAGAAAATGGCAGTGCCAACCTGACCTGGCAACAGGCCAGTGGTAACTACCGGATTCACCTGAGCGGCCCTCTCGGCGCCGGCGCGACCGTAATCAGCGGATCTCCAGGCGGGGTGAGCCTGCAGCGCGGCAGTGATCCCGCCGTATTTGCCTCGAACCCCGCACAACTGACAGAGCAGGTGATGGGCTGGCCGCTGCCAGTCTCAGAAATGTTCTACTGGGTCCGCGGCCTGGCTGCACCGGGTGCCGTGGGCGGACAGCAGAAAAATGCCAAGGGGCAGCTGCAAAGCCTGCAACAGTCCGGCTGGCAGCTGAATTTCGGCGGCTACCAGACGGTAGGTCCTTACCAGCTTCCCACCCGTATCAAGGCCGCCACCAATAACGCCGCAGGTCCCGTGAGCGTCACCGTGGTGATCAAGGAATGGAGCCCCAGGTAAAAAGGGCTTCCCAATAAACCCGCACTCCCAAAAATGCTGGCGGCTGTTACACTGGCCGCCAGCATTTTAATCTCCCTACGCCGATGAACCCCGCTCCCCTGACCCTTACAGCCCCCGCCAAACTGAACCTGATGCTTCGTATTCTGGGCCGCCGCGATGACGGCTATCACGAGTTGCAGACGGTATTTCAGCTGTTGGATTTTGGGGATGCGCTGAGTTTTCAGGAAAATTCAGACGCCAGTATTCAACTGCACTGCCCCGGCGTTGATCTCCCGCCCGAGCAGAACCTGGTTTATCGCGCCGCACAACTTCTTCGGCAGGCCTGCGGAAAACCCCAGCTCGGCGCAACGATTGCGGTGGATAAAAAACTCCCCGCAGGAGGCGGTATTGGTGGCGGCAGCAGTGATGCGGCGACAGCCCTTCTGGGGCTGAACCACCTTTGGCAGTGCAGACTCAGCCTCGACGACCTGGCGGAACTGGCGAGGCAGCTGGGTGCAGATGTGCCAGTATTCGTGCGCGGCCACTCGGCGTTTGCCGAGGGCATTGGTGAACAACTGACCGCCGTTTCCATTGAACCGCGCTGGTACCTCGTGCTCACGCCCGCCTGCCACGTAAGCACCGCCGCGCTTTTTTCCGATCCGCGTTTGACAAGAGATTCCGCCGCAATTACATTAGCGGCCCTTCGCGACAGGCGGCTGAACACACACTGGCTAAACGAATACGCCGGTAACGATTTCCAGCCGCTGGTTGAGAGCCTCTACCCCGAGGTTGGCGAAGCCAGAGAATGGCTTTCGCGACACGGGCAGGCGCAACTGACCGGAACCGGCGCATGTGTTTTTGCCGGCTTTGAGTCTGAATCGGCAGCACAGCAGGTGTTCGCCGAGCGACCTGAAGGGTGGAGTGCTTTTATTGCCCAGGGGGTAGATAAATCACCCACTCACAGGCAACTCGCGAAATTTGCAGCAACGGTCTAAATTGACTAGCTGCAACATTGCTGGGGTGTAGCCAAGCGGTAAGGCAGCGGGTTTTGATCCCGTCATGCGAAGGTTCGAATCCTTCCACCCCAGCCATATTTTCAGGCTGACAGTGAGCTTGGCGAAAGCGACGCACTCTGACAGGTTCGAGCCGAAGCTGGCACAGCCAGCGGAGACCAGCGAGCCGCAGGCGAAGCTAATCCTTCCACCCCAGCCAATTCCTTATTTATTGTGGCCGCTCTTCAAGCGGGTCGCATGTGGAGCCTCCGGCCCTGCCGGAACAATTTGGCAGCCTCGCCATCACTCGATTCTTGCACCAATGAATGGTCGCCCAATGAAACGGCATCACACTACCCTGCAAGCTGTTCTCGCTCCAAAAACCACCTGATTTTCACTACTATCTTCTACTCCCAACGAAAAAGGTACTCGCAGTGGCTGACTTAATGGTCTTCACCGGCAACGCAAACCCGGAACTGGCACAAAAGATTGTTGACCATATGGCGATACCGCTGGGCGAAGCGGTGGTCAAACGCTTCTCCGATGGGGAAATTGCAGTTGAGATCACCGACAATGTGCGCGGTCGCGACGTGTTCGTGGTGCAATCCACCTGCCAGCCCACCAACCGCAACATCATGGAACTGATTCTGCTGGTGGACGCCCTGCGCCGTGCCTCCGCGGGCCGTATCACCGCCGTAGTCCCCTACTTCGGCTACGCCCGCCAGGATCGCCGCGTACGCTCCCAGCGGGTACCGATTTCCGCCAAAGTTGTGGCGGACATGATGGTGAGCGTGGGGATCGACCGGGTACTGACCGTAGACCTGCACGCAGAGCAGATCCAGGGCTTCTTCGATGTACCGGTGGACAACGTGTACGGCTCCTCCGTACTGCTCGACGATATCGAGCGCCAGAAATACGAAGACCTGGTAGTGGTTTCCCCGGATATTGGCGGCGTGGTCCGTGCCCGCGCCGTCGCCAAGAGCCTCGGCTGCGACCTGGCCATCATCGACAAGCGTCGCCCGGCAGCCAATGTGGCCGAAGTTATGAACATCATCGGTGAAGTAAACGGCCGCACCTGCCTGCTGGTGGATGACATGGTGGATACCGCGGGCACCCTGTGCAACGCAGCCAGCGCACTGAAAGAACATGGCGCCAAGAAAGTGGTGGCCTACTGTACCCACCCGGTACTCTCGGGCAAGGCGATCGACAACCTGAATAACTCCGTGATGGATGAACTGGTAGTCACTGACTCCATTCCGCTGGGCGACAAGATGCAGCAGGCCCCCAAAATCCGCCAGCTGACCCTTTCCGCCATGCTGGCCGAATCCATGCGTCGCATCAGCAACGAAGAGTCACTCTCTGCGATGTTCCGCTCGTAATATCTGCTGGCAATCCCCACCGCAACCCCTTAGAATACGCGCCCGCCCGGCACCGCCGGGCGTTTACTATTGGGCGTTTCAATAGATTCTGCCCCTTTTATAGCAATGCCAGAAGGTTCCGGTCGCAGGTCCTTCTGGACAGACAACCTGAGGTTTACCCCATGTCTGATTTCAAACTGAATGCCAGCGTCCGTAGCGACGAAGGGAAAGGTGCGAGCCGCCGCCTGCGTCGCCTGGAAGCGAAAGTTCCGGCCATCATCTACGGTGGCGAAGTTGAGCCGCAATCCATCGCCCTGCTGCAGAAAGATATGTTCAAGGCCCTGGAAAGCGAAGCCGTGTACTCCTCCGTCCTGACCCTGAACGTCGACGGCAAGGAAGAAACCGTGATTCTGCGCGACCTGCAGCGCCACCCGGCCAAGGCGATCCTGCTGCACGCTGACTTCCAGCGCGTATCTGCCAACACCAAAGTACACGTTAAAGTACCCCTGCACTTCCTGAACGAAGAGTCCTGCAAAGGCGTTAAAGCCGGCGGTATCGTGTCTCACACCCTGACCGAGCTGGACATCCACGCACCGGCCTCCAAGCTGCCCGAGTACATCGAAGTAGACCTGGCGGACCTGGAACTGGACGCGACCGTTCACATCTCCGACATCAAATTGCCGGAAGGCGTTGAGTCTGTAGATCTGGCGCACGGCGAAGACCACAACCTGGTTGTTGCCTCCGTGCACAAGCCGCGCGGTGCCGTTGAAGCCGAGGCCGAAGAAGGCGAAGGCGAAGAGTCCGGCGAAGAATAAGCCGGCACTCGTTCAGGTCTCCTGATAAAGGTAAATGCACCTTGAGCAAGGCTCCGGACACGCCCATCCAGTTGATCGTGGGCCTGGGTAACCCAGGCCCCGAATACGACCGGACGCGACATAATGCCGGGGCTGACTTTGTCTCCGAGCTGGCCCGCATCCACGGCGCCCAGCTCGCGCCAGACAGCAAATATCACGGCCTCAGCGGCCGCGTGCGGATCGGCGGGCAGGATATCCGCCTGCTGATTCCCACCACCTATATGAATCGCAGCGGCCAGGCAGTGGGCCCGCTGGCGAACTTCTTCAAGATTCCCGTCGAGGCCATTCTGGTCGCTCACGATGAGCTGGACCTGCCCTGCGGTACTGCACGCCTGAAAGGCGGCGGCGGCCACGGGGGCCATAACGGCCTGCGCGATATCATCGCGGCACTGGGAAACAATCGCGATTTCATGCGTCTGCGCCTCGGCGTAGGCCATCCGGGCAACGCCCGCGATGTCGTCAATTATGTTCTGCAGCGCGCTCCGCGGGTCGAGCAGGATCAACTGGCAGAGGCCATTGACCGCGCTGTGGATGCGCTCCCCGCTGCCGCCAGCGGCGACTGGAACGGCGCCATGAAAACGCTGCACACCAAATCTAAGTAGGCAACGGCCGCCTTACCCCGGCGCCTTGCCCCAACGCACTACAGGATTCACACCATGGGTTTTACTTGCGGCATCGTCGGCCTGCCCAACGTGGGCAAATCCACCCTGTTCAATGCCCTGACCAAAGCGGGCATCGACGCGGAGAATTTCCCCTTCTGCACCATCGAGCCGAACGCCGGCGTGGTACCGGTGCCGGACCCGCGCCTCGACAGGCTCACCGAGATCGTCAAGCCGCAGAAAGTAATTCCAACCACCATGGAGTTCACCGACATCGCCGGCCTGGTGGCCGGTGCCTCCAAGGGTGAAGGCCTGGGCAACAAGTTCCTCGCGAATATCCGCGAGACCGACGCCATCGCCCATGTGGTGCGCTGCTTCGAAAACGACAACGTGATTCACGTAGCCAACCAGATCAATCCGGTGGCGGATATCGAAGTGATCAACACCGAACTGGCGCTGGCCGACCTGGATACCGTAGAGAAAGCACTGCAGCGGTATACCCGTGCCGCCAAGGGCCAGGACAAACACGCCATCAAGATGAAGGCACTGCTGGAGAAGGTCCAGCCGCACCTGGACGAAGCCAAGCCGCTGCGCTCCTTCTCCCTGAGCGAAGACGAGCTGGCAGGCCTGCGCGAGCTGAGCCTCCTGACCATCAAGCCCACCATGTATATCGCCAACGTGGACGAAGACGGTTTTGAGAACAACCCGCACCTGGATGCCGTCGCCGCCATCGCCGCAGAGGAGAACGCCGTTCTGGTTCCGATCTGCAACAAGCTGGAATCCGAAATCGCCGAACTCGATGACGACGAAAAATCTGAATTCCTGGAAGAGCTGGGCATGGAAGAGCCGGGCCTGAACCGCGTAATCCGCGCGGGTTACCAGCTGCTGGGCCTGCACACCTACTTCACCGCCGGCGTCAAAGAAGTACGCGCCTGGACCATTCCCCTGGGGGCCACCGCGCCGCAGGCGGCCGGTAAAATCCACACGGATTTTGAGAAAGGCTTTATCCGCGCAGAGGTGGTCGGCTACAACGACTTTATTGCCAATAACGGCGAGGCGGGAGCCAAAGAAGCCGGCAAGTGGCGCCTTGAAGGCAAGGACTACGTTGTGATGGATGGCGATGTAATCCACTTCCGCTTCAACGTCTGACCGCCTACCCTCCTGCCGAACCCGGACCACCCGGTGCTCCACAAGAGCACCGGGGCGCGCAACCCGCTTACCGCGGAGCCCGCCACGCGCTGCGCCCACTGCACCAACATCAAAGGTTGCCATGCACCAATCCAACTGGAGAGTCGGCCTGCCGCTGGCTCTGATCACCGCCTTCCTGTGGGCACTGCTGCCCATTGCCATGAAGGGCCTGATTACCGACATGGACTCCACCACCGTCACCTGGTTCCGCTTTTTTGGCGCAGCCCTGTTCGCCGGCGCCTGGTACGGCTGGCGCAGAGACCTCCAGCTCGGTGCGCTATTTCGCGGCAAACTACTGCCTTATACACTGCTGGCAGTAGGCGGCCTGCTCGGTAACTACATCGCCTACGCCACCGGCCTCAACTACATCACTCCCGGCGCATTGCAGGTCCTGATCCAGCTGGCGCCGCTGCTTCTGCTGATATTCAGTGTCATCTGGCTGGGCGAACGGTTTTCCGCCCGCCAGTGGATGGGTGTGGCGCTGGTGTGCATGGGCCTCCCGCTGTTTTTCAACCTGCGAATCCAGGAGCTGCTCGAAGGGGAAGATCGCCAGTACCTGATCGGCGTCGGCCTGGTGGTGATCGCCGCGGCCACGTGGGCGGTTTACGGCCTGTTCCAGAAGAAGATCCTCGCCCAGTCACGCCCACAGAACCTGCTGATGCTGATTTATGTCGCCGGCAGCCTGTGCTTCCTGCCGGTATCCAACCCAACCAGCGCCCTGCAGCTGGATGCACTCGGCTGGGGCCTGCTGCTGTTTCTGACAGCCAACACCCTGATTGCCTATAGCGCCTTCGCCAAGGCCATGGCCGCATGGGAGGCGTCCCGTGTGAGCGCCACCCTGGCCCTGGTTCCACTGATGACGCTGGCGCTGAGCGCCATCATCGGCGCCCTCTGGCCGGCCTATATCGAAGTGGAACCGATGAACTGGATCAGCTGGGTTGGCGCGTTTACCGTCGTGCTGGGCTCCCTGCTCGCCGCCATTGGCCGCGGGCGCTGATCGCCGGACAAAAAGTGTATTAAGCGCTAAGCTACTGATTAAGTTACTAAAAAAGTGTTGACACGCCCACAAGGTAGCCCGATAATGCGCGCCCTCGGTTAGCCGAGACTTTCAGTGGCAAGGTAGCTCAGCTGGTTAGAGCGCAGCACTCATAATGCTGAGGTCGGGAGTTCAAGTCTCCCCCTTGCTACCATTTTCTTCTCGTGAATCCAGCTTCACGAACCCAATACTGGGGTGTAGCCAAGCGGTAAGGCAGCGGGTTTTGATCCCGTCATGCGAAGGTTCGAATCCTTCCACCCCAGCCATATATAAAAAAGGCGATCTCGCAAGAGATCGCCTTTTTTATTGCGCACTGCAATTGCCCGTGATCGACGCCAGCAATAGCCGCCAGATCAGGTTCCGGAAGCCAACGGGCCCCGACGGAAGGTCGCCCCCGCTGCTGCCGCCAGGCCCTTGCGACGGCGCTCCCTGCGGAGCCCCAGCGATCGCAGCGCCTCGAACCCCCCAAGACACACCAGCACCGACAGCAGCGCAACGGCCGTACCCGCAGTCCCCAGGGTCGCCCTTTCCGACATACAGGTCCACACAAACTGCACGATGCACAGTAGCGCCACCACCAGCAGCGTCGGCTTGCGCCCGATCAGGCCAACCACAAACACGCCCAGTGGCGCTCCCAAGGCCACCACCGGTGCGGCAGCCAGCCAGTTCCCGAGCACGCCAGGCTGCCAGTCGCCGGACAGGCTTTTGACCACCACCCCGACCACAGAAGAGAACGCCATGATGACCACGGACGTCGGAATGGCCACCTTGAGGTCCACCCTGCTCAACAGCACCAGCGCCGCATAGACCACCATGTCGATACCCACCCCGGTCACTGACACCGCGACAAAGCCGGACACCGCCCCCAACACAAGGCCAACGCCGAAGTCCTTCGGACAGCGCGGGTCACCGGCGTGATCGTGTCCGGTAATCTCATTGAGGCGATAAAGGTGCAACAGCCCGAAGCTGCCCCAGATCACTGCAAATCCCAGCTTCACCCACAACTCGGGCACCAGCGGTGCAAAAAAGAGGATGCCGAGAGGCGTTGTCAGCAGACTCCCCAGCAGGGCACCGCGCAACATGGACCAAGCCAGCAGCTGGCGCCGGCAAAAAATGAAAATGCTGGCGCTGACCATACCAATGGACTGCACCGCAAAGCTGAAGTCCCGCCCCAGGCTGGCAGGCATATCGAATAGCAGCACCAGCACCGGAAAGCCCACGGTACCGCCACCCATGGGGGTAGAGCCCGCAGCGTAGCTGCCAATAGCCATGGACAACGCCATCGGCCAGTGCTCAGTAACCGCCCCCCACAGGTTTTGACCGAATACAAACAACGCCCAGAGCCCGTAAAAAGCTCCGAGGAAGATCAGCCAGGCGGCATAGCGGGAAAAAAACATGGTGGGAATAGCCAGAGGGGTAAATTCCCGGCCTCAGCTCAGAGCGAGACCGGGAAAGCCGGGAAGCGGATGCTCCCCGGGTAAATATCAGGCTTCGGCCTGCATCCGCGCCAGACGGGAGAACTGGTGCATGGAGCCCAGCTGCGCGAACAGCGGCGGCAGGAAGCCACGCTTGCGGAAGTCCGCGAAGTCTTCTTCGCTCATTTCACCCAGCTTCTTCTCATCGACCATGTAGATACCGGTCAGATTGATCTTCTCGCCACCCGCGTTGACGGCTACATTCTGAGTGGTCAGCAGATCTTTCTCGGCCAGGATGGTGATGAATGCCTTGGTCATCTGGTCGCTCTCCAGGTACCCAACCAGAGACTCTTTCTTGGCCTTCAGGTACTCAGACTCTTCACCAGACTCTTCGAACAGGGCATTGCCCTCCTCTTCACCAACAACCGGGCTGTTCTCGACCAGACCCACCAGCAGCTGCTCTTTGTTCTCGCCAGCCGGGGCCAGAACGAACGGATGATTGCGCACGGCGCCAGGAACGAAAACACCTTTCCACTTTTCGCCATCGACAAACAGGTTTTCGCCTACTTTCAGGCTCAAAAGAGCAACAGACTGGAACTGGTCGGTTTCGGAGTTCTTGACGAACACGATCGGGTACTCGGCACCCAGACGAGAGAATTCGTGAGCAGTGACCGGCACCATGTGTGCGTTCTTAACGTGCTCAAAGGTCCCCAACTCACGGACTTTCAGCTTACCGTGGACGTCGCTGCGCAGAGGAACGATTTTTGGGGCTTCTACAGTGGCCATACAACACCTTATTGAAATTTGAAGTTATTCTAAAAAACCCGCTTAGTATATTTTTTATACTTGAAAAGGGAAGCAAAAAGTTACACCACTATCTAGACGGATACCAGCCCCTTCCCCCCAGGCGATCAGCGATACCCAATAAACACGTTCGCGGTCAGCCGGCCAGTTTCCGGGCAATCACTAATACTGTGATCTCCGAGAATGTTTGCACTGTGCAAAGTACCACCACGATATATGACGAGCCGGTTAAATTTTGCAGGAACAAAACCAATCCGCATGAACAACTTGTGCTCATCGAGACAGTACCTTTTCGGCCAGCGCTGACTATTCAGCTCTTCATAGCACCTGTCCAGGTAGGCATCACACCGCTCAGGAGTCACCCTCTCGAAACCCGTGCTGTTGTGGCGATAGAACCCCGTTCCACCGTGCTGGTCATCGCATAGATACAACAAAACCGCGAAGAAGTTTGGGTCACTCGCATCAAAGTGCGGGATCCTCTGCAATGGCCCGAGATCCTCTTCCTGCACGGAAATCAGATTCAGGGCCTCTTGGAAGGTGTTCAGCCTGGCTGTAGAAGGCACATCGAACTCAGCGCGGATGATTGAATCAACACGCTCGCGCACCAACTCGCCATAGCTGGCAGGCGCAGCAGCCCGAACCCCTGGGTACCCCTTGCGCTCCGCTGCGATGGGGTAAGGGGTAAAATGTGCGCCTTTGGCGAACTTCACAAGCTCTTGAGGATTCTCCAGAAAGTCATCAAGGATTATGACTTTATTCCTCTCCTCACCAACTCTCAGTACCTGCATACTACCCACCTCAAAAAACTTAACGCGCGGCCATTTGCGCGAGATGCCGTTGTAGCTCACTCAACCAGGTGCGATGCGGCATCAACTCACCGGCCACCTTCGCCGAATGTTCACGCAATTCGCGGATAATATCATGCGCCCTTTCACCCTCTTTCTCGGCAATCGGTGTTGGCCGAGTATCGAAGTCCATTCCATATAGGACGTACAGGTGATTCTCGACCCCGAAAATGTCGAAAGTACTGAAGAAGTCTGAAGACTTTGGGGTCACGACCTTCCAACGCTGCAGTCGCTCCTCCAGCACATCTGACTTCTGCGCTCCGCGCGTGCAATCGAGCCAGAAGTCAGAGTCCTGCCGATCGGAAATACAATAATGCAACTGAACAAAGTCGATCACCCTTTCCCAGGTATATCGAACGGCCTTGTTGTAATAGCCCGTGAGCAACGGAATGTCTTCCACCGTTTTCGGGAAGCTCTTTGCTAACAAGCTGGCGGAAAAATCCGTCACCAGAATTGACGTCGCTTCCAATGGCTCAACAAAGCCCTGCGCCAATCCCAAAGCCACACAATTCTTCTTCCAGAATTGCTGCCGGTAACCAATCTTCATCGGAATTTTTCGCACTGATTCCGAATCTACCGAGCGCCCCAGGTAACTGGAGAACTCTTCAGCAGCCTCGCTATCACTCATATGTGCGCTGGAATATACGCAGCCCAACCCCCGCCGCGTAGTCAACGGAATATCCCAAATCCAGCCCGCTTTGTGTGCACGAGCAGTGGTATACGGTTGAATCGGACTGTCCGGAGCAGTTTCTTCCTGCAGAACCAGCGCGGTATCCGTCAAAATTTGCGAAGATTTATCCTCGAACGGGGTATCCAGCGCTTTGCCCAGTAACGCAGCATTGAATCCACTGCAATCAATATAAAAGTCAAAAGCCTCTTCGCTGCCAGATGCGTAAACAAGCTTCTCTATGCTTCCTCTATCATCCAGGCGGACATCACATACCGTCTCGAATTTATGCTGGACATCGAAGCGCCGCTTAGCATTAGATGCGAGCAACTCAGAAAATTTTGCAGCATTAAAATGATAGGCGTAGTCAACCGCACCCAGGTAAGGGGGTGAAGACTTGCGTTTTGGGCATTTATCCCCTTCCGCAACCAGAAACACATCTGAAAGATGGGAAAATGGGACATCGCGCTTAATCGTCAGCCAGTAATCGGTAACGTCATATCCCTTGGGATAGGGAGAACTAAACGGGTGATAATAGAAATGCTCGGCCTCGCCTTTTTCAGGTGCCATCCAGTTTGAAAACTTGATCCCTGTTTTCAGCGTCGCGTCACAAGTGGCCAGCAGGTCGATTTCAGAAATACCAAACTTGTGCAGGGTTTCCTTAATCCGCGGAACCGTCCCCTCCCCTACGCCGATGACCGGCACATCCTTGGACTCGATAAGTGTAATTTGAATATCCGGATCTCTGGATAGCTCGACCCCCAGGTGATTGGCAGCTATCCAACCAGCCGTGCCACCACCAACAATCGCAATTTTTCTTATTTTCATATCACTTACCTCAAGGCAAAAAAAAGCCCAGCTAATAGCTGGGCTTTTTTTTCGCTCAGTTCTTAGAACTTGTAGCTTGCGCCCAGCTGGTACACGGCTTCGCCCTGGAAGGACCACGCCGGGAAACCTTCCTGGAGGGAGCCTTTCATGCCAGTGGCAGAGCTTGCTGCATCGGCAGCACCGAACTGAATGTCATCTTCTTCAAGCACGTTGATCGCTTCGAAGGTTACATCCAGGTTTTCGGTAGCATACCAGTAGAAGCTCAGATCCAGCGACCCGAAGTCATCGTGCATGCGGTTACCGTACCAGAAACCACCGTCACGAATCAGGTACTCAGAACGGAAGTTGTAAGCCGCACGAGCCGAGAAGGTGTCATTTTCCCAGTAGCCCACCAGGTTGTAGGCGTGCTCGGAAGACTCGGTGAACAGCGGCAGCTGATCCATGAAGGCTTCACTCGGGGCTTCCGCATCGGTGTAGGTGTAGTTGGCTGCAACACCGAAGCCGTTATCAAACGCGTGCTGAATTTGCAGCTCCAGACCCTGGATGTCTGCACCGCCGGAGTTCTTCAGGGTTTCAACAGCCCATACGTCACCAGCCGCCGGATCCTCAAGGCCAATCTGCTGATCGGTCATGATGTCAGAAGTTACGAAGTCGTCGATAGACTTAACGAAGTAAGTCGCAGATACCAGGTTGCCATCACCGTAGTAGTACTCGATGGCGATGTCTGCACTGGTCGCCTTCATCGGCAGAAGACCTTCGCTACCGATACGCAGCTGCTGGTTCAACTCATTGTCGTCGGCAAAGCCGTTGTAGGCGACGAGCATGTCATCGTAGTTCGGACGGCTAATAGCCTGAGAGGCAGAAGCGCGCAGAACCACATCGTCAGACAGTTCGTAGCGAACGGTAGCGCTGGGCAGTACATCGCTGTAGTCCGCACCGTAGTTGGACAAGGAGTAGCTGTAACCAACATTCGCTGCGATTTCGCCATCCATCGGCTCAGTGCCATCCAGGTCGTACTGGGTGCGGGTCACGTCGGTAGAGATGTAACGCAGACCGAAGTTACCAGTCAGGGCACCGGATTCGAAAGTGAACATACCGTAGAGGGCGGTGTTCTCTTCGTTCAGGTCGGAGTAACCAGCGCGCTCTTCAACCCACTGATCGAGGCTGTTGCGAGTAACGGAAACCATTGCGTCCAGATCGGGTTTCGGTGCGGTGAAACCGTTCTGACCAACTTCGTAAATTCCGCTGTACACGTCAGAGGTAGACACCTGCTGCGGGGTGATCTGACCAGTGAAGGAACGACGGTTTACGTCGTGGTCAGTCCAGCGAGCGCCAGTTTTGAAGGAAGTCAGGATACCTACATTCAGGTCGAACTCGACATCAACCTGGGCATAGGATTCTTCGTCTTGCGCGGGGCCACTACCTACAGCCCAACCCTGCGGAGAAGTAGTCGCGGCGTAGTCGTCCAGAGTCAGGCTCGGGTCCATGGTCGGATTAATGATGATCTCGTTACCGGTCGCATCAATAGAACCTTCCCACAGAGACATGGTATCGCCCAGGCTCGGGAAATGCTGGAAGTTAGTGGTGAAGTCCGTACCACCTTCCGCTTTGGTAGAACCGATATTACCGCTGACACGGAAACCCTCACCTTCGTACTCGGTACCGAAATCGAAGGTATCAGAGCTCATTGAGGACTTGCGGCCCCAAGTCTGAATAAAAGTTTCGTTACCGAGCGCACCGCCCGCCCAGCCAATTTCCAGATCACCGAACTGAGAGTTGGTGGTCGTGCTGGAAGTACACAGGCCAGCAGCATTGGTAGTGTTGCACGTAACGTTGTCACCATTCAGGGTGAACAGGTACAGACTGGTGTTGGAGTTATCGGCCTGCATGTCCAGGGACATGGCGTGCAGGGTGAAAGACAGCTCTTCAGTCGGCGCGTACTGCAGGGTTACATCCAGAGCAGTGCGCTCTTGATCCTGAATGAAAGTGGTCGGCGCAACATCGCCCCACCAACGGTAGTCCGACTCGGTACCGCGACGCACGTATTCGCGGTCTTCTTTGGCGGCAGCAACGAGAACACCAAAAGTCTCCTCATCGTTCTTCCAGCTGTACAAGCCAGAAACTTCCGGGGCAATTTCATCACTGATCGTGCCAACGCGCGCAGTGGTGCCAATCCACGCGGTGTTCGCGTCGAGGTCCAGCGGCTTGCGGGTGTTGACGATGACGGTACCGCCGATACCGCCTTCGTTCAGGTCGGCACGGGAAGATTTGTAAACTTCGATGCCACCGATCAGTTCGGCGGGCAGCAGGGAGTAGTTGAAGCTGCGATCAACCGGAATTTGGTCGAACCAGCCAGTGGATGCAACGTTCTGACCATTCAGCTGGGTCAGAGTCATGGACGGTGCAGCACCGCGAATAGAGACGGAGGCACCCTGACCGAATGCGCGGCCAACGGTGATGCCCGGAATACGGCCCAGAGCTTCACCCACGTCAGAATCGGGGAACTTGCCCACGTCTTCTGCGGATACGGCGTCAACCAGGTCGGTCGCATCACGCTTGATATTTACGGCGTCTTGCAGAGCCCCACGAATACCCGTAACGGTAATCTCTTCCAGAGCTGTGTCTTGTTGAGCAACTGCCAGCGGAGCCACGAGGCTACCACCGAGTACAGCTGCACTGATCGAGAGAGCGAGTTTGTTGCGCTTAAGCATCGATTTCCCCTTCCTTTTTTATAGATATAAAGGTTTGGTTAGAAACTTTTTTATTCACCTTGTACCGCCAAATGATAGCGCTGTCATTAGTTTTTATGATAGCGCTGTCATTCTCAAGATCGACAATACACAGAATGAAATAAAAAAGCTACAGGCGAAGGGAGAAAATATCCGGGAAATTTGTCGCTTTGCGCGAGCCGGACCTGCCATTAGTGACAGTAGAGGTAGTTTCAGTGCAAGGATTGGACGCAGAGCAGGACAAAAATTGCACAATCCGATTGACTGATCTGCTCCGCCCGGGTGTTCGGAGATGCGCGCCGGCAACCACGCCAGTCATGAAGTTGACGTGGTTGCCGCCAGGGCTCGAAAGCGTCGATCGCTTATTCGATTTCCTTGATGCGCATGGAGCTGGTGCCGCCGCCCATGTTCAGGCGCTCACCCTGGGTGATCAGGATACGCTGGCCCTTCTCAAAGGTAACGCGCGAGCCCAGCACTTCGATGATGGCATCGGTCAGGTGGCCCAGGGGCACGGAGGCGGGGTCGAACTCGATGGGCTCCACACCGCGCAGCAGTACCAGCTGCCGCGCAACGCGGGAATGGCGTGTGAGCGCATAAATGGGCAGCCGGGATGTGGCGCGGGACATGATACGCGGAGTGCGGCCAGACTCCGTGAGTGCCGCTACCGCGCACAGGTTTTCAACACGCGCAGCGGACTCGATCGCTGCCTGCGCGATAACGGTGTCGATGGATTCCGATGCCGACCGGTCTGCAGCCGGACGCGTGGTAGTGCCCAGGTACTGCTCGGCGCCCACCACCACTTCTGCCATGGATTCCACCGCGGCTACCGGAAAATCGCCAGCGGCGGTTTCCGCGGACAACATCACCGCATCCGTGCCATCCAGTACCGCGTTGGCCACATCCATTACTTCGGCGCGGGTCGGAGTCGGGTTGGTGATCATCGACTCCATCATCTGGGTCGCGGTAATCACACCACGATTCAGCGCGTTGGCACGATTGATCAGCTTCTTCTGAACACCAACCAGTGCCGCATCACCGATTTCCACACCCAGGTCACCGCGGGCGACCATGATCACATCGGAAGCCAGAATGATGTCGTCCATCTGCTCGTCATTGCCCACGGCTTCCGCGCGCTCCACTTTGGCGACGATGGCGGCATTACTGCCCGCTTCACGCATGGCATTGCGGGCAATATTCAGGTCTTCACCGCTACGCGGGAAACTGACAGCCAGAAAGTCTACATCCAGCTCTGCCGCAAGCTTGATGTCCCCGTAGTCTTTCTCCGTCAACGCGGGCGCTGACAGACCGCCGCCCAACAGGTTGATACCCTTGTTGTTGGACAGCTTGCCACCCTGCATTACGCGGCAGAACAGCTTGCTGTTCGTACCACCGGTCACTTCAAGACGGATCTTGCCATCGTCCAGCAGCAGGATATTGCCGGGTTTGCAATCGGCGATCAGCGACGGGTAATCCACACCCACGCGCTGCTGGTTACCGCCCTCTTTCGGGCAGTCGGCGTCGAGGGTGAACTCGGCGTTGTTCTCAAGAAAGATGCTGCCTTCGGCAAAACGGGCTATGCGAATCTTCGGCCCCTGCAGATCGCCGAGCACGGCCACCAGCTTGTTTTGCTCGGCGGCTGCGCGGCGTACTTCCTCGACCCGCTTGCGGTGGTCGTCGGCACTGCCGTGGGAAAAGTTCAGGCGTACGACGTTGACGCCGGCACGGATAATCTCGTCAATTACACGCGGCTTGTCTGTGCCCGGGCCGAGCGTGGCAACAATTTTGGTATGGCGAATCATATTGGCGGTATTCGTTTATCGGTTGGATGTGAGACGGATGTTGTTTTTATGGCAGTCGGCGCTGACTGCAAATGCAAAACCGGAGCGGATGTTGCACCCGCTCCGGTGCGATAGCGTGCACCGCTATCAGACTGTTGTTACGGTCGCCTTTACAGGCCCAGAGCTTTGGCCATGGCGAGACTGGTGTCGAGCATACGGTGGGAGAAGCCCCACTCGTTGTCGTACCAGGCCATCACTTTTACCAGGTTGCCGTTCACCCGGGTGTGGTTGGCATCAAAGTGGCTGGACGCCGAAGTGTGATTAAAGTCCACAGAAACCAATGGCTGCTCGCAGAAAGACAGAACGCCACCTTTGATGGTGCCGGCTGCGTCGCTCATGATCGCGTTGATTTCTTCGACGGTCGTTTCGCGGCTGGCAATAAACTGACAGTCCACCAGAGACACGTTGTTTACCGGTACACGTACCGCCATGCCGTCCAGCTTGCCCTTCAGCTCTGGCAGCACCAGGCCAACAGCGGCAGCGGCGCCGGTTTTGGTTGGGATCATGTTGTCGGCAGCGGCGCGTGCACGATAGATATCTTTGTGCACTGCATCCTGGGTATTCTGGTCGTTGGTGTACGCGTGCACGGTAGTCATAAAGCCGCGCTCGATGCCAATCGCCTCGTTCAGGACCTTGGCTACAGGGGCAAGACAGTTGGTCGTGCAGGAAGCGTTGGAAACCACCTTGTGCTCTGCAGTCAGCCTGTCATCGTTTACGCCGTAAACCACGGTCAGATCCGCGTCACCGGAGGGTGCGGAGATCAGTACCGCTTTCGCACCAGCCTGCATGTGCTGGGAGGCCGCTTCTTTACCCGTGAACAGGCCGGTACACTCCAGCACCAGATCCACTTCCAGCTCGCCCCAGGGCAGAGCGGCGGGATTGCGCTCCTGGCATACCTTGACGGTGTCGCCACCAATGACCAGGTTTTCCCCCTCTACCGCAACTTCGGTATTGAAACGACCGTGAACGGTATCGAACCGGGTCAGGTGAGCGTTCGCTTCCACTGGTGCGAGATCGTTGATCGCGACCAGTTGGATACGATCGTTATAGCCGGACTCGTAAATCGCACGCGTTACGTTGCGGCCGATGCGGCCATAGCCGTTGATAGCAATTCTGAGTTTCATATCGCTACACCCTCTGTGAATTGAAAATTTATGAATTTTTTTTCGCACCGGGTGTACTCCCCCCCAGCACATGTCCTTACTCGAAATAAGCTCTGATCAGGGCATCAGCCCTTCAACAGCGAGGCCTCCCTGGCCAGACGGGTAATTTCCGCCCAATTTTTTTCTGCCACCAGTTTCGGGGCGACCATCCAGGAACCGCCTACACAGACTACGTTGGACAGCCCCAGGTAATCGCTTGCGTTTTTCGGGCTGATACCGCCGGTGGGGCAAAACTTCACTTTACCCAGGGGACCACCGATGGATTTCAACATCGGGATGCCGCCGGCCGCTTCCGCAGGGAAGAACTTCTGGTAGTGATAGCCGCGTTCCAGCAAGCGCATGACTTCTGACGGGTTTGAGGCACCGGGCAACAGCGGTACCTTTGTATTGTCTGCCGCGTCCAGCAGCGCTTCGGTGGCACCCGGGCTTACCATGAAGGTCGCACCGGCATCCACGGAGCGGCGGATATCCTCTGCAGTCAACACGGTACCGGTACCGACGTAGGCGTCCGGCAGGTGCTTGGCAATCTCTTCCACCGCGGCCAGTGCCGCTTCTGTGCGCAGGGTTACTTCCAGCACATTCAGGCCGCCTTCGACCAGCGCCTGAGCGAGCGGCAGCGCATCGCTGACTTTATCGACTACGATCACCGGCACAACACCAGCTTGTTCCAATACGGGTACCAGAGTCTGTTGCATTATCACGTCCTAAAACTCGTCAAAATTCATTCGTTATTTAATTTAGGGGGCCCAGTAAACAGTAACCGGCTTCAGCCCCTGCTTGAGAATACTGCGCACCGGCATTTCCTGCTCATCATCCCCAAGCAGCGCCTGGCGATAGACCTTGAGTTTTTCTTCACCGGTAATCAGCAGTTTGATTTCTTTCGCCTGCAAAATCGCGGATAGGGTCAGCGTCATGCGCTCGGTATGTACGCCGGTCACGGCACTCTGCTTGGCCGTGATCGCCTTGCACAGTTTTTCGGACTTGGCATCCAGGGCGTCATCCAGACCTTCGGCATAGGGGAAAAACGAAGCTGTGTGTCCGTCGTTGCCCATTCCCAAAATACATACATCATATGGTCGCGGCAGTTCCTGGTATGCGCGCTCGCAATCGGCCTCGCCCTCGGCCGGGGTCGCCGCGGCATTTTTCATTCCCAGACACGGGGCCTTGGCGGCCTCGTTTTGCAGCAGACTGTTGGAGATGAACGCCAGATTGCTGCCGGCTTCTTCCTTTTCCACCCAACGCTCATCCACCAGCGCAACATTCACGTTTTGCCAGGGTAAAGGGCGACGGGACAGCTCGCGGTACACCGGCTCCGGTGAACTGCCACCACTTACCAGAAATGTGGCCTGACCGTTGGCCTTGATACCCGCGTGCAATACGGCCGCGCATTCATTGGCCAGGGCCAGTGTGAGACGTTGTCTGTCTGCAAAAAATTTTTCTTCAACCATGTCGTTCAGACCTTGCTTAGAGGTGTTCACCCGGCCAATCAGGGGTTAAACCAGTGGTGACCGTTTTCTGCCAGTAGCTGGTTGGATGCCTGTGGACCCCAGGTGCCCGCACGATACAGTTGCGGCTGATTGGCAGTATCGCGCCAGTGGTCGATGATCGGATCCACCCACGCCCAGGCCGCGGCAACTTCCTCGCGGTGAATGAACAGCGCAGAGTTATTGGCCGCCGCATCCAGCATCAGGCGTTTGTACGCATCACTTTTGAAACTGTCGTAGGTATCGGACAGAGTCAGGTTCAACTCCACCGGCTGCAATTCCATGGTGAGGCTATCCATCTTCTTCGCCATCAACACCAGTTTGATGCTCTCTTCCGGCTGCAAGCGAATAACAAGGCGGTTTGGCAATACCTCACCGGCCTCCGGCTGATAAACACTGTGGGAAACCTTCTTGTACTGAATGACGATTTCCGCACAGCGTTTTTCCATACGCTTGCCGGTACGCAGGTAAAACGGCACACCGGTCCAGCGCCAGTTGTCGATATGTGCACGAATGGCAACGAAGGTCTCAGTGGTGCTGTTGGCAGCCTTCAATTCTTCCAGATAGCCCGGCACCAGTTCCTTGCCGAGACCGCCGGCCACGTACTGACCGCGGACAATGTTTTGATCCACATTGCCTTCCGTCAGCGGGCGCAGTGCTTCAAGCACCTTGATTTTTTCCGACCGGATATTGCGCGCAGACATGCTATTGGGCGATTCCATGGCAATCAGGCACAGTAACTGCAGGAGATGGTTCTGCACCATGTCACGCATTGCACCAGTGTCATCATAGAAGCCCGCACGCCCTTCCAGGCCCACTGTTTCTGAAATACTGATCTGAATATGGTCGATGGTTTTCGCATCCCACAGGTGTTCGAACAGTACGTTACTGAAGCGCAGTGCCAGCAGGTTCTGAACGGTTTCCTTACCCAGGTAATGGTCGATGCGGAAGATATTATCTTCCGGGAAGAACTCAGCAATCTTGCTATTGATCTCATCGGAGGTCTTGGCGTTGTAGCCCAGTGGTTTTTCGACCACCACGCGGGAGTTCTCGTGGATCAGTCCTTTTATCGAAAGATTTTCACAACAGGGACCGAACACCGCCGGGGGAATTGCCAGATAAAACAGTCGGGTGCGCTCGGTATCTTTGCCCAGGATATCCACCAGCCCATCCCACTGCTCGTCGGGCTTGGATATATCGAGGGCGACAGCGCGCAGAAGCGGGCTGAACTCTTTCCAGCTTTTATCGCTGTATTCGCCGTCGCGCAGATGCGTCTTCAAGGCCTGCTGCGCGGTTTTCAGATAGGCATCAGCGTCTTCCTGACGGCGACAAACTGGCAGGATGCGGGTGTCTTTGTTCAAGCCACCTTCAATATAGGCCCGGTACAGCGCCGGGATCAGCTTGCGCAACGACAGATCTCCACCGCCGCCAAACAGTACCATGTCAAATGAATTAGCCATTGTGTTTGCTCTCAAACAGTTGCGCGCGCTCTACGCTTGATAGAGCGCGCGCAGGATTCAGTTAAAAAAGAATGCTTCCACCGGTTTCCGCGCCGCTTGCGAGCTTGCGCATATTGGTGAACAGGTCGCGCCCCATGCCTACGGCATTGGCGGACAGATCACATTCCGCTGGCACGCGTGCAGCCAGCTCTTCATCACTTACATGTACTTTGAGAACGCCGGCTTCCGCATCCAGCTCAATAACATCACCATTCTGGATTTTTGCTACCACACCACCTTCCAGTGCTTCCGGGGAAAGATGGATGGCCGCCGGGACTTTACCGGATGCGCCCGACATACGACCGTCGGTAACCAGTGCCACCTTGTAACCTCGGTCCTGCAACACACCCAGAGACGGCGTCAGCTTGTGCAGCTCCGGCATACCGTTTGCTTGTGGTCCCTGGAAACGCACCACGGCGACAAAATCTTTTTCCAGCTCACCAGCCTTGAAGGCATCGAGCAGAGCGTCCTGGCTTTCGAACACCACCGCCGGCGCCTTCACTTTCAGCTGCGGGGTTTTCAGGGCGGAAACCTTGATCACGCTGTTGCCGAGATTGCCCTGCAGCAGTTGCAGGCCACCGTGGCTGGAGAATGGGTCGCTGGCGGGGCGAATAATGTCCGGGTTCCCGGATTCTTCGGAAGTCGGGCGCCACACCAGACCATCCTTGTCTTCGTTCAGGAAAGGATCGTAGGTGTAGGGCTCCATACCGGAGTGACCGAGCACAGTGCTGACATCGTTGTGCAACAGACCCGCACCGAGCAATTCGCGAATCAGGTACTGCATACCACCCGCCGCAGCGAAGTGATTGATGTCCGCGGTGCCGTTCGGGTAAACGTGGCACAGCAGCGGGACAATTTCGGAAAGCTCCGCCATGTCCTGCCAGGTAATCTGGATACCGGCAGCGCGCGCCATCGCGATCAGGTGCATGGTGTGGTTGGTGGAACCGCCGGTAGCGTGCAGGCCGACGATGCCGTTGACGAAAGATTTTTCGCTGAGAATTTTCGCGATGGGCGTGTAGTTACTTGGCTCGGTAATCTGCACCAGCTGCTTGACTGCCTCTTTGTTCAGCGCATCACGCAGTTCGGTACCGGGGTTTACAAACGAGCTCCCCGGCAGCTGCAGGCCCATGATTTCCACCAGCATCTGGTTGCTGTTGGCGGTGCCGTAAAAGGTGCAGGTACCGGCACTGTGGTAGGACGCACTCTCGGCTTCGAGCAGTTCTTTGCGGCCCACTTTGCCCTCGGCGTACAACTGGCGAACGCGCACTTTCTCCGCATTGGCGAGACCGGTGGGCATTGGGCCAGCCGGCACAAACACAGCCGGCAAGTGACCAAATGACAGAGCACCAATCACCAGCCCGGGCACAATCTTGTCGCAAATACCCAGGTACATGCCACCGTCAAACATATCGTGCGAGAGGGAAATAGCGGTGGCCATGGCGATAACATCGCGGGAAAACAGCGATAGTTCCATCCCCGGCTGCCCCTGGGTAACCCCATCACACATGGCGGGGACGCCACCGGCAACCTGGGCGGTTGCACCATTGCGCAGTGCTTCCGCTTTTAACATCTCAGGGTAGGTGCCGTAGGGCTGATGCGCAGACAACATGTCGTTGTAGGCATTGATAATGGCCAGATTTGGCCCATGTCCGGAGGCGATCAGGTTTTTATCCTGATCGCTGGACGCTGCCATGGCATGCGCCAGGTTACCGCAGGACAGTTTGTGGCGCGCGCGCCCTTTGCCCTGCGCCTGCTCTACCTGAGCCAGGTAGCTGGCCCGGGTTTCCTCGCTGCGGCGGATGATCCTGTCGGTAACCGCCTGTATCCGACTGTTTACCACTGTTTTGTTTGCCATTTTGCTTAACTCTTCGGTTTTTTATCGGTTCGCCGCACGCTTTTCCTAAGCCTGTTCTCCAGCAGACTCAGCCACCTCGACTTCAGGTAGCTCCGTGGGAGTAACCGCGCCGCATTTGTTACGGCGGTAGTATTCGATCAGCTGGGCTGTGGAATCGTCTTCATCAGCCAGGTCAGCAGCAGCCAATTTTGGCTCCAACTTGCTGGCCAGACCTTTACCAAGTTCCACACCCCACTGATCAAAAGAATAAATTTGCAGAATCACACCCTGAACAAAAATTTTGTGCTCATAGAGTGCAATCAAGCCTCCCAGTGATCGGGGGTCCAACTCCTTCAAGAGTATTGTGTTACTGGGCTTTCCACCCCTGTGCACTTTGAATGGGGTGAGCCTTTTTATTTCTTCTTGCGACAACCCCTTGGCTGCCAGTTCACGACCAACCGACTCGGCGTCCACGCCGTTCATCAGAGCCTGGCTCTGGGCGAACATGTTGGCCAACAGGATCTCGTGGTGGCCTTCGAGGTCGTGCCCCGCGGTCACACTGCCGATGAAGTCTGCAGGCACCACTTCCGGGCTCTGGTGCAGGTACTGATAGAACGCATGCTGCCCGTTGATCCCGGTCTGCCCCCATATTAGGGGGCCAGTTGCGTAGTCCACCTCCACCCCGGCACGGTTGGTAGATTTGCCGTTGCTCTCCATATCCGCCTGCTGCAGATAGGCGGGCAACATATGCAGCGCCTGGTCATAGGGCAGTACCGCGTGGGCGGGGTACCCCATAAACGTGCAGTACCAGACACTCAGCAGCGCCATGATTACCGGCGCATTCTGCGCAAATGGCGCTTCGCGGAAGTGGTGATCCATATCGGCCGCACCATCGAGTAGCGCCCGGAAGTTCTCGAACCCGCAGGCGATGGCGATGGGCAACCCGATGACCGACCACAGTGAATAGCGGCCACCAACCCAATCCCAGAAGCGATAGGTGCGCTCCGGCAAGATGCCGAACTGCTGCGCCTTTTCCGGGCTGGCCGTCACCCCAACAAAGTGCCGCTGCAAAAGCACTTCTACAGCCTCATCCGGCGCCGCGCGCTGCAGCCACTTGAGGGCACTGCGCGCGTTGGTCATCGTCTCGCTGGTCGTGAACGTCTTGGACGAGACAATAAACAAGGTCGATTCGGCGTCCAGGCCGACCAGCACATCCGTGAGCTGGGCTCCATCCACATTGGAGACAAAGTGCACTGCGACATCACCCTTCCTGTAGGCACGCAGCGCCTCAATGGCAGTCTGAGGCCCCAGGTGCGAGCCGCCGACGCCAAGATTGACCACATCGGTAATCCTTTTACCGCTGCAGCCAGTCAGGGCGCCATTATGTAGTAAAACTACAAGCTCTTTCAAGCGCTGCAGCTCGGCCTCCACCCCCCCTGTGACAGAGACCCCACCGATCTCCAGATCCTCGGCCAGGCCACCGCGCAATGCAGGATGCAGAACCGGGCGCCCCTCGGTCACGTTGATGGGTTCACCGGCAAAGAGATCAGCCCGCCACTGGTCCAGCCCGGCCTCCTCTGCCAAGCGTAATAAATTTACAAAAACTGACCGGTCAATGTGGTTTTTGGAAAAATCCAGCAGAAACTGCGGCAATTCGAGAGAGAAGTCCGAAGCGCGCTGTGGATCCCCCGCGAACAGGTCCGCAAGACGGCGGCGCTTCAGCTGCGCAGCCTGCTCTTGCAGAGCCTGCCACACAGGTGATTGGGAAATTGCGGAGTGAGAGTGTGCATCTTGCATGGTGTGCCCCTGAAAGTGGCGCCTACCGGGAGGTGGCGGGCACCGGTTATTCTTGTTTACCCGACCGACAGCGTTCAAACCCAAAACCCCAGTGGGTGCCAAAGCAAAATGACAACGCTGTCAATTTGGCGAGAGATTCACATACGGGGCATGGCCTGTCAATCCGCTTTGTAGTTTTCTTTCACAACCACAGCGCGCGGCAAACACGACCGGTCGCACGTTTCGCGCCGACAGCAAGAACGCCGGAAAAGCCCTAAACTTGGCAGCAAACCGCTGCGAAAAGACCGGGTTCTGACTCCAAGGCAGCGCACAGCGGACAAATGACCAGAAAGCCATCGTCGCGTCGCGCGTAACCGGGTAAACTGCCCGGCTGGGTATGGACTGGAAAGCTCCCGGCGCGGGGGTTCCAATTAAGGAAAAAAGCCGATCATGAAGAGCACCATCAATGACGTGGCCGCAAGGGCCGGGGTGTCGATCAAGACTGTTTCGCGGGTTATCAACAATGAGCCCTCGGTGCGGCCGGCCACACGCAAAAAGGTTATGGATGCTGTGGAAGAACTCCACTATCAACCGAACCTGGCTGCGCGTAACCTGGCGGGAACTCGCAGCTATACCATTGCGCTGATCTACGACAACCCCAATGCCTACTATGTGATCGACATGCAAAACGGCATCCTTGAGGCATGCAAGGCCCGGGGATACGAACTGCTGATCCACCCCAGCAATTCTAAGTCTGAAACTGTCAACGACGAACTGCGCGCACTCGTCGAACACTCCAAAGTGGCGGGCGTGGTCCTGACCCCACCCTTCTCCGAGACCCAGTCGGTCATCGACGAAGTCAAAAAGCTCGGCCTTGATTATGTGCGCATTGTTTCCAGCGGCGCCGCCGAGGGCGATGAAGAAAACTGCATCCAGGTGGACGATACCGCCGCAGCGTACGACATTACCAAACACCTGATCGAGCACGGTCACAAGCGAATCGGCTTTCTGTGCGGCGGCGAGGAACACATATCCACCCATGGGCGACTGGACGGCTATAAAGAAGCACTGCAGCAGGCGGGAATTTCCATCGACCCCGAGCTGATTGTGGCCGGTGAATACTCTTTTGATTCCGGAGTGTCCGGCGCAAAGCACCTGCTGGAAAAGGACACCCCCCCCACTGCCATTTTTGCCAGCAACGATGAGATGGCGGCGGGGGCCCTGTTCGCCGCACGGCTGATGCACATCGAGATTCCCCAACAGCTCTCTATTGTCGGATTCGAGGACAGCCCCTTCTCCCGCCAGACCTGGCCGAAACTGACCACGGCGCACCAGCCGAATAATGAAATTGCCAAATGTGCTGCGGCTCTGGTACTAAACAAGGCACGCAGCAAAAGCGCTGCGGAAAGTGCCGCGGCCAACAAGGATGCCGGCATCAAGAAAAAGTTTGTGCCGGAGCTGTTGGTAAGAGACTCAACCGGGGACTCTCCATCTCAATAACCGACACCCGCTTCCCCCTGGTCGATTCAACAACTTCAATTTCGGATATTTGCCCCGCCTGATACCTGCCGCGCCCTTCCCTGGGCGCAGCGTGCTCTTACGCGCCCATCTACCTCGCACGCAAATGCGTTACCCGCCACATACCCCCGAACGTGACCCAAGTCACCTATTCGGCCATCTTTTTGAGAGTATCGTCACCGTAGTATTCGAACGATTCAGTCACGAGGTTCCACAAAAAGCGATATAGAGAGGATATTTGTCACGGAATTTGCAAGGTAATAAGGATTTTTGGACTTCAAATAGATGCGCCGCGCGCATTCGACATAAAAACAAGTAAGGAAGCGTTTATGGAAATCATCAAGCCGTTCAAGTACCCGTCACTATTGGCAATCGCGATCGCCGCGGCATCCAGCCCGGCACTTGCCCAGGAAGATGAAATCATTGAGGAAGTCATCACCATCGGCACCCGTGTTGAGGGCCGCTCGGCCACCGAATCCGCTGTCCCCATCGATATCATTACTGGAGATGACTTCGTCAATCAGGGGGGCTCAGACCTCAATTCCCTGTTGCGCAATGTGGTGCCCTCCTACAACGTCAATACTCAACCGATCAGTGATGCGGCAAGCCTCGTGCGCCCGGCGAACCTGCGCGGACTGGCGCCAGATCACACATTGGTATTGATCAATGGCAAACGCCGCCATCGCGCGGCGGTAATCGCCTGGCTCGGCAACGGCGTGTCCGACGGCGCCCAGGGGCCCGACATCTCCCAGATTCCATCCATCGCGCTGCAGCAGGTCGAGGTTCTGCGAGACGGTGCCGCCGCCCAGTACGGGTCCGATGCCATCGCCGGTGTAATCAACTTCCAGCTCAAGGACAACAGTGAAGGCGGCGCAGTCGAAATAAAAGCCGGCCAGTTCTATGAGGGCGATGGACGCCAGTTTACCGTCGCCGGGAATTACGGAATGCCGTTTACCGCTCAAGGCTTCGTCAACGTGAGCTTTGAAGTGGGCAGCAAGGAAGACACCGACCGGAGCGTCCAGCGCAATGACGCCGCAGCACTGATTGCAGCCGGAAATACCGACGTGGCAAACCCCGCACAGGTGTGGGGCAGCCCCGAAATCAAAGACGATCTGAAATCCGTGGTAAACCTCGGCGTGGACCTCGGGGGCGGCAAGGAATTTTACGCGTTTGGTAACTACGGTGGTAAGACCGTCGATGGCGGCTTCTACTTCCGCAACCCGGAAACGCGCAGCGCCGTATACAGTAATGGGACAGGCCCGCTCATTGGCGACCTGGACCCAAGTAACGGACTCGATAGCTGCACAGGCTTCACCCATGCCCAGGCCCTCTCGAGCGCCGAATGCTTCTCCTTTCAGGAAATGTTTCCAGGTGGCTTTACCCCACGGTTTGGCGGTGAGGTCACCGACCTGGCAGGGTTGGCCGGTGTGCGCGGCGACCTCGACAACGGTTGGTCTTACGATGTCAGCGCGTCTCTCGGTTACAACGACGTAGACTTTTTCATTTACAACACCGTAAACGCTTCCCTCGGGCCACAGTCACCCACCAGCTTTAACCCCGGCGCCTACACTCAGCTCGAAAAGAACTTCAATATCGACCTGGTAAAAGGTTTCGAGGTAGGACTCGCCTCGGAGCTGAATGTGGCCACCGGCTTCGAGTGGCGCGACGAAACCTTTGAAATCACCACCGGTGATCAGGCCTCGTACGAGATTGGCCCCCTCGCCGCCCAGGGGTTTAGCGCGGCTTCCAATGGATTCCCAGGCTTTGGCCCATTAGCCGGCGGCCAGTGGAGCCGCTCCAACGTCGCCACCTACGTGGACCTGGAAGCGGATGTGGTGGACGGCTGGCTGGTTGGCATGGCCCTGCGCTTTGAGGACTTCGAAGACTTCGGCACCACCACCAACGGCAAGCTGGCGACCAATCTGGCACTGACCGATACGCTCTCCCTGCGCGGCTCCTGGAGCACCGGCTTTCGCGCCCCGACCCCCGGGCAGTCCAACGCCTTTAATGTATCGACGGAGTTTGACCTGACACTCAATGACCTGGTCAATAACGGCACCATCCCGTCCACCAATCCAGTCGCACTTCTGCGCGGCGGTGAAGCCCTGGATCCTGAAAAATCCACCAACTGGACCATCGGTGCAGTATTCACACTGGGTGCCATAGACGTGACCGTGGACTACTTCAACATCGAACTGGAAGACCGCATTGCTCCGTCGCAACTCTACTCCCTCACCCAAACCGAAGTGGACAGCCTGGTCGCATCCGGCGTCACCAGCGCAGCCAACCTGCAGAACTTCCGCTTCTTCACCAACGATTTCGATACCACCACCAAGGGCTTTGACATCGTCGCGACCTACGGGACCGAAGCTATTGGCGACAGCACCGACATCAGCCTTGCCTTCAACCAGACACAGACCTCAGTGGACAGCTTTACTCCGGAAACCATTGATGCAACCCGCATCCGCGAACTGGAACAGGGCCTGCCGGAAACCCGTTGGAACCTGTCGAGCACGACCCTCATTGGCGACTGGCGCTTGATGGCGCGAGTGAGCTACTACGATGACTGGTTCGACTCGGAAGATGGCCAGGTATATAGCGGAGAAACTTTGGTAGACGCTGAAGTGTCCTATGCGTTTACCGACAAAGCGTCAGTGATTTTGGGGGCTCAAAACCTACTCGACCAGACACCGGAGGAAAACCCGGGAGCAGCCGACGGCGTAGGCAACCGCTACAGTCAGTTTTCCCCATTCGGCTTTGAGGGTGGTTTCTACTATCTACGAACACGTTATGAGTTCTGATAGAGACTGAAATAAAAACCCGCTGCTTGCAGCGGGTTTTTTTATAGGCAAAAAAAAGCCCTCACAATGGAGGGCAAAGATGACGAGAACCAAAGAGAGAAACTTCCTGAGAAGTTCAGAAAACCAAAATCCGTTTTAAAACCACTTCCTAAAACGCTTCCAAAAAAACTGACTGATTGCGATGCGACTGGAAACCGTACTGGAATATCCCTGGCCAGCTATTTCCAGCTACGCATCTTGTGCCCTTTCAGAGCGTAAAACAGGATGAACAGGTACGCAGGGATCGCAATGAGGTAGGCACCCTGGCCGTCACCGGTATCGGCAAAGTGGCCGTACAGGGGCGGCAGGATTGCCCCACCCGAAATCCCCATAATCAGTAACGCCGCACCTTTCGAGGTGAATTTGCCCAGGCCTTCCAGCGCCAGCGGCCAGATTGCCGGCCAGCACATGGCATTGGCGAAGCCCAGCAGTGCGACAAAGTACACCGCATTGGGAATCTCCGGCAGGCCAAAGTGGGCGAGCGTTGCGGAAGACATGGCGGTGCTATCGAGAGAGCCGCTCATTACCGCGAAAGTAAACACAATACCCAGTACCGCAGAGATCAACAGCGCTGTCTGCTGGCTGATAAAGCGCGGGATAGCGACTGTACCCCAGATATAGCCCAGCACCATAAACACCATGGTGTAGGAAGTCAGCACGGAGGCCACTGCGGTATCGAGACCCGCCTGCTTGCCCAGCAGGCCTATGGCATCACCAGCGATCACTTCCACACCAACATAGAAGAACAGTGCGATGGAACCAAGCACGAGTTGCGGAAATTGCTTCAATCCTCTGAGGGTAACCGCAGCATCTTCCTGACCTTCGATAACTTCGTCTTCGATATCCGGCAGCGGGGCAAACATCATCGCCACAGCCAGAATAAAACCGAGAATGGCCATGCCGATATAGGGAGAAACCAGCTGCCCTGCCAACTCGTCCAGCTTGGCATCTTTCGCCGCTGCACTCAGCGCAGAAAGCTCTGCTTCGGAGATACCAGAGATACCGGACATGACCAGAGCGGCAAAAACCAGCGGCGCAACGATGCCGGCCCCCTTATTCAACAGGCCCATGACACAGATACGTACTGCGGCAGTCTCAGGAGAGCCGACCTTTACAACGTAGGGGTTGGATGCGGTCTGCAGAATAGTCAGGCCGGAACCCACTACAAACTGCGCCAGCAGGAAAATACCAAACATCCGGCTGTACGCCGCAGGGATAAAGATCAGGGCACCCACAGCGACCAGCGCCAGGCCAAGCGCCATACCGGTCTTGTAACCAGTGCGCTCGATAATCGCGGCCATTGGCAGCGCCATCACGGTGTAAGCAATATAGAAGGCAGAGGCCACCAGCATTGCCTGAAAGCCGGTCAAATCACAGATGGTCTGCAGAAACGGAATCAGGGCACCGTTCAGCCAGGTAACAAAACCAAAGATAAAAAATAGCAGGCCGATGATAACCATCGGCAAAACGCTGCTGCGCGTCTCGCTTTGGGCAATAACTGCGGTATTCATAATTTCACCTTTTATTATCGTTTTGCCTTGCTGGCTTGCGGGGTTTTTCCCCGGTTATCAGTTCCAGTGAAAGCTTTCACAGGATTATTATGCTGCGAAAACTTCCTGTCCGTTTATCCAGGTCTTTTGAACCCGGCGTTCGTCATCAATCAAAATCATATCTGCAGGCGCGCCCTCTTTGATGCGCCCACGATCGCTACCCAGAAACTGTGCCGGGTACAGGCCCGCCATACGCAGGGCTTCATTCAGTTCCACATCGCACCAGTCGGCGATATTGCGCACCGCACCGATCATGTCGAGGTGCGAGCCGGCAAGCTCGCCGGTGGTGGACGTCAGTTTGTCGCCGTGTCGGGTTACGATGCGGTCGAACAGTGGAAAACTCATTTCCTCACTGCCCACCAGTGACATGGCATCGGTCACCAGCATGACCTTTCCACGCGGCTTGGCCTTGAGCGCGAGCGTCATGGCCTCGGCACTCACATGGTGGCCATCGGCGATCAGCCCGCACCAGCAATCATCACTGATCAGGGCCGTACCCACCATACCCGGATCGCGCGAATGCAGTGGCGACATGGCGTTGTACAAATGGGTAAACCCGCTTGCTCCGGCGGCCACCGCGGCCGCGGCGGTAGCGCCATCGGCATTGGAGTGGCCCAGACAGACCTTCACACCAAGAGAGACCAGCTTGCGGATATCCTCTGGCGATACATTTTCCGGCGCCAGAGTGACCATTTTCAGTCCGATGTCATCGCGACCGTAAATCGCCAGCTCTTCATCGCTGAGCGGGCGAATAAATTTTTCTTCGTGCGTACCTTTTTTGGGTGCACTCAAATGCGGCCCCTCAAAGTGCACACCCAGGACACCGGGTACACCTTCCTTCAACGCAGCGCTGACCGCTTCCGCCGCGCGCTGCATGACTTCCACCCGATCGGTGATCAGCGTGGGCATAAATCCGGTGGTGCCGAAACGGGCGTGCGCCACAGACATCTTGCCCAGCGCATTGACGGTAGTGTCGTTGTTGAACAGCGCACCACCTCCGCCATTGACCTGAACATCAATAAGCCCGGGCGCGAGCATGCCTTTGAGGCGCACGGCACTCTCTGCCGGCTCGCCTCCGAGAGTGACCACATTGCCACTCTCGACGGTCAGTGCCACGTCAGTGTGGAGCTGCTCACCGTCGAATAACTTCTCTGCAATGAATGCCTGTGCCACTTGCCCGCTCCTGAGTCCCGTCACCAATTCAAATCATCAAACAGTCTGGGTGACTTTCTTCAGGCCGGCCGGCTCATCCGGGTTGATACCGCGGCTGACGGCGACGTGAGCCACGTCGAGATAAAAACGTTGCAACAGCGCCAGCGGTGCAATCCGCGGGTGAACGCCCTTGCTCGGCACATGTAAATTGATCAACGTGCCACCGCGGCGAATGATGTCGGCGATCTGCTCGCTGTGGGCCTGGTAGGACTCATCCTCGATGGGCACGTTCACCACGGTCAGCTTTTGCTCTACCAGGGTGACCGGTCCGTGCAGGAATTCCGCACTGGAGAATGACTCTGCGTGCACACTGCATACTTCCTTCAGTTTCAACGCCAGTTCGCGGGTAATGCCGTACCCGGGGCCACGTCCCAGAACAACCAGGTTCTTTACCGCGGCCAGATCTTCCGGACGCAGCTGTATGTCGGACTCGATGGCCTCCGTCAGGGTCTGGGGCAGCATTTCCACACCGGCCTTCAGCTCTGCATCCTGAGTCCAGCTGGCCACTAATTGCAGTACCGCAGACAGGGTGCACAGGTAGCTTTTGGTCGCCGCAACCGCCAGTTCAGGGCCCGCTTTCAGTGGTACTACCTGGTCGACAATATCTTTGATCGGAGCGGTCTCATCGTTCACCAACGCCACCGTGTAGGCACCGGCATCTTTCGCCATCTGCGCCTGCGCGAGGATGTCCGGGCTGCGGCCGGACTGGGAAATTACGATGACCAGTGCGTCTTCGAGCTTGAGCTTTTTGCCGTAAACACTCGAAACAGACGGCGCCGCCGCGAAGGTGGGCGTACCGGTTTCTATTTCAATCAGGTACTTGGCAAATACACCAGCGTGATCAGAGGAGCCGCGACCAACGATCATCACAAAGCGCGGCGGCGCGTTACGCAGACGCTCGCCCAGCGCCTCCATGATCGGAGCATTGTTTTGCAGCTGTTCCGCAATCCGGCTCGGGGCCTCGCGGGCCTCGGTTTCCATTACTGTCATCGCCATAGATGTATCCGCCTTGTTAGCCTCAGCAGGAGTCACTGCACTCATAAAACTTGTCCGTAATATCCGTATGACTTTTGTTGTCTAACAACCTGTGTGTTCTAGCTAGTGCGCTCGCTTATCCAAAGAGCGCTTTTGCATCGACCTCATCTGCCGACCGGGATTCACTCTCTCCCAGCGCTGCCAGCGAGTATTGAGCGAAATAGGCACAACCCAGCTCGGGCGGATCCAGCGGGTCGGAAACCCGCTCTGCCACATGAGGCTTCAGCCAGGGTTTAAGGCGCGGCGCAAGACCACCGATCATGGCCAGACGTGGCGGGTTGCTCTCCATCAGTTTCTCAGCAAGATCGCTGATGTAGGCCGCACCATCGCGCATGATGGACACCGCAACCGGGCAATCAGCCTCGGCGCATTCCACCACCGGCACCGCCAGTTTGGCGTATTGACTGGAGGGTTTCCCTGCCATCGTTTCAATCACGTCGTAGGGGTCGTCCGTACCCAGCGCCTTCTGTAGCTCACGCTGCAGCATAGACTCGGCTGCCAGCCCTTCCATTGCCATCAACAGATATTTCACCGCCTCCATTCCCAGCCAGGCGCCACTGCCTTTATCTCCGTGCGGAAAGCCGTGGCCACCGACAATCTCACTGCGACCGTTGACCCACGAGTACCCTACAGAGCCGGTCCCGGCAATGATGACGGCCCCGTCGCCACCGCGATGGGCGCCAAGGCAGGCAGAGTGCTGGTCGGTTGTCAGAAACATTTGTTTGAAGGGATGGGCCCAGGCATTCATCTCGTTGTAGAGACGCGGCATATTGACGCCAGCCAGGCCTACGCCCGCAACCAGCTCGCCCAGCGTTTCCGCCGGCATACCGGCATCAGCAACGGCCAGGGCGGCAGAGCGCACAATGGAGTCAATGGTCTGGGCATACCCATGGAGGGGGTTTGCGGGCCCGGAAACGCCGGTACCCAGCAGGCGATTGTTCGCATCGAAAACCGAGGCACGGCACTTGCTGCCACCTCCGTCGACGCCAACGTAAAGAATGTCCCTGCTGTCTCTCAAAGCAACCATCTGATCCGGCCCCTAAGATTTTCTATTGTTATCTGTCCTTACCGGATTCCCCACAGCAATTCCTGCTCCCCTGGGAGATCCGGCGCGACGCCGTCATTGACGTCTGTGCCAATATGGGAGAAATACTACAAGACAAATGACAGCGTTGTCATGCCCTTTTTCAAAAAAATCCCCTCGAATTGTTCAATTATGCGCCCGGCCCATGCTGCGGGTGCCGAAAAAAGCGCCATAGGGGCATTGCAGCCAGCAGCGTACGGCAAGGGCGGGCAAAAAACAAACAACCCGCCAACCGCCAGACTATTCCTCCCACGTAGCAGTAGCTGGCGCCTGAGCTCGGCCTGATAACAGTAACCTCGTTACACTTTTCTGCGATAAAGCGCGCGCCCAGAAGGATGTGGAACACAACAACCGCTGATGGATAGGCCGATGAGGGCCGCCGACGGAAATATACACAAACAGGGGAAATCGATGGGACTCAGCCAGGCCGCAAGGAGCGCGTTACGAACAACCGTGACCACAGCAATATGCCTGCTTGTCTGTAACAGCGCCGCCGACAGCAAGCAGGGGCTGGTAAAAAACAGGGGCGTGGAAGTCTGGATTAATTAACCGTTGGAAAGTCGCGGGGGTGGCAGCCAGGATCTATATTTATCGCCATGAATGCCTCGCACCATCACCAAAGGGTAACTCGCATAATCGGCGCTGCACTGGCGCTGATACTGCTGTTTGCCGGTGGCTGCTCCAGCGTCCGGCTGGTCTATGGCCACCTGGACTGGTGGATGGACCGCAACCTCAACAAGTACCTCGACCTGGATGGCGCACAGGAGGACCTGCTCTCCCTGCGCGTGGATGAGTTTCACCGCTGGCATCGCCAGACCCAACTGCCCCGCTACGCCGACTACCTGGAATCACTTGCCGACGATGTCGACTCACCAGATGCCACACCAGAAAAGCTGATACAGATAGAGAAGCAGGTAGATAACTTCTGGCACTCATCGGTGGTGATGCTGACCGATCTACTACTCCCTATCGTCATCCAACTGGACGATCCACAGATTGATCAGCTCGAAGAAAACGTGCGCGAAGAGCGTGAAGAGTCCCTGAAGAAATGGGAGAAATCCAAACACAAACGGGAAAAACAGTTTCGCAAGCAGGCCGAGCGCTGGCTGGGTGACCTGACCCCGGAACAGGACGCCATGATCGATCATCAGGTCGCCACCACAAAATTTGATCCGAAGCGCCGCGATGCCCAGCGCCAGGCATGGGCCAATTCCTTCATCGACACCCTGCGCAGTAAACCGGAGGGCTACGAGAAAAAGCTGCGGGAACTGCTGATCAACCCACAGTCTCTCTGGCCACAAGACTATCGCAACATGCAGGATCAGCTGCGAGCCCAGGCCCGGTCACTCGCCAGCGAAATACTCAAAAGTTCCACCCCTCAGCAACGCAAACACCTGAAATCAAACCTACTCGATTACGCGGCCGACTTCCGCATCCTCGCCGCACAAGAGCACTGAAGCCACCCGGCGGTACAAATTACGCCACACCGTTTCAATCGAAACAAATTATCTGCCGGCAATGACTGTTTTTACCGGGATTTACGTTAAAAAAGTGCCAGAAAACATGACGCAATCCGCCCGTGGCTGATAAGCTCCTCACCCGCAAGATCAACCGCCTGAATGAGGACTTTCCGTGCGTATCGAGACCGCCCAACGCGAACAGCTGCAACAGTGGGAAAAGGAGCTGGAGCAACAGTACCAGCGTATTTGCCAGCATAACCTGAGCCTGGATATTACCCGCGGTAAACCGGCGGCAGATCAGCTGAGCCTGTCCGACGACCTGGACGGTATTCTCAATGGTGACTACCGCGCGCCGGATGGTACTGACACTCGCAACTACGGTGGCCTCGAAGGCATCGCTGCTGCCCGCGAACTGGGTGCCGACGTGCTGCAGGTACCGTATGAAGAAGTACTCGCCGGTGGCAGTAGCTCACTCACCCTGATGTACCACGCCGTACTGACCGGCTACCTGTTCGGCTTTGCCGGCAACCAGCCGTGGAAAGACATGAGCGCACCCAAGTTCCTGTGCCCGGTTCCCGGTTACGACCGTCACTTCGCCATCTGCGAGCAGCTGGGTATCGCCATGGAAACCGTCCCCATGACCGCCACCGGGCCGGACATGGACGTGGTGGAGCAAAAGATTCGTGAAGACGACCAGATCATCGGCCTGTGGTGTGTGCCGAAGTTTTCCAACCCGACCGGAGTAACCTACGACGCGGATACCGTCGACCGCCTGGCGCAACTGGGCAAGGTTGCAAACCCCGGCTTCCGTATTTTCTGGGACAATGCCTACGCCATTCACGATCTGGATCACCAGGTCGCACTGCCGAACATCCGCGAAGCAGCGCTGGGTAACGAGACCGCAGACTCGGTTCTGCAGTTCGCGTCCACCTCCAAGGTCACCCATGCCGGTTCCGGTGTGGCATTTGTGAGTGCCAGCCCGGCCAACCTGGCATCGCTGAAACAGCAGATGTCGGCAATGACGATCGGCCCCGACAAGGTCAACCAGCTGCGCCATGTGCGCCTGTTCCCAGAGCTGACCCAGCTGAAGCAACACATGCAGAAGCATGCGGAAATTCTGCGTCCGAAATTCGCCTGTGTGCTGGAGCACCTGGACAAGAATTTCGCCGACTCCGACCTGGGTGAATGGGAAACCCCGAAAGGCGGCTATTTTGTTTCCTTCAACACCCGCCCGGGTGTGGCGTCTGAAGTCATCCGCCTGTCTGCGGAAGCGGGCGTAAAACTCACCCCTGCCGGTGCAACCTTCCCCTACGGCAAAGACCCGGAAAATACCAACATCCGTATTGCCCCGAGCTTCCCGCCGCTGGAAGAGCTGGATACGGCCATGTCGGTATTTGTGCTGTGCGTGAAGCTGGCGAGCGTGCGCAAGGCGCTGCAAGCGGCCTGATTTTCCGCACGTAACGGCTCTGCGCCCAAAACGAAAAAACCCGGCAAAGGCCGGGTTTTTTTATCTGCGCAAACTGGCGTCAGTCGATCAACCCGTACGCATCTCGCAATACCTGGACGATTTCCGCCTTCGGGTTGTCCGAAATCACCAGTTTTTCACCAATGATCTTTTCCGCAATCCCTACGTAGGTGGCAGACACATCCATCAGCATCGACTCGGGAAGTTCATTGTCCCGGGCCAGGGCTTCGCGCTCGTCCATACGATCCTTGTTGAGCAGAATATCCGGATCCGGGAAGTGATTCAGCAGCGCCTGACGGAAGCCCTCCTTGGAGTTCTCCACCACCTCGCCATTGCGGTACTGCGCGCCGTCCCAGATACGCGAGGAATCCGGAGTCCCCACTTCATCCATGTAGATCAGCTTTTCGTTGCCTTCTGCATCGGTCACATAACCAAACTCAAACTTGGTATCGACAAATACCTGGTCCAGCTTTTCCAGTTCCGCGGAAATGACATCGAAACCTTCTTTCAGCAGCTGCTCGTAGCGGTCGATGTCACCCGCACTGCGAAAATTGAACGCGGCGAAGTTATCCTCGATGTTTTTGCGGGTGATATTGACATCGTCCGCCTCGGGCACGCCCGGGATACCCTTCAGGATCCCCTTGGTAGAAGGGGTAATCAGCAACTCCGGCAGTTTCTGGTCTTTGCTCAGGCCATCGGGGAGCTGGATACCGCAAAATTCGCGTTCGCCCTTGCTATAGGCGCGCCACATGGAGCCTGTGATGTACTGGCGAGCAATCGCTTCGATCATCACCGGGCGCGCCTTCTGCACAATCCACACCGCCGGGTGCGGAATATCCAGGATATGGCTGTCTGCCAGCCCCTGCTCTTTAAACAGCTTGAACCAGTGGTTGGCAATGGCATTGAGAGCCGCGCCCTTGCCGGGGACACCGCGCAGGTTACCCTCCCCGGTCCAGATACAATCGAAGGCTGAGATGCGATCGGAGATAACCATCACCGCCAGCGGCGCATCGGGCGCCACCGGATAGCCTTTCTCCTGAATCAGGCGACGGCTGTCGGCCTCTGTCAGCCAGTAAACAGAGCGGACTTTGCCACTGTGAACCGGCTTGTCGGTGCGAATCGGCAGGTCGTTGTTAACTGCCAGTACTTTGTCGGCAAGGCTCATGAACATTCCTAGTTGGTTAACCGGGGCGGGCCCCTGAATCAGGCGGCGAACTCTAGCAAATAGCAGCGTTGCGAGACAGTATCTGCAGGTGCCTCAGCGAGCGGTCTACTCGGCAGTTTCCTGCTGCGCCTCGCGAGATTCCTGCGGCGCCGCCACCGCTTCCCGGGCCTGCCATTCCGCCTGATGCTCACTGGTTGGCCAGGCATTGAGAATCGCCTTGGCGAGGGTCGCCAGGGGGATCGCGAAGAACACCCCCCAGAATCCCCAGATCCCGCCAAATACCAGCACTGCCATAATGATCGCCACCGGGTGCAGATTGACCGCCTCGGAGAACAGGATAGGCACCAGCACATTGCCGTCCAGTAACTGAATCATGCCGTAGGCGAACATCAGCCAGAAAAATTCACTGCTCCAGCCCCACTGGAACAGGCCGATGGCCGCCACCGGAATGGTCACCACGGCAGCGCCTATATACGGGATCAACACCGACAGGCCCACCGCCACTGCCAGTAGCAGTGCGTAATTGACTCCCAGCAGCAGGAACGCCACGTAGCTGACCACGGCGACAATGGCGATCTCAATCACCTTGCCGCGCACATAGTTGGCTACCTGGTCATTCATTTCGTACCAGATCTGCCGCAGCATGGGACGCTGGTTGGGAAGGAATGACGCACACCAGCCCAGCAGCTTGCTGGAATCCTTGAGGAAGAAGAACACCAGGATCGGCACCACCACCAGATAGATCAAAACCGCCGCGAGTACCGGCAGGTTCGCAAGCGAGAATGTCAGCACCGTCTGCCCCATGGAACCCAGCTCGCTGCCAAGCGTGGTAAAGATCTCGTCGATCTGCTGGGCGGACACCAGCCGCGGATACTGCTCAGGAAGCAGCAACAGCAATTCGTGGCCGCGATCGATCATGTTCGGCAACTCGGCGAACAGCCGTACTGTCTGGCGGGAAATGATCGGCATAACCACAAACAGCAGCGCGACGATGGTGCCCACAAGCACCATGCAGGCAATGCTCACTGCGAGCCAGTGTGGAACTTTCCAGGATTGCAGTCGCAACACCATGCCCTGCATAAGAAAGGCTATCACCAACGCTGCCAGCACCGGCGCCAGAACGACCCCCAGGGTCGCCAGCACGACCAGTGCCGCCAGCAACAGCAGTACCAGCAACACCACTTCTTCCTGGCTGAAATAGCGATTTACCCAACCCCTAATAATCGCAAACATAGATCCTGTTCTCTCGAGACTTTTACATGCATTGGCACACTTACCGGTGCCGCTCGCCGTTTTCCGGCGGGCTAAATTATCGATTTCCCGTTCCCGGCAACCACCGGCTGCAGCCAGTAGTGAAACTCCTTCCCCTGCGTTTCAACCCGCAGCAACGGTACACCACTGAGGGTACAAAAGCTGCGAATATCCCGCTCGGATGCCGGGTCGGTGGCCACCAGATGCAATAGCGCTCCGGGAGCCAGTTGTTTCATTGCGCGCCGCATCGCCAGCAGGGGCTGCGGGCAGGGCAGCCCCCGGGCATCTACCCTGTAGGCAGACTCCCAGTCGACCCCCGGGCGATCTGTGGCGCATATTGGCGAATCGGTCATAAAACTGTGGTAAAGAACCGTAAATGCCGCGAATTATAACGGCGCCGCCAGGTCAATGGGTCATTCAGTGGAACCTTTTACCGCGGCACTGATCAAAACCTCGACAGTCTCACAGGGTTACGTATAGTGTTAGCGGTAGGCAACCCGGCAGGCGCAGTAAAGAATATGACCGAGATCCTTACAACATTCAGCCATCCCTGGAAGCGTTGCTGGCAGCGACTTTGCCGGGGTGCCGCCGGTGTGACCGCCGGCCTGTTACTGGGGGCCAGCCCCCTGGTGGCCACCGCCCAGGACGACCACCATATCCAGCTCCCACAGCTGGGAGACTCCAGTAGCGGTCTGGTATCCCGGGCACGGGAAAATGAACTGGGCGAGATGTGGCTGCGCATGTTCCGCAGCCAGGTACGCACCTCCAGCGATGCCCTGTTACAGCAGTATGTGGAGAACTCCCTCAAGTCCCTCGCCGAATACAGCCCACTGGAAGACAAGAACCTCGACGTGGTGGTGGTCAACAATGACACCATGAATGCCTTCGCCGTACCTGGCGGTGTTGTCGGTGTACACACCGGCCTGTTCCTGTTTGCCGAGAACGAAGACCAGTTTGCCTCGGTGCTCGCCCATGAGCTGGCACACCTTAGCCAGCGGCATTACGCCCGCTCACTGGAGGCCCAGCGCAACAGCACAATCCCCACGCTGGCTGGCATGCTTGGCGCCCTGGTACTGGCCGCCACTGCCGGTGGCGATGCCGGTATTGCCGCGATGACCGCTACCCAGGCCGCGGCACTGGACAACCAGTTGCGCTTTTCCCGCCAGAACGAGCAGGAGGCGGACCGGGTCGGCATTGAGACCCTGGCCAAGGCGGGACTGGACCCGCAGGCCGCCGGTGAGATGTTCGAGCAGATGCTCAAGGCCACCCGTTACTACCGCCGTCCGCCCGAATTCCTTCTCACGCACCCGGTGACGGAAAAGCGGATCGCAGACGCCAAGCTGCGCGCCAACCGTATGGACAAGATCCCCCTGCGTGACAGCCGTGAATACCACCTGATGCGCGCCCGCATCCGGGTAAACGCGGAGGCCACCCCCCAGCAGGCGGTGAAGCGGTTCCAGGCAGAACTGCGCGGCATCAATGACAACGAAGACGCGGCACGCTATGGCCTCGCTCTGGCGCAGACCGCCGCGGGCAAGCCGGATACGGCACTGGATACCTTACAGCCACTGCTGGACAGGGAGCCGGACAAAGACGCGTTTATTCTCGCCCGCGCCGATATCGACATGGTGCGCCACGATTACAACAGCGCCACCAAGCGGCTGCAGGCCGCGGTAAGCCAGAGCCCGAAAAACCACGCCCTGATCATGGGGCTGGCCAACGCGCACTTCAAAGCCGGAAACTATCTGGCCGCCGAGCGCATCCTCAAGAAGCACAGCCGGGTGCGCCGCAAGGATCCGGCGGTATGGTATCTGCTGGCAGAAACCCACGGCCTCGCCGGTGATATTGTCGGTGTACACGAGGCACGGGCGGAGTACTACATCCTGAACGGCGTTTTCGACAAGGCCTTGCAGCACCTGCGCCACGGTGTGCGCCTGGCCAAGAACGACTACCAGACCCATGCGATCCTGGAACAGCGCATGAAAGATGTGATCAAGATGCAGGAGAAGGCCAAGGAACTCTGATCGTTCACCAAACCCTCCCCAACCTTCGGTACAACTAAAAAGAGCGGCCAAAGCCGCTCTTTTTTATGTTCAGTCGAGGGGTTTGCGGAAATCCAGCATCCGCTGTAGCGGGATCATCGCTCGCTTGCCCAGCTCGGGATCAACCAGAATTTCATTGTCACCGCGCTCCAGAACACCGCACAGGTTTTCCAGCGAATTCATCGCCATCCACGGGCAGTTTGCGCAGCTACGACAGGTAGCTCCGGAACCGGCAGTGGGTGCCACAATCAGTTCCTTGCCCGGACATTGCTGCTGCATTTTGTAAAAAATGCCCTGGTCCGTCGCCACGATAAACTGTTTGTTCGGCCGGGTTTTAGCGGCATTGATGATCTGCGAGGTGGAGCCCACAACGTCCGCCAGCTCCACTACCGCAGCTGGCGATTCCGGGTGCACGAGTACCAGCGCTTCCGGGTACAGCGCCTTCAGATCCGCCACACCTTTCGCCTTGAATTCCTCATGTACAATGCAGGCACCATCCCACAGCAGTACGTCGGCACCGGTCTGCTTCTGCACATAACTACCGAGATGTTTGTCCGGCGCCCACAGGATTTTCTCGCCCTGGGAATCCAGGTAATCCACCACGTCAAGCGCGATACTCGAGGTCACGACCCAATCCGCACGCGCTTTTACCGCCGCCGAGGTATTGGCATACACCACTACGGTGCGGTCGGAGTGCTGATCACAAAACGCGGAAAACTCCTCGATCGGGCAGCCCAGGTCCAGAGAGCAGGTCGCTTCCAGGGTCGGCATCAGCACCCGCTTGTTCGGCGTCAGGATTTTGGCGGTTTCTCCCATAAATTTCACGCCGGCCACAATCAGGGTGTCCGCCTGATGCTCAGCGCCGAAACGCGCCATTTCAAGGGAGTCGGAAACACAGCCACCGGTTTCTTCCGCCAGCTGCTGAATCAGAGGGTCTGTATAGTAGTGCGCAACCAGTACCGCGTTCTGCTCTTTCAGCAGTCGCTTGATACGCTCGCGCCACAGATCCAGCTCTTCCGGGGTATATTCGTGCATCGCCGGATGGGCCAGATGATCCTGGATGAAGTCGCGCGCATCGATCGCATTGGGCGCGGGGCTGGTGGCAATTTTTTCGCTGCTGTCTGTCATGATTCTCTGATACTGCCGGGAAAAGGCGGCATTATACCGATCCGGGACAATTTCGCCGATTTTCGGAGCCGACTGCCATTCGATAGTGGAATGTTAACGTCGCGAAGCCTGGACGCCGAAGAACTGGAGACAATGATTTGAAGGAATCTTGAGGAAATGGTGGGTCGTGCTGGATTCGAACCAGCGACCAATTGGTTAAAAGCCAACTGCTCTACCAACTGAGCTAACGACCCTTAAGATTGCCTGACGTCTCTCTACTTTCGCTTTGTGACGCTGGCTAACTGCTTGTATAACCCGACTTGCGGCGAGTTTTTTAATGGTCACTGGCTCGACGGAAACGTTCGGAACGCCAGCAACAGGAGGGAAGATGGTGGGTCGTGCTGGATTCGAACCAGCGACCAATTGGTTAAAAGCCAACTGCTCTACCAACTGAGCTAACGACCCTTGACCCCTCAACCTGAGGAGCTGCGTATCTTACGGATCTAATTCGAAAACACAAGACCCGATTACAAAAAAATTACCAGCAAATATAAGGGTTTAGGAGCCCTCAGCGGAAAATTGCAAACCCGTCAGGCGTAGACCGTCGGATCCGCCAGTCCGGCCTCCGCAAACCCCGCCGCACGCAGGCGGCAACTGTCACAACGACCGCAGGCTGCGCCATCGGCCTGGGCCTGATAACAACTGACTGTCAGGCTGTAATCCACTCCCAGCTCGGTACCGCGCTTGACGATGTCGGACTTGCTCATTTTCATCAGCGGCGCGCGAATATTCAGCTTTTTGCCTTCGACACCGGCGCGGGTGGCCAGATTGGCCATGTCTTCGAAGGCTTCGATGTACTCGGGACGACAATCCGGGTATCCAGAGTAGTCAACCGCGTTTACGCCCACAAAAATATCCTGTGCGCCCAGCACCTCGGCCCAACCGAGGGCGATGGACAGGAAAACGGTATTGCGTGCCGGAACATAGGTCACCGGGATACCGGAAGTCTCTTCCTCGGGCACATCGATACTGTCATCGGTCAGCGCCGAGCCACCGATGACCCGGAGGTCAAGCTTCACCACCTTGTGCTCACGGGCATCCAGGTCTGCCGCCACGCGCTGTGCGGCCATCAGTTCTGCACTGCTGCGCTGGCCGTAATCGAATCCCAGGGCGAAGCATTCGTAACCCTCATCACGCGCCATGGCCAGCACAGTAGCTGAATCGAGCCCGCCGGACAGCAAAACAACCGCCTTTTTATCACTCATAACTCACCCCGATTTCACCCGAAATTCTGATTAACTGGTGTGCCCGGTCATACCCCGGGCACGTCGCCCCACAGTAGCTTGTGCAATTGCATCTGCATGCGTACCGGCAGACCATCCTCCAGGATCCACTCCGCCAGCTGCCGAGCCGGCAACTGCTCGTAGCTTGGCGAAAACAGTACCTCCCCTACCCGGTCCGCCAGCTGATACTGGTCCAGGGTGAATCTGGCCCAGTCGTAGTCACCGCGGTCGCAGATCACGAACTTGACCTGGTCATTGCGCCCGAGCAAGGGGATGTTCTCCATGCGATTGCGGGACTGCTCTCCAGATGCCGGTGTTTTCAGGTCGACGACCCGTGACACGCGCGCATCCACGGCATCCACGGGCATGGCGCCACTGGTTTCGAGGGATACCCGATAACCGGCGTCACACAGAGCCTCTAGCAGGGGCAGGCAATTGGGCTGCGCCAGGGGCTCGCCGCCGGTCACACACACATGGCGGGCTGGATGGCTCTGTACCTTCTGCAAGATTTCCGCCAGCGTCATGCGCTCGCCACCATAAAAGGCGTATTCGGAGTCGCAGTAGGTACAGCGCAGCGGGCAGCCGGTCAGACGCACAAATACCGTCGGCAGACCGGAATCCCGGGCCTCCCCCTGCAGAGAGTAAAAGAGCTCACTGATACGGAGCGACTCACTGGTCAGGTCGATACTGGATTGCACTGTGTGTATTTCGCCCATAGTCCGCCGTAGCACCTTGTCAGGCCCACCAGCTATTTGATAACCGTGCGCCACAAATAAAAACGCCCGGGAGGCTAATGCCTCCCGGGCGCGGGATCATAGAGTTTTTTTGATCACAAAACCAGCATTCAGGAAAGCCCCACGGCGATCGCTACTGGAAGTTTTCCTTCAGATACTGCTTTGCCAAGCTGGCGGCGCGGGCATCACTGGCCGCCACCTGTTCCAGCAACTCTTTGGCCTTGGCCTTGTCTCCCAGCTGGTGATACACCGTGCCGAGCTTGTAGCGGCCATCCCATACCTTGCTCGAATTGGGATACCCATCCAGCAGTGCCACAAACCAGGTCCGGGCCTCCTCAATGTTCCCCTGAACCAGCGCAATCTCGCCCAGCCAGTAATTGGCATTTGGCGCATATTGGCCGCTGGGATAATCCTCGAGCAGGCTCTTGAAGGCCTTTTTGGCACCGGCGTAATCGCCATTCCGGGCAAGACCAAAGCTCGCCTGATAACGATCGCGCTCGTTTTCACTGGCTTCCGGCCCGCTACCAGCACCGTTTACAGGCGCTTGCGGAGAAGAGGTAGAGGCTCCGGCACCGGCATTGCCGGAATCAGGGGCGCCATTAGCCGGTGTGTCACCGGTCAATTTGGAGATTCGACGGTCGAGGTCCATGTAATCTTCGGTGCGCTGCTGGCGCAACCGCTTGACCTCGTGCCTCAACTCCTCCACAGCACCCCGCAATTCCTGCACTTCCTGCTGCAGAACCTGCATCTGGTAGTAGGCCTCGGCCTGCGGATTTCCCTGCAAGCGACCGGCCGAAGCATCGGCACGGCTGGCCAGCTGAGGATAGCTGGGCGGAGGCGGAGTTGCAGAGCCCTGACTGGCGTTGCCGCTACTGGACAGGTCAACAATCGGGGCCTGCGAAAATACGGGCGAAGCCGCAGCCATAAAGGCTGCGGCTACCGCGATACTTCTAATCAGAAAAGACAATTGCATGCTTCCAGATTAGTTGATTACCACTCGACGGTTCATAGCGCGGGCGCTCTCGCTGGAACCTTCCTGAGCAGGACGTTCTTCACCGTAGCTGATCACTTCCAGGTTGGCAGCGTTTACGCCCTGAAGCACCAGGAAATCACGCACGGCATTGGCGCGACGCTCGCCCAGAGCCAGGTTGTATTCACGAGTGCCCAGTTCGTCAGCGTGGCCTTCCAGACGCACGGTGCCGGTAGTGGAAGCGCGCATACGGTCAGCGTGCTTGATCAGCAGCTCACGGGTAGAGGGCTTCAGCAGGCTCTGGTCGAAGTCGAAGTAAACGACGTTGTCCAGCGGTACTACAGTTTCGGTCGCCGGAGCTTCTTCAACTACCGGGGGTGGGGTTTGCTCAACCATTTGGTTGGCGCTGTCGTCGGTGTCGGTGCTGGAACAACCGGCCATTACTGCCAGTACGCAAGCCAGGCCGAGGCCGGTTTTTACTGATTTGAACATAAACAACTCCGCTTTAGTGTTATCGAAAAATCCTGTAAGACATCATTCAAACCCAAGATTTTACTTCGGTTTTACTTCTTCTTATTTGTTCGATCTCACACTTGCCGCAGAAACATAAGGCCTGCGGCAAGTACTGCATCAATCAAAGTAAGGCGACCACGCCGGCTCGCGGACATTACCCTGCTGCGAAGGCAGGCTGTATTTCACTCCGGCATCCAGCGACACCGCAGCCAGAATACCCTTGCTCCCCCGCTTGGTGGCGTACATCAGCATCGCGCCATTAGGCGCAATACTCGGGGATTCGTCCAGGCGCGTCTCCGTAAGGACCCGCATTTGACCGGATACAATATCCATCGTAGCGATGGTAAACACCCCCCTGCTACGGTGGACCATAACCAGCGTTTTGCCATCGGGAGAAACCCGCGGACGCGCGTTGTAGTCGCCGTCGAAGGTTAAGCGGTCTACTTGACCCGTGGCAAGAGTCAATTGGTAAATTTGTGGCTTGCCTCCCCTATCAGAAGTGAAAACCAGCGATTTCCCGTCTGGCATCCAGTTCGGCTCGGTATCAATCGAGAAGTGGCGGGTCATCCGGGTGAACCGGCCAGTAGACAGGTCAAGGACATAGATCTCAGGATTGCCATCTTTTGACAGCACCATGGCCAGCTTGCTGCCATCCGGCGACCAGGTCGGCGAGCTGTTCAGGCCCTTGAAGTTGGTAAGCTGCTGGCGCGCACCGGAGCGCAGGTTCTCGCGAAAGATCGCCGGGCGGCCTGTCTCGAAAGACACATAAGCCACTTCCTGACCGTTCGGCGACCAGCTCGGCGACATCACCGGCGCACTGAAGCGGCGGATCTGCCGGGCGCGGGCACCATCGACATCTGACAACATCAGCGCATAGCTGGGCTGCCCCCCACGCCGGGTCTCCTGTACATAAACCATCTGGGTACCGAAGGCGCCGCGAATACCGGTAATGGCTTCGAAAATCTCGTCTGCCGCGCGGTGAGCAATATCCCGCAGCTGCTGGGCACCCCCGGTGACCTGCTTGGTAAACATTTTGCTCTGACCAAAGATATTCACCAGGTCAAAACTCAGCAGGTAGCCGCCGGCCTGGGGCTGCATGCGGCCGGTGACCACATACTCTGTTCCCAGCATGCGCCAGTCGCGAAAGCTGACCTGCTCCGGAGTCTTGGGAAAAGACAGCATGTCTTCCCGTGGCACCGGCGCGAACAGGCCGCTGCGGCGCAAATCGGCGGAGACAATAGCGGACACGTCTTCCGGGAGCACGCCGCTGCCGGACCAGTCAAATGGGACAATCGCGATGGGCGTCGGGTCCTGGTTTCCCTGGGTAATCTCCACCACGAGCTGTGCCTGGGCGGACACGGCCAGTACACAGCTGACCAGGGTGGCGAAAAGTAGTGAGACTGTTTTTTTCATCATTGGCGCAGACCTTCGACTCTGAATATCAGTTTGGTGGTTCGTATCTGACGCTCAAACAGCGACGGTTCTTCACGGGCCACATCGGCCACTTCCGGAAATACTTCTACTTTCTTGACCGCAGTGAGCACCGATCTATCCACGGCAGCGTTGCCACTGCCCTTGGTGATGGTAGCGGCCACTACCCTTCCGGTGGGCACAAAGTTGATCTGGACCTCCACAACCATGCCATTGCGGGCACTGGGTGGGCGGCTCCACACCGCCTCAATGCGCTGCTGGATCGCCTGGGCGACTGACATGACCGCAACCGCATCATCACTGGCATCCTGCAGTTCTTCTTCATCTTCAAGCGCTTCTTCAAAAGCACTTTTGCGCTCCTGGGCCAGCTTTTCCTTGCGCTCTTTTTCCTTGCGCGCTTTTTCCTTGCGCGCTTTTTCTTCGGCCTCGCGTTTCTTCTTGGCCTGCTCCGCCTTGCGCTTCTTATCCGCCTCTTCTTTCTTTTTGCGTTCAGCCGCAGCCCTGCGCTTCTTCTCAGCCTCTGCCTGGCGCTGACGCTCCAGTTCCTGCTGGCGCCGCTTCTCGCGCAGGTCGACTTTCGGTGGCGCTTTGGGTTTGTTGGATTTTGATTCCATCGTAACCAGCTTGGCCTGCACGAATTTCGGCATTGGCTTGATCTCGTGGCTCTGCTTAGCCTCCCATCCGAAGGTAAGCACCGCGATCAAAAGCGCGTGCAATGCCACACTGATTACGATAGCCGGGCCGTAGGAGCCTTTCATATCTTGCTTCTTGCCCCGAATCACTCTGACGGAGGCTCGGTAACCAGCCCAACGCTGGGAGCCCCGGCCTGCTGCAGATGGGTCATGACGCCGACGATCAGGCCATACTTGGCATCCGTATCCCCCCACACCAGAACCGGGGTTTTCGGCTTCTGCCGCAGCACCTTGGCGACGGTTTCCTTGATCTCCTTCAGCGGCTTGGCGACCTTCTCATCGTCACCGAGATTCAGGTAATAGGTGCCGTCGGCACGTACGGACACGATCAGGGGTTCGTCATCGGTGTCATCGATCGGCGCCGAGGGTGCGTCAGGAAGGTCTACCTTGACCCCTTGCATCAGCAGCGGTGCGGTCACCATAAACACGATCAACAGCACCAGCATCACGTCGATGTAGGGCACCACATTGATCTCGGAGACCAGTTTGCGCTTGGGCGCTTTGCGAAAGTTGCTCATAGTTTCGCTCTTGGCATGGTTTCGCTCTCGGCGCCTTAGCTGGCGGCGTGCACTTTGCGATGAAGAATGGAGGAAAACTCCTCGGCGAAGGTCTCATAGCTGGAAAGCAGCCACTCGGCCTTGGCGGAATAGCGGTTGTACGCCATCACCGCGGGAATCGCGGCAAACAGCCCCATGGCGGTGGCCACCAGGGCCTCGGAGATACCTGGCGCAACCGTGGCGATGGTGGCCTGGTGCATGGTGGCAAGGCCGCGGAATGAATTCATGATGCCCCAAACGGTACCAAACAGGCCGATATAGGGGCTGACGGAACCCACGGTGGCCAGGAACGGCAGGTTCATCTCCACCTTCTCCTGCTCCCGGGACATGGCCACGCGCATGGCGCGCTCGGTCCCCTCCATTACCGCCGCCGGGCTGCTCTTGCCCTGCTGGCGCAGGCGGGTAAATTCAGTAAAGCCGGCACGGAACAAGGACTCCACACCATCGATCTTGCCCTTCTCGGCGGCCGCATTGCCATCCCGGAAAAGCTGGTTGAGGTCGGACCCGGACCAGAACCGGCGCTCGAAATTGATCAGCGACTTGCGCGCCCGCGACAGGTAAGTACCGCGCTGGATGATCATTACCCAGGAAATCACCGAGGCCAGCAGGAGCATCAGCATCACCAACTGCACCAACAGACTGGCGCTGGAAACCAGGCCCCACAGAGAAAGTTGTTCACCGGCATTCATGTTATTGACTCGCTGCCTTCAATGCTTGATAGATGGTTTCAGGTAACGCGCAGGGTTTGCGGCTGGCGTCATCCACGCAGGCCACTTTGACCACGCCCTCACAAATAATTTCATCGCCGCGCCAGATTTTCTGCTCGAAAGTGATCGCAGCACGGCCGAGCTTGCCAATACTGGCAGAAGCACGCAACTGATCGTCCAGTATTGCAGACCGGCGGTACTGAACCTCCGCTGAATGCACCACCAGCAATAGCCCCTGCTGCGGCATGGCGGGCTTATCATAGCCGAGCGCGCGGACCAATTCTGTGCGCGCCCGCTCCATATACTTTAAATAATTGACGTAATAGACGATTCCGCCAGCGTCCGTATCCTCGATATAGACGCGAATGGGAATAGAGAAAGGTTCTGACACACACCGTCCTTAAATTGCCGACCGCGAACGCGTTTTTGTAGTAAATAGCGGTTTGGGGTCCGCCGGCGCGACCTCAAGGCCACTGACCGGCGATGACGAAACATGCTACAGGATCGCGAACGCTTCGTCAGGTGCGGTCGGGCTTGGGAATACCGAAGTGTTCATAGGCCAGCGCGGTCACCACCCGACCGCGCGGGGTACGCGCCAGGTAGCCCTGCTGGATCAGGTAGGGTTCCAGCACATCCTCAATGGTGTCGCGCTCCTCGCTAACGGCCGCCGCAAGGCTGTCGACACCCACCGGGCCACCATCAAACTTCTCGATCATGGTCAGCAGCACACGGCGGTCGAGCTGGTCAAACCCGCTGGCATCCACATTCAGCATGTTCAGTGCGGCGTCGGCGGTTTCCGCACACACATGGCCGTTGCCCTTCACTTCCGCAAAATCACGCACCCGGCGCAACAGGCGGTTGGCAATACGCGGGGTGCCGCGGGCGCGGCGCGCCACTTCATGGGCGCCACCCTCGTCCATCGCCACACCCATCAATCCCGCGGAGCGGGCGACAATACTGGTGAGATCGGCAACATTGTAGAACTCCAGGCGCTGCACAATGCCGAAACGGTCTCGCAGTGGCGAGGTGAGCAGGCCCGCCCTGGTGGTGGCACCAACCAGCGTGAACGGTGGCAGGTCGAGCTTGATGGAACGGGCCGCCGGCCCCTCACCGATCATGATGTCGAGCTGGTAGTCCTCCATCGCCGGGTACAGCACCTCTTCCACATGGGGGCTCAGACGGTGGATCTCGTCGATAAACAGCACATCACCGGGCTCGAGATTGGTCATGATGGCGGCGAGATCGCCGGCTTTCTCCAGCACCGGGCCCGAAGTCGTCTTGATCGCCACCCCCATTTCTGCCGCGATAATGTTGGCGAGGGTGGTTTTGCCGAGGCCGGGCGGGCCGAACACGAGAGTATGGTCCAGCGCCTCTTTGCGCAGCTTGGCGGCCTGGATGAAAATTTCCATCTGCTCGCGCACCACCGGCTGGCCGACATAGTCGGACAGGGTTTTGGGGCGCACGGCGCGGTCGTACTGCTCTTCCTGCCCGGTGGGGCCGATGGGTTCTGGGGCAATCAGGCGGTCAGCTTCAATCACGGTGTATCTCGGTCAAGTCAGGCTGGCGCCATGCTTTTCAGGGCAAGGCGGATCAGGGTGGCGCTGTCGGCCTCCGGTTGCTCTTTGGCCGCACGCGCGACCATTTTGGAGGCGTCGGTAGGCTTGTAGCCCAGCGCGGCAAGCGCGCTTTCCGCCTCTCCGGCATGATCAAATTTGGGCTCGGCGTTGGCGGCCATCAGCGGGATATCGCCGAGATCACCTGTCTGCGGGGTTAGCTTGCCACGCAATTCAATGATCAGTCGCTCGGCAGTTTTCTTGCCGACGCCTGGCACCTTCACCAGCACGCCGACATTGTCATCGGCCACACAGCGGGCCAGTGCGGCACCGTCAAGGCCGGAGAGAATGGCCAGCGCCATTTTGGGGCCAACGCCATTGACCTTGATCAGGGTCCGGAACAGCTGCCGATCGGAATCACGGATAAAACCAAACAACTGCTGCGAGGTTTCAGACACCGCCAGATGTGTGTGGAGCTGAACGCTGCCGCCGAGCTGGGGCAACTCAAAGATAGTGGTCATGGGGGCCAGCACCTCGTAGCCCACACCATGGACATCCACCAGCAATTGAGGAGGCTGAATTGCGGCGAGGGTGCCGGTGAGTCTTCCGATCATTGTTATTCCTGATTCACTTTCAGGGCTTCGTTTTTGAAGCCCTGTGATATGTTCTTTTCAAATTTGGCGGCGGCGCGGACCCCGGCTACCCAATACTCAATCGCCCACGGCGGAAACGCGCCCGGGCACCCCCGGAAGACTGGATCAGTGTCTGCATCGTATGCATATGGCACAGAGCCACCGCCAGGGCATCGGCGGCATCCTCCTGCGGAGAAGCCGGCAGTTTCAGCAGGGTTTTGACCATATGCTGTACCTGCAATTTGTCGGCCGCGCCATTACCAACCACCGCCTGTTTGACCTTGCGCGCTTCGTATTCCGACACCGGCAGATCCGCATGGGTGGCCGCGACAATCGCCGCCCCCCGCGCCTGACCGAGCTTCAGAGCGGAACCGGCGCTCTTGGCCATAAACACGTTCTCGATGGCCATCTGCTGCGGCTGGTACTGCTGGGCGATCTGGCTCACGGCGTCAAAGATCAGTTTCAGGCGCTCCGGCAAGGGGCCATCGGGGAGCCTGATCACGCCGCTGGCCACATAACGGGCGTGGGAGCGCTCGATATCGATCAGGCCGTAACCGGTCTTGCGCGAGCCGGGATCTATTCCCAGAATTCGGGTCACGGCAGGCAGCCCCCTGTACATTTATACAATTGTTGCGGGAAGTGTCCCAAGGCCGCGGCGGGCCGTCAAGGCCGGGTGAAGGGTCTGCGATCACCAGATACAAAAATGCCCCGGCAAGCGGGGCATGGGGGAAGCATCAGGGGCTGTCAGCCCAACTCGGCCATCAGCTCTTCGGCAATGTCCGCGTTGGTGTATACGTTCTGTACGTCGTCGAGGTCTTCCAGCATATCCACCAGTGCCAGCACCTTTTCTGCACCATCCTTATCCAGCGGAATCGTGGTGGACGGGATCATGGCAATCTCGGCGTTGTCCGGCTTGAAACCAGCCTCGGTCAGCGCGTCCTTGACCGACATGTAATCGGTAAACTCGGTGGTGACTTCGATGCTGCCGTCGTCGTTGGTCTCGATATCCTCGGCACCGGACTCCAGCGCGGCTTCCATCAGCGCGTCTTCATCCACTCCGGGCTCGTAGTACATCTGCCCCTTGCGGGAGAACAGGTAGGCCACAGAGCCGTCGGTACCCAGGTTGCCGCCGCGCTTGGTAAACGCGTGGCGCACTTCAGCCACAGTGCGGTTGCGATTGTCCGTCAGGCACTCCACCAGCACCGCCACACCACCAACGCCGTAACCCTCGTAGGTTACCGCCTCATAGTTGTCTCCGTCAGCGTTGCCGGCACCTCGGGCGACCGCCTTGTCGATGGTGTCGCGCTTCATGTTCGCACCCAGGGCCTTGTCGATAGTGGCCCGCAGGGTGGGGTTGTCTTCCGGGTTGGCCCCGGCCTTGGCGGCAACCGTCAGCTCGCGAATGATCTTGGTGAAAACCTTACCCCGCTTGGCGTCCTGCGCCGCTTTGCGGTGTTTGATGTTGGCCCATTTACTATGTCCCGCCATCTAATCTCTCTCCGGTATTCTCCGTTTGTGGCTCTATTGTGCTGCTCAATTGTACTGCTCACTACCCCCGGCGCCGGCCGGGGCCTGGATGCTGCTTTCCGGGGTTCCGCCACTGGCAGAATACCCCGGGAAAACGTTAGCCCACCTGCTCTTCTTTCGCGCGCAGGCGGATGCTCAGCTCGCGCAACTGCTTTGCGTCAACCGCACCCGGTGCGTCGGTCATGACACAGGCCGCGCTCTGGGTCTTCGGAAAAGCGATGACGTCGCGGATGGAATCGCTGTCGGTCATCAGCATTACCAGGCGGTCGAGGCCGAAGGCCAGGCCACCGTGGGGCGGCGCACCGTACTTGAGGGCATCCAGCAGGAAGCCGAACTTCTCACGCTGCTCTTCGGCGCTGATACCCAATGCGCGGAATACGACCTGCTGCATGTCCTGATTGTGGATACGGATAGAGCCGCCGCCTAGCTCGGTGCCGTTAAGCACCATATCGTAGGCGCGGGACAGGGCATCCAGCGGGCTCTTTTCCAGCTCTTCCACCGAGCAGGACGGCGCCGTGAACGGATGATGCAGCGCGGTGATGCTACCGTCGTCGTTCTCTTCGAACATCGGGAAGTCCACCACCCACAGCGGCGCCCACTCGGCAACGTACAGGTTCAAGTCCTCACCCAGCTTGCAGCGCAGTGCGCCCAGCGCTTCGGATACCACTTTCGCCTTGTCGGAGCCAAAGAAAATCAGGTCGCCGTTCTCCGCCTGTACCCGGTCGAGGATGGCAGCGCGCACATCGTTCGGCAGGAACTTGACGATGGGCGACTGCAGGCCATTGTCCAGGTCGGACTTGTCGTTGACCTTGATGTAAGCCAGGCCCCTGGCGCCGTAGATGGAGACGTATTTGGTGTAATCGTCGATCTGCTTGCGGGTCAGCTTGTCGTTGCCGCCGGGTACTTTCAGCGCGGTAACGCGGCCTTTCGGGTCATTGGCCGGGCCGGAAAACACCTTGAAATCCACTTCGGTCATCAGGTCCTTGATGTCGACGAGCTCCAGCGGAATACGCAGGTCCGGCTTGTCGGAACCGAATTTCTCCATTGCTTCACTGAACGGCATGCGCGGGAATTCACCCAGCTCCACACCTTTCAGCTCTTTGAACAGCTTGCGAATCATGCCTTCAGTGATGGACATGATGGCGTTTTCATCGAGGAAAGCGGTCTCGATATCGATCTGGGTGAACTCGGGCTGGCGGTCTGCGCGCAGGTCTTCATCGCGAAAACACTTGGCGATCTGGTAGTAACGGTCGAAACCGGACACCATCAGCAACTGCTTGAACAGCTGCGGTGACTGCGGCAACGCAAAGAATTTGCCACCATGGGTACGGCTCGGCACCAGGTAATCACGGGCACCTTCGGGGGTGGCACGGGTCAGGATCGGGGTCTCGATGTCCAGGAAGCCTTCGCCGTCCAGGTAGTTGCGAATGGCATTGGTAATCTGCGAGCGGAAGCGCAGGTTGCGCTGCATTTCATTGCGGCGCAGGTCCAGGTAGCGGTACTTCAGACGCACGTCTTCGCCCACGGCAGTGTGCTCATCGAGCTGGAACGGCGGAGTCTCGGCGCTATTGAGAATCTCCAGTTGCAGGCCGTAGACCTCGATCTCACCGGTGTCCATGTTCGGGTTCACCGCTTCCGGGGCGCGGGCGCGCACGCGGCCGGTGACTTTCAGGACGTACTCGCTGCGCACGCGGTCGGCCAGTTCGAAATGCTCTGCGGCGTCCGGGTCGAATACCACCTGCGCGATACCGTCGCGGTCGCGCAGGTCGATGAAGATGACTCCACCGTGATCGCGGCGGCGGTCTACCCAGCCACACAGGGTTACTTCGCGGTCAATATCGGCGGATCGCAGGGCGCCACAGTAGTCGGTGCGCATGGAGTCTTATTCCCTTAGTAGAGTTTCAATTCTGCTTGCTGTTCTGAATGCAGCCTGTTGCAACCTGCCCAGATTTCTCAGCTGGCTTTGGATTCTGTGCCACCACCGCTACCGGCGGGCTTGGCGTTATCACCGGCAAGGTTCTTCTTGTTGCCGGTCTTGAAGTCGGTTTCGTACCAGCCGCCGCCCTTGAGGCGGAAGCCGACGGCGCTGATCTGTTTGCTCAGTTCCGCTTTGTTGCAGGCGGGGCAGTCTGTCAGCGGAGCATCGCTCATACGCTGCAGGGCTTCCAACTGGTGGCCACAGGCCTTGCACTGGTATTCATAGATAGGCATCGCTAGTACCCGGATCTCACTGAATATAAAGGGGCGCAGATTATACATGAGCACCTGCGCCGGCAGAAGAAGGCTGTTCCGGAAGGGTACACGATGCTCGCAGGTGGTGCGGCGCCGGTCGTTTTAGGGCCAATATTCGACCAAAACCCTAAAAAAAAGCACTTTTTTTCCGATTTTACCCCGTGCGCACCGATAAAAACTGGATATACTTCAGCTCAGTACCTGGGTACGCCCTGATGTACAAACACTTTCACTGGAAAAAACACCTATAACACCTATATAGAAGGAAGCTAACTATGGCCGCAAAGAAGAAAGCCGCAGCTAAGAAAGCACCCGCCAAGAAGACTGCAGCCAAGAAGGCACCAGCCAAGAAAGCAGCAGCCAAGGCCGCCCCCAAGGCCAAGAAAGTAACTGCGATCAAAGATAAGTACACCAAAACCCAGATCCTGAACCAGATCGCCGAGAACACCGAGCTGTCCCGCAAGCAGGTTCAGTCTGTTCTGGACGAGCTGACCGATCTGATCGAAGGTCACGTTAAGAAGCGCGCCGTTGGCGAGTTTGCCCTCCCCGGCCTGATGAAAATCACCACCGTGAAGAAGCCGGCCAAGAAGGCACGCAAGGGTATCAACCCTTTCACTGGCGAAGAGACTGTGTTCAAGGCCAAGCCTGCCAGCATCCAGGTCAAGATTCGCCCGCTGAAGAAGCTGAAAGAAATGGCCGAGTCCTGATACTCGCCGCTTTCAGCTACGAAAACCCCGCTTTTGCGGGGTTTTCTGTTTTGGGCATCGCATAATCTCATGGCGGCACCTGTACCTTCGCGTCGAATCCGGTCGCCCCTACCAAAAACCACCCCCGCCGGCGTAAAATGGCCGCCCTTTAAAATTCATCGACAGAAAAAGAAAGCACTATGCGCGCATCCCGCTATCTGATCGCCACCCAGAAAGAAACCCCCAATGACGCAGTGGTCATTAGCCACCAGCTGATGCTCCGCGCCGGCATGATCCGCCGCCTGTCCTCCGGGCTCTACACCTGGCTGCCCACTGGCCTGCGGGTACTGCGCAAGGTAGAGAAGATCGTGCGCGAGGAGATGAACAGCGCGGGCGCCCTGGAAGTGCTGATGCCGGTGGTACAGCCGGCAGAGCTGTGGGAGGAGTCCGGCCGCTGGCAGCAGTATGGCCCGGAGCTGCTGCGGATCCAGGACCGTCACGACAACGCTTTCTGCCTGGGCCCGACCCATGAGGAAGTCATCACAGACCTGATCCGTACCGAGGTCAACAGCTACAAACAGCTGCCGGCGAACTTCTACCAGATCCAGACCAAGTTCCGCGATGAGATCCGCCCCCGTTTCGGCGTGATGCGTGCGCGCGAGTTCACTATGAAGGACGCCTACTCCTTCCACCTGACCGCGGACTCGCTACAGGAAACCTACGATGTCATGCACGCGGCCTACTGCCGTATCTTCGACCGCATCGGGCTGGATTACCGCCCGGTACTGGCGGACACCGGCTCTATTGGCGGCTCCCACTCCCACGAGTTCCACGTTCTGGCCCAGAGCGGTGAGGACGATATCGCCTTTTCTTCCGAGAGTCGTTACGCGGCCAACGTTGAGCTGGCGGAGGCAGTAGCACCTGCGGGTGAGCGTCCGGCGCCGGGCAAGGCGATGGAAGAGCTGCATACACCGGGCCAGAAGACCATTGCTGCGCTGGAACAGGCGTTCGGTATTGCCGCAAATACGTCGGTTAAAACGCTGATCGTACTCGGTGAAGTGGACAGTGAAGATGAAAGCAAAGAAGCCCCGCTGGTCGCCCTGGTGCTGCGCGGTGACCACGAGCTGAATGAACTGAAGGCAGAGAAACTGCCGGGCGTGGCCAGTCCGCTGCAATTTGCACCGGAAGAGCGCATCGCGAAGGAGCTGGGCTGCGGTATCGGCTCCCTGGGGCCGGTTGGCCTCGCGATTGAGGTAATCGTCGATCGCGCCGCGGCGCACCTGGCCGATTTTGTCTGCGGTGCCAACAAGGACGATTACCACCTGACAGGGGTGAACTGGGAGCGCGATGTAGCGCTGAAGCGTGTCGAGGACCTGCGCAATGTGGTGCCGGGCGATGCGAGCCCGGACGGCAACGGCACGCTGGAGATCAAGCGCGGTATCGAGGTTGGCCACATCTTCCAGCTGGGCACCAAGTACAGCGAGGCGATGAATGCCTCAGTACTGGATGAGAACGGCAAGGAGCGGGTGATGACCATGGGATGCTACGGCATCGGTGTTTCCCGTGTAGTGGCGGCTGCGATCGAGCAGAACCACGACGATGCGGGCATTATCTGGCCGGAAGCCATCGCCCCCTTCCAGCTGGCGATCGTGCCGATCAATATGCACAAGAGCGAGGCGGTGCAGCAGAAATGTGAGCACATCTATGAGGCGCTTACCGCAAAAGGGATCGACGTACTGCTGATGGACGAACCCAAGGCGCGCCTCGGCGGCATGCTGGCCGATACCGAGCTGATGGGCATTCCGCACCGTGTCGTGATCGGCGATCGCGGCCTGGAGAAAGGCAATATCGAATACAAGGGGCGCCGCGATGCTGAAAATCAGGAGTTTTCGGCGGACCAGATCGTAGACATCCTCCTGGAAAAAATCGCCCACTGAAGGGCCGGTGGTCGTTCGCAGCCCCTGGATGCGAACGGCCGGCTGCGGGGCACCCGCTTGTGAGATCGTCAAAAACATGGATGTTTTTGTAGCGCCCCGCGCATAGGTTCAGGCATAGGTTCAAGCATAGGTTCGCGGTATGTCTCACACGGCGATGCCCCGCAGTACCGAAAATCGCACCCTTCCAGTAAAATCCCACCCCATGATAAGAACAACCCTCACCACACTACTGCTGTGCCTGCTAAGTGCAACGGTGTCTGCCCAGGTCAAACAGGTGGACCCTCAGCTGCTGGCAGCGCTGAAAGGCGCGGTGACCGAAGCGGACTCTTTCGTCGACCGCTTCGATGCCGAAGTGTGGCTGATGTCCAAGTCCCAGCCCCTCGCCCGCTACATCAAAGAGCCCCAAGAGCGTATGCGGGTACTCAAGGCGATTCACCGGGAAGCCACCCGCGCGGAACTGCAACCGGAAATCGTGCTTGCGGTGATCCAGATAGAAAGCGCGTTCGACCCCTACGCCGTATCCCGCGTAGGCGCCCAGGGGATGATGCAGGTAATGCCCTTCTGGAAGAATGAGATTGGCCGCCCGGAAGATAACCTGATCGATATGGACACCAACCTCCGTTACGGTTGCACCATCCTCAAGCATTACATCAAAAAAGCCAAAGGCAACATGCCCAACGCGCTGGCCTACTATAACGGCAGCTACGGCCGCCACACCTACAGCCGCAAAGTGCTGGATGCCTGGGTCGACCGCTGGCGGTAGAAGTACCGGGAACAATCAACCAGTTACAAAAAGATAAACCCGGGGTACCTGATGAGTTACAGCTTTTTTACCGGCGCAGCCTGTGCCCTGTTATTGCTGGCCGCTGCGAGAATCGGGAGCGGGTACAGGCAGAGACGCGGCAGCGTGTGGCTTCTGGTGTTGATCTTCGGTGCGATTGTGTATTTGCTGCGCCCCCTGCTCGATGATCAGGGCACCCTGGCAGACCTGCTGATCGACCTGCCCACCCTGCTGATACCCGGCGCGTTCTGGTTGTTTACCCATCAGTTATGCAGCGACAAAGCGCCATTTCCCCATTGGGGATGGGCCCTGATCGGACTGGAACTGCTGGTCGACCTGGCCAGCCAGCTGCATGCCCACCCGTATTTTTATCTGCTGGCGCAGCCGTTCAAACTGGGCCTGATCGGTGCCGGACTGGTGACGTTACTGCAGCAGCTGCAATCCGACCTGGTCGCCGAGCGCCGACAAATTCGTATTGGCCTGCTGATCGCCATCGGCAGTTATATGGTGGTCGTGGTCTGCGCGGAGTTTCTGTTTTCCTACTTCCCTATCCCCGCGGGTATCCCCACCCTGCATGCTGTAATGGCCAGCGCCCTGGCCTTCGCCGCCTGTCTGTGGCTGCTGGCACTGTCCCCGCGGGCGCTGGAAGAATCCCTGCCACCAATGACCGATGACGCTGAAACACTGGCAGGGCAACCAGCCGCGTTGCCGGCCGCTCCCGCACAACAGCAAGCGCTGGATGAGAATCAGCGACTGCTGCTGGATAAACTGCAACAGCATATGCACAGCGGTGGCTACCGCCACACCGGTCTCACCATTCGCGAGCTGGCGGAACAGCTGGGTTCCCGTGAACATACGCTGCGCGCGCTCATTAACCAGCATCTGGGGTTCCGCAATTTCAACGAGTACCTGAACCAGTTTCGCATCGACGAGGCCAGCCGACGGCTCGCGGACCCGGACGAGGCCCACCTGCCGGTCCTGACCATCGCGCTGGATATCGGCTATCGCTCACTGAGCCCGTTCAATGCCGCCTTCAAACGCCGGCACGACCAAACGCCCACAGAGTTCAGGCGTGAGCAATTACCGGTTTGACGGCAAACCGGGGTAGGAAAGGTGCTTTGGAATTCAAATGAAGAAGTGACCATGCGGGTTTAATAATCCGTCAGATTTTTTTCGGTATCCGCAAGCCAAAGCCCGCCCCCTGAGCCACACTGAAACTTGCAGGACCTGCTCCGCAGGCAAATAGCCCAGTCACCACCTCGTCTGTGGACAGGTTCCTGCAAGCTTCCTCAACCACAAGCGCTGCCCACAGTCCCACGGAAACTACGCGGGTTTATTTTTTCGGGGTGGACATGAACTTGATCAACGCCTTGTAATCTTCGTCGCTGCAATCGGCACACAGGCCGCCCGGCGGCATGGCGTTCAATCCGTTTTTAATCGAGTTCACCAGCACATCCATCCCTTTATCCAGACGAGGCTTCCACGCCTCCGGATCATGCACTTTGGGCGCATTGGCGACCCCGGTAGCATGGCATACATGGCAGGACCGCTGGTATTTCTCCTCTACCGATTCCGCCAGTGACAGGCCTGAAAAGCAGACCAACCATCCGGTTACGAAGGGAAAGACCGTGGCATGTATCAATGATTTCATTCGCTCGCCTATCCAGTATGTAAAAACCAGTAAGTAAAAAACGATCAGTCGACATAGCGGGGTACGGAAAGTGCCGCCTCGGTGGGCGCAGTATCTCTCCTCCCGGCAAGGGGCCACCGCCCGCTTCCAACTGTATAGAGACTCTCCGCCGTATCCAACTCCCGCACTCCCTCCATGGCCTCCAAGAAAATGATTTAGCCGCCTATACCAGACCCGACTCCCGGACTGCCACAGTAAATACCGATTCTTGAACTATCCTCTGTGGCATAGGAATTCTTTCTTAGTGAACCATCGCAATAAGAACATAAGTCGGAGTTCGTGAATGAATCTGCATTGGATTAGAGATCCCAGTGTGCAATTCGCCGCAATAGGCGCCATGCTATTCGCGGTTAACGGGTTGTTTCAGGGTGGAAACGCCGAAGGCGATCAGGAGATCGTCATCACCCAGAACCGTATTCAACATCTCTCGACAGTTTTCGAGCGCGGCTGGCAGCGTCCTCCGGGACCCGACGAGTTGCAGGGCCTGATTGACGATTTTGTGCGCGAAGAAGTGTTGTACCGTGAAGCGGTAAAAATGGGATTGGATGAGAATGACACCGTGATCCGCCGCAGGATGCGGATGAAAATGGAATTCCTGGCAAAAGACCTTGTCGACGCCATCGAACCCGCGGACCAGGTACTCGAGAACTACTACACAGAGAATATCGAAAAATATACGATCCCCGCCCACTACACCTTCGAACAGGTATTTCTCGATAGCGAAAAACGCACGGAAGTTGCCGAAGACGCGCGAATCATCCTCACCAAACTCACCGCGGGCAAGGATCCACGCACACTCAGCGACAGCAACCTGCTGCAATACCGGTTCGAGAATATCAGCGCCGACCGCATCGATCGGCTGTTTGGCAGTGATTTTTCCCTGCAGTTTCTCGAGCTCGAAACGGGGCAATGGACAGGGCCCCTGACCTCCGCCTACGGCGAGCACCTGGTCCGGATTTCCTCAGCCGAACCCCGGCAACAGCCAGATTTCGCTGAGATCAAAGCCGATGTGCTGCGCGACTGGCAACATAAAGCGCAGCAGGACATCCTGCAGACTCAGTATGAAACCCTGAGGTCAAACTACCGGATTCGCATTGACGAGCCGGCTGCCATCGAGGAGGTAACCGGACAGTGAGAATACTGCTTCTTTTTGCCACTCTGCTATTTTCGGCCTTTTCCCTTGCCCACGAATTAAGACCGGCCTCCCTCAGTGTTGTACAGACGGCACCGGAGAAATTTGACGTAACCTGGCGAGTCCCCGCGCGCGGGGATATGCGGCTCTCTCTCTACGTACAGTTTGACCAACGAACCCAGGAAAACAGTTTACCCGTGGCCCAGATGGCGGGAGGCTACTACGTCGAGCGCTGGGAGATTTCACACCCCGACAACCTGGTCGGCAGCACAATCGCCATCGATGGCCTTGCCAGCACCATGACCGATGCACTGGTCCGGGTAAGCTGGCTGGACGGAAGAGAACAGGTGACCCGCCTGTTGCCAGATAAGACCCAGCTGGTCGTCGAGGACGAAGCCGGAATGATTGAAGTCGCGGGCACGTATTTTGTGCTCGGTATCGAACACATTCTGCTGGGTATCGATCACCTACTGTTCGTATTGGCGCTGGTGGTTCTGGTCAGCGGTGGGCGCCAGCTGATTGCCACCATTACTGCATTTACGGTCGCGCACAGCATTACCCTGGCGCTGGCCGTGCTGGGCATGGTGTCAGTGCCCCAGGCTCCGGTGGAGGCGGTGATTGCGCTCAGTATCGTCTTTATAGCGACCGAAATACTGCACAAGCTCGAGGGGCGCAAGACACTGGCGATACGCAAGCCCTGGGTGGTGGCGTTCGGGTTTGGCCTGTTACACGGACTCGGCTTTGCCGGCGCACTCTCGGAAATCGGGGTCCCCGAGCACGCCATCCCTCTTTCCCTGGGCCTGTTCAATGTTGGGGTAGAAGCGGGACAACTCACCTTTATCGCGGCGGTCTGCGGGCTGATGTTTTTGCTGCGCCGAGTGAAGCCGGTGCAACTGTGGGAGACCCGTACCGGTACTACCGCTACGGCCGCGTCAGCACTTCCGGTGGCATACCTGGTGGGAGGGCTCTCAGCCTGGTGGCTGGTTGACCGCACAATCGCTCTGATCGTTTAACTGCTGCGGTTAACTTTCAAGCGGGTGCTGCGCCAGCCGGGCACCCGCCTGAAACCGTGACAAGGCATGCGAAGAGGCTAGTCCTGGAACAGCAACTCCAGCGGGTAACCTGTGAATGGTTTGGTTTTTTCGATGACCAGGTGGGATGTCATGCGGGTAATGGCCGCGTCTTCATCGGCCAGCAGCTGCTCTGACACGCGGTTGAAGTCAGCCGCGTCCGGGCATACAAACCGCAGCATGTAATCAAACTCACCGGACATTTTCACGCAGGAGACGATCTGCTCGATCTTGTTGATCGCACGGCGGAAACTCTCGCTGGTCTTTGAATCCTGGCGCTTCAATGCCACGTTTACGTAAAACTCCGCGTGGCGCACCTTTTCCAGGTTCACTTCCGCCTGGAACTCACGGATAAATTTTTCGCTGGTGAGCTTCTTCACGCGCGCCAGACAGGCGCTTTCAGAAAGGCCTATCTGGTCGGCGAGGTTCAGGTTGCTGATGCGTGCATTCGCCTGCAGAACTTCGAGGATCTTGAGGTTGTGACGGTCTACTTTCACTGTAATTTTCTTTCAGCCGTTTCGACGGCCCACATCGGGGCCAATTAAGCCAGGTTAACGGAAGCGTCTCCGGGCCAGTGCTCTGCCCGGAATGCTGCAGGGGGGTAGAGTTCACCCTGCCTTCAGACAACCGCCCGTGACAAACCGTTCAATACGGTCCAGTGCACGTGACAGTTCGCTTTCCTCCGCCGCCAGTGTCAAGCGTACATGATTTACCGCACTCGGTCCGAAAGGTTTGCCAGGCAAGACCGAGACCAGCTCCGCATCCAGCAGCGCATCGGCAAATGCCTCGCCGTTCTCCGCCACGGAGGACACATCGACCATCACAAACATGCCCGCTTCCGGGGAAGAGCAGCTGAGCCCCGGAATACGCCCGATGCGCTCGACAATCAGGTCGCGTCGCTTTTCATAGGCGTCACGCATCTGCTTTACAAAGTAGGTATCAAACTCCAGCGCAAATGCCGCGGCCTCCTGAATAAACTGTGGCACACCAAAAATGGTGGCCCCGGCAAATTCTACCAGCCGGTCCACCAGCTCGCCCTGCGCCACGGCCCAACCCAGGCGCCAGCCACTCATCGCGTGGGACTTGGACAGGCCATCGATCACAATCACATTGTCGAGGTGCTCGGCCGCGGTGCGCAGGGACGTGTGGCGACGGGCAAAGGTGATCATGGAATACATTTCATCAGAGATAAGCCATATATCCCGCTCACGGCAATACGCCGCCAGCTCGCGCAACTGCTCCGGTGTCGCCATGGCCCCAGTGGGGTTGACCGGGGTGTTGATCATGACAACCCGGGTTTCCGCGGTGATGGCCTGCTTGATACTTTCCGTATCAAACGCGAACCCCTGCTCTGCGGTACAGGCAACCTTCTTGACGTCCAGTTGCAGGGCATCGGTGATGGGTACGTAGCCGATGTACATCGGCTCGGGAATCACGATCTGTTCACCGGGGTTGAGCAGGCAGGAGAGCACCGCGAAAATGGCATTGGTGCCGCCGGGAAATACCACCACGTCGTCGGGACTGCAGGGGTGCGGGGAGACCTTGCTTTCAATATCCGCAATGGCGCGGCGCAGCATGGCTTCACCAGCCGCCGGGGAATAATGCGTACGGCCAACGCCGAGGCGGGCGCGCGCGAAATCGAGGATCGGCTCGGGGGTGTCGAAATTGGGGTCGCCGACACACAGGAAGATGACATCCTCCCCTTTGTCCGCCAGGGCGTGGGCGCGATCACTGACCGCCCAGACATCGGCGTCGGCGGAATGCAGGGCCTGACTCTGTTTGCTGAATCGGGGGCTATACATCGTGGGAATCCATATTCAGGGTTGTTATCAATACCGTCTAGATGACAACAAAGATAACAACCGCCAGAGTAATCGATGCCGCTTAACCACCGGCCTTTTCGCAGCAAGCCGATTTATTTGCCACGTTTGCCGCAGAAACTGCGGTCAAGCGCCAGAGCTCTGCTACAGGACGCCAGCCCGCAACGCGCAGAGCAGGTAATTCCGGTTTATAGCCTGCCCGGTATCGTTCAACAAGGGCGGTCGTTAAAACCGATAGTTCAGGCTCAGCCCTCCAATCGTATCCTCTGGCCGCACCAGAAAATCCGCCGCGATCCGCAGCTTTTCGTTGATATTCACCCCCACCAGAGCGCCGACACCATTCTGGAAGTTACCTGCATTCCTGCTGCGGTAGGAAGGCAGGCGCGCCCAGTTGCTGCGGATGGCGTTGACCCCGATACCAAGGTCGGCGTAATCGTCACCAGCGGTGTGCTCCAGCCAGAACTCCCCGAACCACTGGCGCTCGGCGGACTCGGGACTGTTGTAGAAGAAGCCCGCACGGCAGCGGCGGTACTCGCGGTCCTGGCCCTGCACCCGCAGACCAAGTGGATCTCTGCGCAGCCCGTATTCCCCGGTGTAGGTGAGATCAACCGAGGTGCGTTCGCTGAAGCCATCGACATCAATCCGGGTCCACTCAGCGGCGACAAACGGCCCCATCTGGCTGTCAAGGTTGCGGCTGGCATCGTAACCGGCGCGGATGAAAGCGTTAAACCCGTCGCCGTCTGTGTCTGCGTCCAGGCGGTGACGAAAGGTATCACCGACATGGATGGTTCGCTCGATATCATCGTACTGGATATCGGAAAAACCGACGGCACCATCGGCAAACCAGAAACCATCGTCCCAGCGAGCGAATGCACTGACATTGAAATTGCGGGACTTGAGGAACAGATTGTCAGGTTCGTATTCGCTGCCTCCGTATGACATGCCGAGCCCCCATTCAAACGCCTCAAAGCCTGCGAAGCTCATGCCCAGAAATCCATCCCAGGCCGGGTATTCGTCGTTGATCGCGGGCACCGTCCCCATTTCCGTGTGCCCGACACTGGCACCAAAAAATACGGTGGTATAGGGCTCGCGATAGCGCTGGGAGATAAGGTGGTGGTCGATGTTGACACGGTGCTGACGGGTGTTCTGGTACCCCAGGTCCGGCAGCACACCAAAACCCACCGCCGCGGTTAGCACCTCGTAAAAGTAGTCGGCCTGTATTCTCTGCACAGCCAACGTCGGATGAATGCTGTCATAAAACACCAGCATGTCGGCATTGGGATTAGTGCCATTGGCGCCGTACACCGGGTGAGGGTTGGCGCAGTTGACATAACAGGTTGCACTCTGGTTGATGTTGGCGAGGCCAAACGCTGCCGGGTCCTGAATCAGCAGCTCAAGGGTACCTTCCACATCCAGCAACAGTATGTTCCCCACTGCATTGACCTGCTGGCGCAGTGTGTCGTTAAACAACCCGGTGCCGTAGTTGGCATAGTTGATCGCACCCTGCCCCTGCAGGTAAATCGCGGGCGTCCGCCCGATTCTCGGGGCGTTGGTCATCACAATATATTTGGCACCGGCAGCCTTCAGCTCACTGCCAGCGGTAGAAAGGAAAGTCGCAGCACGCTCCATCGACATAGGGCTCAGGTTACTGCCGCGCACGCCGTCAAGAATATTATTGCCACCACCATTCAGAAAATAGAGATCCGTGCTGGAAACGGCATTCTGCGGGAGATAACCCTGCCCGGTAGCAAAAGGCACACCAGTGAGGGTGATATTGTTGTTCGGGTCGTCTACCAGTGCCTGCAGGGCCATCGGATCATTGAATGCCGCAACGGCAGCCTGCACTTCCACAGGACTCAGATAGGGGCTCTCCCCCGCCGCAGGATCGCACACACCGTCCGGGCCGCAACGGCTGGCGTCCGGCAATATGGTGGAAAGGGTATTGTGATCCGCCACCGTGGTATCCGGGAAGAGCTGACGGAAGCGTTGCGGGCCCACCAGGTCCAGCAGGACGTCAGCGGTGCGATTGCCGCCCACGGCCCAATTGGGGCCATTGGTCAACACCGAGCCGGTGATCTGGGAAAGCTGCTGCCCCAGGCTTCCCGCCGCCGGCGCGCAGGGGATGGCGCCGCCAAAATCCTGCCCCAGTCCGTAACAGGAGTTCTGTTTGGCGAGCCCCAGCCGGTCAGCGAGAAAAGATACCGCCGGCTGGCGCGGGTAGATTCCCTCAGGATCCTCGCTGGTGAATACGCCGGCGTTGCCATTGTCGGAAAGACTGTCGCCAAACACGATCAGTGCACCGTAGAGCGGTTCTTCCGCGTATGCAGGGCACGTGCCCACCGCCGCACCAATGGCGAGGGACAGTACCCCCGGAAAATACAGGGCACCGGTCAAATATCCTGGGCGTTTTTTTCTCGATGAGAACACTGCAGCCTCCTTGCCACGGCGAAATTTCGTGGCAAGTATAGGTCAGCAGCAAAGGCCGGTTTTTCTCAGGCAAAGATCCATCATCAATCAGGAAACACTGCTATCCGTCGAATCCATCTGCTCGATCAGGGGGATCAGCACGCCACTGATAAAGGCCGCCAGCAGGCTCCACACCAGCGCAATGGCAATAAGGCACTGCCACATCGGGCGGCCCCAGCCAGCAGGCCCGAACTGCACACTGTTGAAGTAGAACGCGGGCGCTACCAGCAAGCCCGCCAGCGCCGCCCACAAAGGCCTGCTGATCAACCAGGAGAGGGAGTAACGCATTGTGGTGGCAAGCATGGCCCAGATACAGATTGACCAGGCCGGGGGGAGGCTGGTGCGGTAATCCTGCACACCATTGGCCATAAAGGCCCACTCGACGCCAAAACCGCAAAAGATAAAGCCGAGGATGACGAAGATATCGCGCATATCCCGCCACATGACGAAATGCAGCATCACGACGATAAACAATGCGATCAACGCCAATGCATTGCCATACAGCAGGGCCGTCCACCAACCGGCGACGAACAGAATGAAATTGGCCACTTTCTTATAATTCATTGGCGACTCATTTATCAGAAGGATTCTGTACCGCGAGCGCGTCACGCCGGATGATCCCGGCACATTGAATAAATCAGAGGTTTACTAAGACTTCAAGCTGGCAAACACCTCGATTGCCTTTTTACGGGAGTCGGTCACATCACAGACCGGCTCGGGATAGCCTCCGTGCCCGAAAAGGTCCTGGGGCGGGCAGTGGACATCCCTGCTGGAAAGCGCCGCAAGCTCCGGAATATAGGTACGGATAAACTCGCCTTCCGGATCAAAACGTTTCGACTGGCTATAGGGGTTGAATACGCGAAAGTAAGGTGCCGAATCGGTGCCCGTGGAGGCGGCCCACTGCCAGCCGCCGTTGTTGGCGGCGAAATCGGCATCTACCAGATGCTGCATAAAGTAGCGCTCGCCCTTGCGCCAGTCAGTCAGCAGGTTTTTGGTAAGGAAGGACGCGACCACCATTCGCAGACGGTTGTGCATCCAACCGGTCTGATTCAGCTGGCGCATCGCCGCGTCTACGATGGGCACGCCGGTCTGCCCTTCACACCAGCGCTCAAAGTCTTCGCGCCGCCTGGACCAGGGTACCCGCTCGGTTTCCGGCTTGAACGGCCGGTTGCGGCATACGCGGGGATAGTTCACCACCAGGTGTTGATAGAATTCCCGCCATAACAACTCATTCAGCCAGCTGGTGGCGCCCTCGCTCTGGCTGCCCTTGCCACCCGCCCAACGACCATCATTGGCGTCCAGTGCCATTTTCGCGCACTGCCGAATGGAGATGGCGCCACAATTCAGATACGGCGACAGGCGTGATGTATTTTCCCTCGCGGGAAAATCCCGCCACTCCTCGTAATCCGCGATGATCTGCGAGAATGCCTGCAACCGCTTGTTCGCCGCTTTCTCCCCGGCCGCCCAGTCCAGCACTTTTTTCTCACCACCGGCGGCCACACCGTAGTCACCGACGGTGTCCGGAATGCTCCGCACCAGGTTGTTCGCTCCCGCCAGCGAGATCCACTCTGGCCACTGCGCCGCGTGCTCGTCACCCAGCGCCCGCGGCGCAGGCAGGGGATCGAAACCCTCGGCGCTGTTACCGTGCTGGGCGATAAACGCGCGCTTGAACGGGGTAAATACCTTGAAACCGTCGCCGCTGTTGGTGGTAAGGCTACCGGGAGGGATCAGGGTGCGATCGGTGCAGAACTCAATCGGAACACCGTTTTCTTTAAGCGCTTTGCGGACGGCATCGTCCCGGCGCAATTCGTTGAGCGGGTATTCCGTGTTGGCAAACACCGCGTCGATGTCCAGCTTGGAGACGATCTGTGCCAGTGCTTGCGGCACATCGGCAAACCCGTTGAGTTCGAGGAAGTAGAGCGGAATCTGCTTGTCTGACAGGGAACGCTGCAGTGGTGCCAGACTGCGCAGGCGCATGGCGACAACATTATCCCCATCGCCGTGGCTGGCCCAGGTCTGCGGGCAGGCAATGAACACGGCCGCGAGCGCCTTGCAGCCCCGGGCAGCACGGTAGAGTGCGGTGTTGTCGTGCAGGCGCAGGTCGTTACGTAACCAGACCAGCCCCCGTGAATAGGCTTTTTCGCGCATGCTTGGGTTCAGGGAGACCTACAGTAAGGGTTCAATGGAAATCACACAACCCAAGCTCCGCCGGCTCAGCCGCCAGCAGCACCTGGCTGTGAATGAAACCGTGCGGGCTGCGCGGGAGGAAGTGGCGCAACAGGGTGAGAACGGAGGAAAGCGGCTTGTGGCCACGGCGGTAATCCTCGATCAACTGCTGTAGCTCGGCTTTTTCCTCGCGGCTGAGGAATTCCTTCAGGTGCCCCTGGCTGTGCATCAGGGCATTGGTGCGATCCTTGCGGCTCGCCGGGCGCGAGAGGATGTCCATGATGCCGCCGCGAACGGCGAACGCCAGGTCGTCTTCGGACTGCGCTTTCGAGTCCGCCAAAACACGACCAAGCGCCCGGGTGGCGTCCTGATTGTGCGCCAACAGCAAATACTTGTAGGCGGTGTAAAACTCGATAATGCGGGAGATCCGCGAGGTTTTCCTGGTCTCCTCCGCGACGGCTTCATCCACCTCCTCACCCTCGACATACCGAAACCAGGCGTCGTAAGCGAAAACACGGGTGAGGAAATTTTCGCGCAACTCACTGTTATTCAGTCGCCCGACTTCCTCCATGGGCAGATGCGGGAACTGCTGTTGCAGGCGGCGGGCGAATACACCCACCCCCTCACTGTCGATACCGTGACCATTATCCAGATAGCGCCGCACGCCGTGCAGACCGCAGCTGGGCGAGTTCTGCATAAAGATATAGCCGCGCACTTTCTGCAGTTCAGGAACCACAGAATCGGCGTAGTCACGCAATGGCGTGGTTACGTCTACCTCGGGATTTTCCACACCGATGACACGCACTGCATCGACCGGTGCCCCCGCCTTGTCCACCAGCAGGTGGATTGGCTTGCGCGGCACCCCCATACCAATGGCAACTTCCGGACACAGGGGCACGTAATCAAAGCACTGGGCCAAAAGCCCCGTGCACACCTTGCTGTGTTTGTGCCCGCCATTGAAGCGAACCGGGTCTCCCATCGCGCACTGGCTGATGCCCACAGGGATTTTGTGCTTTAGCAGTTGTATTTTCATCGGTACTCGCCCCGGGGAGGCATATATTCACTTCTCACAGTGTACTCTACGCTGACGGGGCGTTCGTGGATGACCCTCTCTGTGGCACGCGAGAACAGGGGCAGCCGCCGCAACAATCCGGCACCGGAGTGCGGATTTCCCGGTAATTGTTGCGCAGCCCGCCACCGCCGCTAAAATGCCAGTCCCTTATATATGTAGCCATATCGATCAGTCGATCCAGAAACCGGGGCCCGGAATGATTCCAGCACTGCGCGAAATCAACGAAGTACAGGCGCTCTACCTGCAGTTCCTCAAAGCACTCAAACAGGGCGGCTTCCACGGCGATTCCAGCCCCAGTTATGCCAGCCGCACGGTGCTTTCGACAGACAACTCCATTTACCAGGTATTGCCCCAGGCCGTGGTGTATCCGAGGGATATACACGATTTACAGCTGTTGATGGAACTGGCGGATCAGGAGGCGTTCCACAAGATCGTCCTATCCCCCCGCGGTGGCGGCACCGGCACCAACGGCCAGTCACTCACGGATGGCATCGTGGTGGACCTGTCCCGCCACATGAACCGCATCCTCGAAATCAATGCCGAAGAAGGCTGGGTTCGCGTGCAAACCGGGGTTGTGAAGGACCAGCTGAACGCGGCACTGCAACCGCATGGGCTGTTTTTTGCCCCGGAGCTCTCGACCAGCAATCGCGCCACCATCGGCGGCATGATCAATACCGACGCTTCCGGTCAGGGCTCCTGCCTGTATGGCAAGACCCGCGACCACGTACTGGAATTGAAAACCGTGCTGATGGGGGGCGAATTCTGGCTCTCGCACGCAATAGATGATGATGAGCTGGCAGAAATCACCAGCAGTGACAGCCGCGCGGGCAGGATCCACCGGCTGGTGGACAGCGTCGAACGCGAAAAGCGCGACCTGATTGACGCCAAGTTCCCCAAGCTGAACCGCTGCCTCACCGGTTACGACCTCGCGCATATCCGGGACAGTGAAAAGGGCAACGACGGCCGCTTCAACCTCAACAATATCCTGTGCGGTTCCGAGGGTACCCTGGGCTTTATTGCCGAGGCCAAACTCAATGTTCTCAAAATCCCCAAGTGCGCCGCCCTGGTCAACCTGAACTACGACCACTTTCAGGATGCCCTCAAAGACGCCACCGACCTGATGAAGGCCGGGCCCACCTCCATCGAGACGGTGGACAGCAAGGTGCTGCAACTGGCCATGGGCGATATCGTTTGGGACAGCGTCAGCGCGTTTTTCCCCCAGGATGATCGGCCTGTGCAGGGCATCAATCTGGTGGAATACACCGCCGACTCCGAAGAAGAGCTGGACGCGGCGCTGGCCAGGTTCACCGCCCACGTAGACAGTCTCATCGGCCAGCCCGGCAAGAGCTTCGCCTACACCATCGCCCGCGGCCATGCCCAGGTGAACAAGATCTGGGCCATGCGCAAGCGCGCCGTGGGCCTGCTGGGCAACGCCAGGGGCGAGCAGCGCCCGATCCCATTTGTGGAGGACTGCGCGGTACCGCCGGAGAACCTCGCCGACTTTATCGCCGAGTTCCGTGCCGCCCTCGACCAGGCCGGCTTTGCCTACGGCATGTTCGGTCATGTGGACGCCGGTGTGCTGCATGTGCGCCCGGCCATCGACATGAAAGACCCGGAACAGGCCAAACAGGTACGCATCATCACCGAGCAGGTGGTCGAGCTGGCGAAAAAGTACAACGGCCTGCTGTGGGGTGAACACGGCAAGGGGGTGCGCTCGGAGTTCTCTCCGGCGTTCTTCGGTGAACTCTACCCGGAACTCCAGAAGATCAAGGCCGCGTTTGACCCCCGCAACCAGTTGAACCCGGGCAAGATCGCCACCCCCAGCGCCGCATCCGGCCTGCTGAAGATCGACGAGGTTCCCACCCGTGGCGAACACGACCGCCAAATCCCGGTACAGGTGTGGGAAGGCTACTCCGAGGGCGTCTACTGCAACGGCAACGGCGCCTGTTTCAACTGGAACCCGGACGACGCCATGTGCCCATCCTATAAAGGCACCCGCAACCGCATCCATTCCCCCAAGGGCCGCGCCTCGCTGATCCGCGAATGGCTGCGCCTGCTGGCGGACCGCGCAGTGGACCCTGAGGCGGTGGCGCGCAAAAGCCGCGAGAAGTCGTTTCTGATCGGCCTGCCCGGGCGCATCAAGAATTCCCTGGCCCGGGCCCGCGGCGAGTACGACTTCAGCCACGAGGTGAACGAATCCATGCAGGCCTGTCTCGCGTGTAAGTCTTGCGCCGGGCAGTGCCCGATCAAGGTGGATGTACCCACTTTCCGCGCCAAGTTCCTCGAGCTCTACTACAGCCGCTACCTGCGACCGCTGAAGGACTATTTTGTCGGCGGCCTCGAATTTGTGATGCCCCACCTGGCGCGGGTACCCCAGCTGTACAACGCCCCGCTTAGCCTGAAGCCGGTGCGCTGGCTCATGGAGCGCGGACTGGGCCTGGCCGACTCACCAAAGCTCTCTGCCACCCGCCTGGACAAGGTGATGCGCGAACTGGGTGTGCCCTATGCCAGCCGCGAAAGCCTGCGGGCAATGGGCCCGGCCCAGCGCGCCAAGGCGGTGGTGATCGTGCAGGATGCCTTTACCAGCTACTTCGACGCGGATGTGGTGGCCGACACCCTGCGCCTGCTCAAACTGTTGGACTTCAACCCGCTGGTGGCGCCCTACCGGGCCAATGGCAAACCCCTGCATGTGCATGGCTTCCTGCGCCAGTTCGCCCAGACCGCCGCCGGCAACAGTGCCATGCTGAACAGCCTGGCGGAATGCGGCGTGCCGCTGGTGGGCATAGACCCGTCCATGACCATGACCTACCGCTCAGAATACGAAAAGCTGCTGGGTGACAAAGCACCCCGGGTGCAGCTGTTGCAGGAGTGGCTGTCACAGCACACCGAGCATCTGGCGACAAACCGCAACCGCCTCAACAGTGGCCGGTTCACCCTGCTGCCCCACTGCACCGAACAATCCAACGCCGCCGGCTCCACCCGTCAGTGGCAGCAGGTGTTTGCCGCCCTCGGTATGGAGCTGGACGCCCAGGCCGCCGGCTGCTGTGGCATGGCCGGCACTTACGGCCACGAGGTCGCCAACCGGGAGACTTCGCGGGTTATCTTCCAGCAGTCCTGGGCGCCAAAGCTGAATGGCGACAGCAGTGCCATCCTCGCCACCGGCTACTCTTGCCGTTGCCAGAGCAAGCGCTTCGCAGACACCAGCCTGCGCCATCCTCTACAGGCACTACTGGCACAAATTGAAGATTCAGGGTTTACTGTCAGTAATCACTAACTTGTCTGCCGGCGCGCATGTGCGCGCCGGCGGATCATGAAGATGGACTGGCCATGCTGACCACGCGCAAACACCTCCCCCCCCGGTTGCCCGCCCTTCCCGCGTTTATAGGTGCGCTGCTGTGCCTGACGCTCGCCGCGTCAACCGCCGCCCAATCCGGCAACAATGCCGTCGATCCCACTTCACTGATCATGGAGGCGGAGGAGTTTGCGCTGGAAGGCAACTACGATGCCGCCCTGCCCATGTACGAACAGGCGATCGCCAGCCTGGTGTCGGAGCCCCACCGCCAGAACCAGCTGCGCTACCGCTACGGCATCATCCTCAATGCCCTGGGTGCCCAGCGCCCGGACCTGTACCCACTGGCGCGCGGCCAGTTCGAGGCGGTGCTGACCTATATCGAGTCCTCCCCCGGTCTGCCCTTCGAACACTCCGCGGCACGTGTGAGCTCTGCCATCGCCCACACTTACCACCAGCAAGCCGCCTTGCAGACCAACCCCAACAAGCGCGCCGCCATGCTGCGCCACGCCTACCAGCTGTACACCAGCGCCACCGAACAACTGCGCCGGGAGGAAGACTGGCAAAACCTGGCAATCACGTCGTTCAATGTCGGGCAGGTGTGTGAATGGCAGGGCAACCTTGAGGAAGCAATCCAGTGGCTGGAGCAGGCTGTGGCCCTGGACAGACGCCATGGCTTCGCGGACCTGGAGGAGGACCAGGCATACCTCACTGCACTGCGAGAATTGGTCAACCCCGAGCGCCCGGTCGGCAATACCGCGATCTAACCCCCCCCGGCGGGGCCAGAATACCCGCGATAACCGCCACTCTCTGCGAAAGGCGACGCCCATCAGAGGGATAAATTCTCCCGCTGGCCGTTGCTGCGGAGGTGGAGCCAGCTCCTCTCTGGAGACGATTTCCGGCAGTTTGATTGCCAGAGCATTTCGGCAATAGCCTCTACTCGCACGTTTGATCCCGGTTACAGCGCTGTCACCGGTACGCTGAGCCACTCTCTGGACCAGTGGTCACAAATAAACCGAAAAAAATTTTGTTCCAGAGAATACAGGGTCCCTGCCCCCAAATCGTACAAAAATTAAACAATGCCAGATGACATCGCTGTCACTCGTAAATCCAAATTGGCAACGGAGTGCCAATAGAAATCCACATGATGTACCCAGTGCTGTCATATTTCGGTAACAGGCAGGGCTATCTTTCCAACTTTCTGTCAAAACGCACCAAAAAAGACTCAAACTTGAGGCTAAACGAATACCCTGTCGAGCAGTCGAGCGCTGTCACCGAAAAGATTGATTCCCTTCCACGGATCTTTAATATGGCCATCCCTGATCAAAGTTTGATCACTTATGACGAAATCAACTTGGAGGCCGCACAGGCAAAACAAGTCTGTGACTAAAGCGCTTTCGGAGGTACTGAATATTATGCGACAGAGTCTTAAAAAGTACGTGATCGTACTCGCAGCATCACTCTCGGCTCTGGCCGGTGGCGACGCCTTTGCCGCGATCAAACCTGCCAAAGAAAAGAAGTCCATGACCGTGACCGCGACGGCCTACAACTCCGTTGAAGGCCAGACCGATGACGATCCCTGGACCGCGGCCTGGAACAACCGTCTGCGCCCCGGTGACAAGATCATTGCTGTTTCCCGCGACCTGGAGAAACACGGCCTGACCAACGGCGCCAAGGTACGAATTGAAGGCCTGCCCGGTACTTATACCGTGCGCGACCGCATGAACAAGCGCTACAAAAACCGCATTGACGTGTGGATGGAAGAGGATATTAAAAAAGCGCGTAAGTGGGGCAAGAAAAAGCTCAAGATCATCTGGCACGACAGCAAAAAATAATTCGCCAGAACAGCAGTAACAATAAATAGATCACAGGGCACTGCCCGCACAGCCATTAAAAACCCCGCAATTGCGGGGTTTTTCTTTTTCTGCCAGGCGCCACTTGCGAGCACTCAAGGTTCAGTGGTGGCTTCCACTCCCTTTAACTCGCGACAGTCTTCATTTTCAATGTAATAGATACTCGGCTGCCGTGCCTGGTTGTAGCGGTGCTCAATGCCCTCATCCCGAAACACCAGCAAATACTCCTCCTTTACCCAACCCTTTTCTGTGCGGTATTCACTCAACCACAACAGCGCCGGCGAGTTCTCGTGGCACTTGCCGTAAAACATACGGGTTTTTTCCACCAGTTCTTTCGTGAGGTAGTCCCGGTACTTTCCCGGATAGGTAAAGCGCTCACCGGACAGGTCAACTTCGGTTACGCCGTCCACGGCCCCATCCATTTCTGCCTGCGCCCGGTCGCGCTGTGCCGCTTTGGTTTCGGTCGAATCGCCGCGCTCCAGCCGGGCAAACTCTTCCGGCTCCGGGGGATCCTCTCCGTCCGGCTGCGAACGCACGGCCTGACCTTGTCGATGGTCGATTTTTTCGAGAAAAATTGCGGTATTTTCGTCGCAGTCAATACACGTCCGCCCGGCAATGATCGCGTAGCCTCGCAGCTCGGAAATCAGTTCGGCTTCGGCGAGATCCACGTCAATCGCCCGGTCATCGGAGAGTTTGAGTTCAATACCAGACTGCGCCGGCATGGCCGACGAAAAACACAACAGGGGAATAGCGAGAACGGGAAGGAAATTTTTCATGCAGAGCAACCACATTTAATACATCTGCAGACAGTGGCGGCCCGGTGACCGCGAGCAGTTGGCTCCGCCAGGGCAACTTTCCTTGCTGCCCGTTGGCGGCGCCGCGATTGGGTAGTGCTGTTACACTGTCGCGATTCCCTTCTATGTATAACCATAGCAGGCCACAAAAAACCTGCTTTGTGCGGCGCGTATTATTTGTAATCGTACTGGTGAAACCCGGTCACGGACGCTAGGGAAGTCCCGTGAAAACCTGCTTCACGCGATTTACGGCGCTTCCCAGCTGCCGCTCGCTTCCGCGGGGCCAATAAACGCCCCCACGCCTTCCTCTTTCAGTGCGTCCAGCGCTTCCTGCAGCGCCTCTTCATCGGTGTCGAAGGCATCCTCCCACACGGTGGTGTTGTTGTTTTCATCGACGATCTCAAGCAACCAGCCGCCCTCATCATCCGCGTAGATATCGATGCTGACGGTGTGATTGCCATCGCTATATGCACGGCACAGGGGCGATTCTTGTGGAGTTACGTCATCGGCCATGGGGAGATCCTCGCTGGCATAAGGGACAGGAAGTGAAGCAGGGAAAAGGGCCGGCAGATGATCCAGCCGTCCGTGAACCACTGGTCAGGCACCGTGCCCCGCTGTCGAAAAAGTGTACGACAGCACACGAATTTTTCGTTAAAATGCGCGGCGATTTTTTACCCCAATGCCCCGGATTTACGATCCGGCCTGCAAAAGGACATACCTCATGACCCACACTACCAACATCGTGGTCTGCGCGCTGTACAAATTTGTCAGTCTCGAGGACTTCGAATCCCTGCGCGAACCGCTGCTCAAAACCCTGCTCCAGCACGAGGTGCGCGGCACCCTGCTGCTGGCCCGCGAGGGCATCAACGGCACCGTGGCGGGCAGCCGCGCGGGTATTGATGCCCTGCTCGCCTACCTCAAGTCCGACCCGCGCCTGGCGGAGCTGGATTACAAGGAGTCCTATACGGAACAAATGCCGTTCCTGCGCAGCAAGGTCAAGCTCAAGCGGGAGATTGTCACCATGGGTGTGGAGGGGATTGACCCACGCCGTACCGTTGGCACCTACGTCAAACCACGGGACTGGAATGCGCTGATCTCCGACCCGGAAGTGCTGCTGATCGATACCCGCAACGACTACGAGTTCCAGGTGGGCACCTTCGAGCACGCGGTAAACCCGAATACCACCAGTTTCCGTGAGTTCCCACAGTATGTGAAGGAGCACCTGGACCCGCAGAAGCACAAGAAAGTGGCCATGTTCTGCACCGGCGGTATCCGCTGCGAAAAATCCACTGCCTACTTGAAAGAGCAGGGCTTCGACGAGGTCTACCACCTGCAGGGCGGCATCCTGAAATACCTGGAAGATGTTCCCAGGGAGGAGACCCTGTGGAAAGGCGAATGCTTTGTGTTTGACGAGCGCGTAACCGTCAACCACGAGCTGGAGCGAGGTAGCTACCAGCAGTGCAATGCGTGCCGCATGCCGGTAACCGATGAAGAGATGCAGTCCGAACTGTTTGAGCAGGGCGTCAGTTGCCCCCACTGCCACGACTCGGTCTCAGAGGCCGACAAGGCCCGTTTCCGCGAGCGTGAAAAGCAGATCCAGCTGGCAAAGGCCCGCGGTGAGGACCACCTGGGCCACGACGCCAAGGCGACCACCCAGGCCCGCCGCAAGCAGAAACAGGAACTGCGCCGCCAGCAGGCTGAGCAGGCCCAGCGCTCCTGAGCCCCCTTCGCCGGAGTGCGCACTCAGCTGGGCACTTCGGCGAGTATCCGCAGTGGTTTGAGGTGGCCGTGTAATGAAGCAGAGAATGGGCCGCGACCGTCTCAGTGCGGGGAAGTGTCCTCATGCGTTTCGGTAGAAGTGAGCCACTCCAGCGCGGCATGCTCAGTCACAAACTCGACTACCCGCATACCTTCGGCCTGCGCTGCGCCGTTAATGACGACATTGGCGTTGTAGTCGGGGGCATGTAATACCGCCACCTTGCCGTGGCTCAGACCCTGGAGGTTCGCGGCGAAACTACCGAACGCGCGGCGCTCCTCCATGGATAGAACGATATCTGCCTTGCGCACATCCACCAATAACATCAATGGGTGCAAGTGGCCGAATTTTTCCGCTACCTGCCGCGCAGACGCCAGCTTGTCGGCTAACTCTACGCGGCCAAAAAAAATGGCCGAGACAATGCGTGTACCGGGGTTGAAACGTATTTGAAAGCTCAACTGTCTATCTCCTGAGCCGCGCCTGCCCTCCCCATTCAGACGCCATTGCCTGAAAGCCCAACGGGGATGCACCTCTAATCGGCTATTTTCGGCAACCAGTATACGAAAAAGCGCGAACTCCGCCAAAATTCCCGATAGAGCATTAAAGCGGTCAACCCATCTCGATCTCTGGCATACCCTCGTCTTCGCCGGCGAGCCACACCTGTGCAGCCGCCTTGCGTGCAATTTCTTTGTACAACGCGGATACCTCGCCCTCCGGAGCGACCGCTACCGTCGGCTTTCCGCTATCCGCCTGTTCGCGAATCGACATCGCCAGCGGCAGCTGCCCCAGCAGGCGGGTACCGTATTCCGCCGCCATCCGTTCTCCGCCACCACTGCCAAACACCGGTTCCCGGTGGCCGCAGTTGGAGCAGGTGTGCAGCGCCATGTTCTCGACGATACCCAACACCGGTACCGAAACCTTGCGGAACATTTCCACACCCTTGATCGCGTCCACCAGTGCCAGGTCCTGGGGTGTTGTCACAATTACCGCACCGGCAAGCGCCACTTTTTGCGACAGGGTCAGCTGGATGTCGCCGGTACCCGGCGGCATATCGACCACCAGGTAATCAAGTTCTCCGTCCTCAGCCCCAACCCCCCAGAGCGTCTGAGTCAGCATCTGGTTCAGTGCGCCGCTGGCCATGGGGCCGCGCCATACCGCCGGGGTGTCTTCGGTCAGCAGGTAGCCCAGTGACATGGTCTGCAGTCCCTGCGCGGGAATCGGCACAAAAAACTTGCCGTCCTTCACTTCCGGGCGCAGCCCATGGGTTCCGAGCATGGTAGGCAGGCTGGGGCCGTAGATATCCGCGTCCAGCAGACCTACCGAGGCGCCTTCCGCCGCCAGCGCCAGCGCCAGGTTTACCGCGGTGGTGGACTTGCCGACACCGCCCTTGCCCGAGGCCACGGCGATGATGTTTTTCACCGCGCGCAGTGATTCAGGCACCTCACCGACCTCTGTACGCCCGACCTCGAAAAACAGATCACTGCGAATATCAGAACCCGCCAGTGGTCCCTCGGCGAGCAGCGGCTCACAGGCGGTACGAATCCGCTGCGCCCACGCCCCCTGCTGACTGGCGCAGGGATACCCCAGGGTCACACCGGTGTAGACCGTGCCCGCGTCAAAGCCCACTTCGATATCCGCCTCCAGCTGATCCAGCGGCAGGCCAGTGGCCGGGTCCTCGAGTGCGCCGATAACCTCCGCCACCCGCTCCAGCTGGGCCTGGACGTCTGCCGGAATATCCTCGTGGTCGTGTTCATGGTGGTGATGATGGTCGGTCACGCTGCGGTCCTCGCTGACACAGGGTCTGCTACCTGTGCTTATTGGTCTGGGTTTCGGGCGGCATTGTGGGCAAGGTCTGCAGCCAACACAAGCCTGCGGGGCGCCCCACCGGGTGCCTTGCAGGGCCCATTTCTGCTATATTCCGCGCTCTTTTCCGGCCGCCCCAATGCATCGGCGGCCACACCTGATTTTACTTGGACAACCCAGTCTCGCAGCTTTTGGAATCAACGATGTCTCAGACTCGCACCCAGCCCAGAAACATCCTCGTCACCAGCGCCCTGCCCTATGCCAATGGCTCTCTGCACCTGGGCCATATTCTCGAGTACATCCAGACCGATATCTGGGCCCGCTTCCAGCGTGCCCAGGGCAACCAGTGCCTGTACATGTGCGCCGACGATGCCCACGGCACCGCGATCATGCTGAAAGCCGAGCAGCTGGGACTGACGCCAGAGCAGCACATCGCCAATATGCAGGCGGAGCACCAGCGGGACTTCAACGACTTCCTGATTGGCGTGGACAACTACCACTCCACCCACTCGGAGGAGAACCGCGAGCTGTCGGCCATGATCTACAAGCGCCTGCGGGAGAATGGCCATATTGCCTCGCGCACCATTACCCAGGCCTTCGACCCGGAGAAAGAGCTGTTCCTGGCGGACCGCTACATCAAGGGCACCTGCCCCAAGTGCAAGACCGAAGACCAGTACGGCGACAACTGCGAGGCCTGCGGCGCCACCTACAGTCCCACCGAGCTGATCAACCCGATCTCCGCCATCTCCGGTGCAACCCCGGTGGAGAAAGAGTCCGAGCACTTTTTCTTCACCCTGCCCGCGTTTACCGACTTCCTGAAACAGTGGACCCGCTCCGGTACCCTGCAGGCCGAAGTGGCCAACAAGCTCTCCGAGTGGCTGGACGAGGGGCTGCAGGAGTGGGACATCTCCCGCGACGCGCCCTACTTCGGTTTTGAAATCCCCGATGCGCCGGGCAAGTATTTTTACGTGTGGCTGGACGCACCCATCGGCTACATGGCGAGCCTCAAGAACTACTGCGACCAGAACAATCTCGACTGGCAGGACTACTGGAAAAAAGACAGCACCGCCGAGGTGTATCACTTTATCGGCAAGGACATCGTCAACTTCCACGCGCTGTTCTGGCCGGCCATGCTCGACTCCGCCGACTTCCGCACCCCCAACAAGGTGTGTGTACACGGCTTCCTGACCGTCAATGGCAAGAAGATGTCCAAATCCCGCGGCACCTTTATCAATGCGCGCAACTACCTCGACCACCTGAACCCGGAATACCTGCGCTATTACTTCGCCGCCAAACTGACGGGTGGCGTTGACGACCTGGACCTGAACCTCGACGACTTTATCGCCAAGGTGAATTCGGATCTGGTGGGCAAGGTGGTCAACATCGCCTCGCGCACCGCCAAGTTTGTCAGCAAGTCCGGCGGTGCCCTGTCTGCGGAACTCGCCGACGAGACCCTGTGGAACCAGTTTGTGGAAGCGGCCCCGCGTATCACCGAACATTTCGAGGCGCGCGAATACAGCCGCGCCACCCGCGAGATCATGGCACTAGCGGATGCCGCCAACGCCTGGATTGCGGATAAGGCCCCCTGGTCGCTGGCGAAGGAAGAAGGCAAGGAGCAAGAGGTACTGGCGATCTGTTCCCAGGGCGTCAACATGTTCCGCGCGCTGATCACCTGGCTCGCACCGGTGCTGCCGGAAACCGCGAAAAAGGCCGAGGAATTCCTCGGTGTTGCGCTGGACTGGAACACCGCTACCACTCCGCTGGCCGGCCACACCATCAACAAGTTCAAGCCGCTGATGCAGCGTATTGATAAGACCCAGGTGGACGCGATGCAGGAGGCGGCCAAGGAATCCCTGGCGCAGCTGCAGGCGGAGGCCAAGGCGGCGAGCGGCCCGCTGGCGGACGACCCGCTCGCCGAGCAGATCCAGTTCGACGACTTCGCCAAGGTGGACCTGCGCATCGCGCTGATCGCTAACGCGGAACATGTGGAAGGTGCCGGCAAACTGCTGCGCCTGACCCTGGACCTGGGCGGCGAGACCCGCAATGTGTTTGCCGGTATCAAGAGCGCCTACAGCCCGGAAGACCTGATCGGCAAGCACACGGTGATGGTGGCCAACCTGGCGCCGCGCAAGATGCGCTTTGGTGTGAGTGAGGGCATGGTGCTTGCGGCCGGCCCCGGCGGCAAGGACATCTGGATTCTGGAGCCCCACGAGGGTGCGCAGCCGGGTATGCGGGTGATGTAAATCACCAAGCTTATCCCGGGTACAAGCTTGTAGCCGGGATGGGCATCGCCAACCGCCTTGAATTAGCTTCAGGGCGGCCCTCAGGGGCAATTTTCTGCTCCACAACCTCATCGGCAATCGTTCCGCAGAAAACAGCCCCTGAGGGCCTTATCGGAAAATTCGGCAGGTTAGACAGAAAGGAAGCGACAGATGCGCGGTGTGTTTCTCGATACCCTCACCATGAAACTGGAAGAGCTGGATACTTCCGCGCTCGAACACGCGGTGGATCACTGGGATTTTTTTGAGACCACGTCTCCGCGACAGACCGCGGAACGCATTACAAACGCCGACGTTGTCATCACCAACAAGGTCGTGCTCGATCGCGCGCTGATCGACAACGCCCCCAACCTGAAGCTCATCTGTGTCTGCGCCACCGGCACCAACAATATTGACCTGGACGCCGCCGCAGAAAAAAACATTCCGGTCAAGAATGTGGCCGGCTACACCGGCAGTTCCCTCGCTCAGCATACCCTCGCCCTGATGCTGGCACTCGCCACTCGCTGGCATCAGTACAACGACGATGTGCAACAGGGCCGCTGGAGCCAATCGCCGATTTTCTGTCGCCTGGATTACCCGGTAATCGAGCTGGCGGGCAAGACGCTCGGTATCATCGGCTACGGCGACCTGGGGCAGAAAGTCGCGCGGCTTGGGGAGGCGCTGGGGATGGAGATCCTGGTGGCCGCCTCCTTCACCGGCGAGAAAAAGCCCGGGCGCACGCCACTTGAAACACTGCTGGCGGAATCCGATGTGGTCAGCCTGCACTGCCCCCTCACCGAACAGACCGACCGGCTGGTAAACCGGGACTTTCTGGCGGCGATGAAAGACTCCGCATTCCTGATCAACACCGCCCGCGGTGGACTGGTGGACGAACCCGCTTTGGTCACTGCCCTGAAAGAACATCAGATCGCCGGCGCCGCCCTCGACGTCCTCAGCGTCGAACCGCCCCCCCAAGATCACCCGCTACTTACGGGGAATATTCCCAACCTCATCCTCACACCGCACTGTGCCTGGGTCAGTCGCGAGAGCCGCCAGCGGCTACTCGACGGGGTCGTCGGCAATATAAACCGGCATTTTCAACCATAGTGTGGGTGGCGGCAGCGCGCTGGCCTCCATTTCAAAAATTTGGTTTACTCAAGCAGTCCACAGGAAGAGGTAAGGCTGTTCAGACCCTGTGACAACAGCCCACTCAAAATAAAAGGACTTCCCCATGGCCAAGCTCACATATGCGGCCAGGCTGCTCTGTGCCGCCGCATTTCTACTGCTGCTCTCTGCCTGCGCGAAAAAATCGCCCTCCGATGAAGCCACCAAAGCCGAAGGCGATCTCAAACCGGTGGCAGAAATCACCAACAAAACCAAACAATTCGCCGGCTTGTTCGATCTGTACCAGAACGAAAAAAGCGGCAGCCTGTACCTGAAAATCCTGCCGGAACAACTTGGCAAGGACATCATCCACCACATGCAGGTCAGCAACGGCATTCCCGGGAACAATATCTACCACACCATGGGAATGTATTTTGAACCACGAGTGCTCCGCTTCGAGCAGTACTTCGACAAAATTCACGTGCGGCAGGAAAACACCATTTTTGTTCACGATGAGGCAAATCCCGTCAGTCGCGCGAACCACGCCAATGTCAATCGCCCCCTGTTAGCAGCACTCAAGATTGAGGCAAAGGACAAAGACAGCGGCGCCTTTTTCGTCAACGTGGATTCGCTATTTCTCAACGACTCCCTGCGCCAGTTGAAACCCTCCCCAAATCCCGAGGAAAAGCCCGGAGAGCGGCTCGCACTGGGCAAGCTGAATGCGGAGAAGACCCGTTTCACCAGCCTGCACAATTACCCGAAAAATACTGACGTTGTCGTTGAGTATGTCTACGACAACCCGGAGCCTGTGCTGCCAAAAGAATTCGGCAGTGACATCAAGGACTATGCCCTTGGGGATGAGCGAAGCCTGGCCTTCAGTATCCGTCATATTCTGATTGAGGCACCGGAAAACGACTTCACGCCGCGCCGGGACGATCCCCGCATCGGCTACTTCACCGCTCTGCGACAGGTAATGACCTCTGACAGCGCGGCCCCCTACGGCGACTTTATCAATCGCTGGCACCTGGTCAAGAAGAACCCCTTGGCAGAGGTTTCCGAGCCGGTGGAGCCTATTGTCTGGTGGATCGAAAATACAACGCCGCTGGAATACCGGGACACCATCCGCGATGCCACACTCGCCTGGAACCAGGCCTTCGAGCAGGCGGGGTTCAAGAACGCGATACAGGTAAAAGTGCAGCCGGACGATGCGGAATGGGATGCGGGAGACCTCCAGTACAACGTGTTGCGTTGGACCGCCTCGCCGCAACCGCTGTTCGGTGGCCTCGGCCCGAGTATCGGAGACCCTCGCACCGGGCAGATCCTGGGCGCCGACATCATGCTCGAGCTGGTCGCCATGCAAAACCGGTCGCGTATGGAGGATATTTATGACGTGCCGGCGAGCATAACCCCCTCCGCAAATACCGGCTTTCATCCTGCGGCCCAGTCCCATGCCCCCATTTACATGGGCGGCGCATTCGGTTCCGCCGCACTCAACGCCATGGGCGCAGACACAGCGACCGTCAGCCGGTTTTCAGAAGAGTTCCTGTATTTCCTGATCCTGCACGAAGTCGGACACACGCTGGGGCTGAATCACAACTTTATTGCCAGTCAGCACCAGCCTCTCGAGTCTGTGTTCGATGGCGAGCGCACTCGCGCCCAGGGGCTGACCGCCTCCGTCATGGATTACCCCGCGGCCAACCTGTCGGCAGACGCGGATACGCAGGGGCAATTCTATGACGTGGCGCCGGGTGCCTACGACCGCTGGGCCATCGAATATGGCTATTCGACAGCGTTAGTAGACAGTGAAGAAGAGGAACAGCGCCTGACCAATATTCTGGCCCGCTCCACCGACCCGGCACTGGCGTTTGGTAATGATGCAGACGATATGCGCAGACCCGGTGCCGGTATTGATCCCCGCATCATGATCAACGATATGAGCGGCGACGCCATCGGCTATGCCAGGAATCAGTTTGAACTCGGTCAGAAAATTCTCGCCACCTTGCCTGAGCGCCTGCTCACCCAGGGGGAGTCCCGGCAGGAACTGGTCAACGGCGCCAACGTCGCTCTTGGCAACTACGGCAGTGCCGCACAGACGGTGTCGCGCTATATCGGCGGTGTCATGGTTGATCGCGCCATGGTCGGGCAGGAAGGCGCAAACGATCCGTTCCGTCCGGTACCGGTTGCGGAGCAAAAAAGGGCGATGAAGATTCTGGAGGAGTATGTTTTTGCCCCGGAGGCACTGGTGGTTCCAGCGGAGTTGATTAAGCAATTGCAGCAGCAGCGCCGCTGGTTCTTCTTCTATGGTAAAACCGAAGACCCCAAGGTTCACGACCTGGTCTTGAACATCCAGAAATCCGTCCTGGATCACCTGCTCAATCCGGTGGTGCTGAAGCGCGTCCAGGATTCGTCACTCTACGGTAACGAATATTCCATGACGGACCTCTACGCGGATCTCAACCTCGCGATTTTTGCCGCAGACGCAACTGGCAATGTGGACACCTTCCGCCAGAACCTGCAGCGGGAGTATGTGAATCGCCTGATCAAAATGTCGAAACCTTCTGCGGAGGACGCGCGCCAGCAACAGGCACAGGCGCTGGCAAGGTACTCGCTCAAGCAGATCGACCGTCAGCTAAGTACAAATGGCAACGATCCCGCGTCCCGCGCACACAAGGAATACATCCAGTTTGTTATTCGCGAAGCGCTGAATCCGGGCAATGCCGGAGACAACACCTCGGCCTGATTAAGGTACTGTGAATGTGAGGTCAGCCCCCTTTTTGGGGCGACCTCCTGCTCCCGCCCAAACCCCGAGGAACATTTTCGAAATCCAGTCATATTTCGATATAAGCCGTCAGTGGCTAATACCGATTGCTTGTATTAAGCGCCTTTCCCTGCTTTTCCGCTGCCGCGGTCCCTATCCTTTCTGCTCACCTTGCTATCGGAGGAGAGCGTCATGGCAACTGCAAAATCCCCTAACAGTGGTACACACTCAACACGCGAAAAGCTGCATCAAGCCTACAATCTGGCCGGCGAGGCAGCACACGATACCGCGGAGCAGGTAAAGACCCGCGCTCGTGAGACCGCGGGGCAGGTAAAAGACCGGGCCCATCAGTCAATGGAACACGGTAAACAGCGTGCTCATGACGTCGCAGAGCGGGCTGAAAACTCCATCAAGGCACATCCGCTTGTCAGTGTTGGCTGCGCCTTTGCGGCGGGCTGGCTGATCGCGAAAATCCTGAAGTGATCCCGCGCCACACAAATCGATCACTTCACGACTGTACTTCACATATAAACGACGCAGGGGATGACTGAATGGCTGGACCTGACAAACCCGGTAAGCATCCGCACGGTAGACCTACCGATGACGGGCGTGCGGCATTTCAGGATGAGTCCCCCGAAACGGCTGCGGGTTCCCGCAGCCACAGCCGTTACGATTCGGAATATTCTCACACCGATTCCACCGACACCGCAGCAAAAGCCGGATCCGATATTGATGCGCTGATGCAACGCGCCGAAGCCACCATGACCCTGGCCACGGCCTGGTCTGAAAACTTCACCCGCCTTGTACACCTTGAATTCCAGCGTACGCTGGGTGCCGGCAAGCGCATTGTCTTGCTTTTGATGTTTTTGTTTTTCCTGGCCATCGCGCTGATTGTCAGCGTATGTGCCGGGCTCGGGCTGCTCGGCTACTATTTCTTTCAGTCCGTGTATATCGGCTTCGCCATTTTTATGGTGTCGCAATTACTGATTATTGGTGGGCTGGGACTTTCCATAAACAGCCTTCGCAAATTACTCGGCTTTGAAGAAAGCAAAAAGCAGGCAAGAGAGGCGCTCAACGATGTCACTGCGCTCTTTAAACAGACAGATTGAACAGTGTCGACAGGATCTAGATCTTCAACGGCGCAGCACGGTCAGCCTGCTGGAACAGCAGCGCGTGCAGGCTCTGGCGCAGACACAAAAAATCCCATTGCCGGTGGCAATGGGTGTTGCCTTTGCCAGTGGTTTTATCCTGCAACGGTTTTTTAATACCCCCGCGCCACATACCCTGCTTAACTGGTACCTTGCCCTGCGCGCGTTCTGAAGAACGTTCTCGGGGCCATATTCGGCCACCCCGCATTTTAAGCCGGACTGCCGCCGCGAGCTGCATCCGCCGGCCGGGATTTACCCCCGTCACTATCCAGCGCTCCCCGCCGGTTTCCGATCTCGATGATCTTCGCCGCCACATCCGCCAGCTTCAGGTTCATCTCCATCGCCCGTTGCTGCATTGTCCGATAAGCATCATCTTCGTTAAGACGCAAGTTGCGCATCAATACCCCTTTGGCGCGCTCGATCAGTTTGCGCTCGGTAAGTGCCCGACGGGTTTCATCCAGCTCTTCACTTACGCGATGGATATGGGCCACCTGGGAGCGGATCAGGTCGTAGAGCGAGTGCGCCAGACTCTGACCGTGCAGCGGCGGTACACCGGCGGTGGACGCACGGCCGTATAACCCTGGCACTTCTGGGTCAAACAATACCGCCAGTGCCGGCAAGCGGCTCCAGTCGGTGGATTTCATTTTCTGTAGCTGTGCATAGTGGTGCCCCAACTCCGATTGCGCATCCGCTACCCGCTTGCGACTCACGCGCAGCAAGCGGGCTGCCATGGCGTCCTCCAGCCGGTGCATGGAGTCAATACGCGCGGTGGCCAGTTGGTACCACACTTCACTTACCTCTGCGGCAATAGGCTCGCCGTTACTCAATCCGGCAATGACCCGACGCAGGCGGTTGAGGTCGCGTGTTTCGTCGCTGTCCTCGATGGCCTGCCAGCGGGCCTGCTCGGTATCCCCGGCAAACTCGAGAAACACTTCCAGGCTGCGCCGCTGGCAATCCTGTAGTTGCTCCAACCGCTGGTGCAGGCGCTCGTCAAACTGGCTACCCGCAAATCCGATAGCGCCCCAGGCCCGCTCCTGACCGGAAAACTCCTTGGCCTGCATAAAGTTGAACAGGGCAACCAGCAGGCGGGTCACCTCGGGGTCATCCGCGACGTCCGCGGCTTCAAATACGACCGAAAGCAGCCCGGCAATCAAGCGGCAGAATGCATCGGTAGACTCCAGTGCACTCACTTCAAACGCATCCACATGCCGGCGCAGCTCCTCAAGCTCATCAAGGCCATGTAACGAGTAGGCAATGCTGTTCAACAGGCGCATGTCCCGTGGATTGCTGCATCGTCCCTCCTGGAGATAATGGTCATGCAACAACTGCCGGAAGGTATCGGCACTTTTGCCGCTGAATTGCATCTGCTCTGCCCGCAGGGAGGAAAAACGGAACCCGGCGGATACCAGGTAGATATTGCTGATTCCGCGCTCCCGTTGCAGCTGATGGACCAGGTCGGATACGGTCGTTACCAGTTCACAACTCTCCGCCAGACGCTCCAGCGCCCGGATTTCGGAGCGCTTGGCGGCGAGCAGGAATTTTTCTGCATCTTCACTGTGCTTGGGCATAACGGCACTTCCCGGCAAAGAATGGTGGATACCCCTGTTCCAGCAATAAATATTCCAGCCGGGAACATGCCCCCTCAAAAATATCCCGGTGCCGATGAATGGCCACGCCCCCTGCACTACCACAGCGCAAATGCACCGCGACAGTGCAGCCGCTGTGCATCGCCGTAGTTATCTACGCCAGCGACATAAGTTCTTGCCCCGTTATCGCCCGTTCAGATCCCATAGCGCCGCTGGATAAAAGTTGGCACCGAGATTGCTATTAACTTTGATGTAGGGATCTTGTGCAGGGGGTTTGCGCAAGTCCTGCGGGGCTAAAGGCCCTTTACAAACAGACTTACTGGATAAAGGCGTCCATCACTTTCCGGCTTCGGCTGGACTGTGTGGGCGCTTTTTTTGTGCCCCGGAATAGCTGGTACACGCATTTTTAACCAGTGCGCGTACCGGCTAGCCAGCACAGGTGGACAACCGGTCTTCAAACTTCAACAAGGTGATAACTATGGCTTATCTCGTTCCCAACGAATTCGTGACCAAAATGGTCGATGCGGGGGAATCCAAAATTTTCATGTCGACCCGCGACACCCTGGTTCGGGCCTATATGGCCGGCGCCATTCTCGCGTTGGCGGCAGTGTTCGCAGTAACCATCGCGGTAACCACCGGCTCCCATCTGATTGGTTCCATTCTGTTCCCGGTGGGCTTCTGTATGCTGTACCTGATGGGGTTCGACCTGCTCACGGGGGTCTTTGTACTTTGCCCGCTGGCGTGGCTCGACAAGCGCCCCGGCGTCACCTGGGGCGGCATCTTGCGCAACTGGGGCCTGGTTTTTACCGGTAATTTTGCCGGTGCGCTGACCGTTGCAGTGATGATGGCCTGGGTATTTACCATGGGCTTCAACACCGACCCGGGCGCTGTGGGAACCAAGCTGGCCTCCGTGGGTGAAGCACGTACTCTGGGCTACGCCGAATACGGCACCGCCGGCTGGTTCACGATTTTCGTGCGCGGCATGCTGTGTAACTGGATGGTATCCATGGGTGTGGTTGGTGCGATGGTCTCTACCAATGTCAGCGGTAAGGTCATCGCCATGTGGATGCCGATCATGCTGTTCTTCTTTATGGCGTTCGAGCACTCCGTAGTAAACATGTTTCTGTTCCCCACCGCGATCATGATGGGCGGCGATTTCTCGGTAATGGATTACCTGATCTGGAACGAGATTCCCACGGCACTGGGCAACCTGGTAGGCGGCCTCGCCTTTACCGGTCTCACCCTGTACAGCACCCACTACAAAACTGCGCCCAAGCGTCAGCTGACGGCTGCTGCCGCCAAGCCGGGTAAAGAGGCGCTGGCCTGATATCGCCCCCTGGACTATTCGGGCCTTTGTGGACAGCTGGAGTAGTTTCCGCTAAGGCGCCGATGCCGGGTATAGCCTTGCAAGACCTTCTAAAACAGGGACGTTTTAGAAGAGTCCCCATGGATGGGTTCACGACGTGTCTTGCAAGGCTATACCCGGTAGCGGTGCCGCCACAGAACTTTCCGGATACCGGCAACTACGAAACCCGATACGACCTATGACCTCCCTCACCCTAGAAGCCGGCCAACATACCAGCGCAGGTTTAAAGACAGAAAATCAGGACAGCTGCGGCGCGCGTCTGCCGCCGGAGCCGCAACTGGGACTGAAGGGAGCCGCCTTTGCCATTGCCGATGGCATCAGTAGCAGTAGCGTCAGTGCCATCGCCAGCGAAACGGCGGTGAAAAGTTTTCTCGACGATTACTACTGCACGTCCGACGGCTGGAGTGTCCAAAATGCGGCCGAGCAAGTGCTCAAGGCCACCAACGCCTGGCTCTATGGCCAGACCCGACAAAGCCCCTACCGCTACGACAAGGACAAAGGGTATGTATGCACCTTCAGCGCCGCAATTTTCAAAAGCAGGGAAGCGCACCTGTTCCACCTTGGCGACTCCCGCATTTACCGCCTTCGCCGGGGCTCCCTGGAACAACTCACCCACGACCATCGCCAGTGGCTCGGCGAACAGCACAGTTACCTGAGTCGAGCCCTCGGCGTCGAACAACAGGTAGAAGTGGACTACCGGCGCCTGCCGCTGGAAGCCGGCGACCTGTTTATTTTCACCACCGACGGCGTGCACGAATCACTGTCGCAAAAAAGCCTGATGGAACATTTGGAGCAGTGTGATGGCAACCTGGAATCCGCAGCCAGGAATCTGGTGACCGCCGCGCTCGCCAACGGCAGTAACGACAACCTCACCGTACAGCTGGTGCGAGTAACCTCTCTGCCAGAAACCACACCGGACCTGATCGAGGAGGCAGGGAGCCTGCCACTACCGCCAATCCTTAAAAGCGGTGACGAGTTCGATGGCTACACCATCGAGCGCGAGATTCACGCGAGCAGCCGCAGCCATGTGTATCTCGCCGTCGATCAGACCAGCTGTGCCAGGGTTATCCTGAAAACGCCATCCATCGACCTTTCCGATGACCCGGCCTACCTGGAAAGGCTGTTGATGGAGGAGTGGGTCGCACGGCGCGTGAACAGCGCCCATGTGGTGCGCGCAGCGGCCACCCACCGCCCGCGCAATTTTGTCTATACCGCCATGGAGGTGGTCGAAGGTCAGACCCTGCGGCAATGGATGACAGACAACCCGAACCCCAGCCTGGAAACCGTGCGCAATATCGTCGAGCAGATCGCACGCGGGCTCCAGGCGCTGCACCGTGCGGAAATCCTGCACCAGGACCTGCGCCCGGAAAACATCATGATCAGCAGCGCGGGCACCATCACACTGATTGACCTGGGGGCAGCGCGGGTCGATGGTATTGCAGAGAGTTACCAGGATAGTTCCGCCGGAGAGGGCCAGCTGATTCTGGGCACCGCGATGTACTCCGCACCGGAATATTTTCTGGGCGATATGGGAACCCCGCGCTCAGACCTGTTTTCCCTTGCAGTACTCACCTATCACCTGCTGTCCGGTGAATTCCCTTACGGAACCCGCGTTGCCCGCTGCACTACCGTAGCGGCACAGCACAAGCTGCGCTACCGCAGTGTGCTGAATGAAACACTGGAAATTCCCGCATGGGTCGATGCCACCCTGAAAAAAGCGTTGCAACCAAATCCTCTGCGCCGCCACGAGGCGCTATCAGAGTTCGTACACGACCTTCGCCACCCCAACCCCGAGTACGTCAACGCTACCCGACCGCCACTGATGGAGCGCTACCCGGTGCGTTTCTGGCAGTCGGTCAGCGGGATTCTACTGCTGATAATTGTTTACCTGCTGAGCCTGATTTCCAGCACAACCTGAAGTATGACTTCCCTCGACCAAATAAATCACAAACAGGAGCCAATCCATGATCAGTAACCGCGAGCAAGTAACCGAGATGATCCTCTCTGCCAAGGTGCGCAAGGATCTCAAATGGAGCCAGGTAGCGGACGCAGTGGGCCAGTCGAAAGAGTGGACCACCGCCGCCTGCCTGGGCCAGATGACCTTTACCAAGCCACAGGCCGCGGTGGTTGGTGAGCTGTTCGACCTGAGTGACGAAGCGGTGGCGTGGCTGCAGATAGCCCCCTACAAAGGCTCGCTGCCGACAGCAATACCCACGGACCCGCTTATCTACCGCCTGTATGAGTTGGTCAATGTATACGGCACCACCATGAAAGAACTGATTCACGAAGAGTTCGGTGATGGCATCATGAGTGCAATCGACTTTTCCATGGACATCCAGCGCGAGGAAGACCCGAAAGGTGACCGGGTAAATATGGTGATGTCCGGCAAGTTCCTGCCCTACAAGACTTACTGAGGTTTACCGCCGTAGAATCCTGCGCTGGCGGCTTTTACGGCGCTGCTGGTCCACGCGGAAAATTCGGCCACTTTCCGCGTGGACCATTAGCGTAACCCCGGCGCAACCTTCCTCTGCCAGACTCGTTACAATACTGGATCTGACGTCATTGCGATTCGACCCGAACCATGAGCCTGAGCACACGTTCCTTCTCTTCCCAAACCGGTGAAAACACCGTTGTCGCTCCCGCCTTATCTGCGGAGCTGGCCGCGGAACAGCTGGCCGATTTTATCCACCGCCACCCGCGCTTGACGGTGTTGACCGGCGCCGGTGTGAGCACCGATTCCGGCATTCCGGACTACCGGGATCGCAACGGCCTGTGGAAACGCAAACCGCCGGTGGATCACCGCGATTTCATGAAGTGCGCGGCGACCCGCCAGCGCTACTGGGGCCGCGCGTTGATCGGCTGGCCGCTGATCCGCAACTCGGCGCCAAACCCGGCGCACTTCCATCTGGCGGAGCTGGAGCGGCGCGGACATATCAACCTGCTGATCACGCAGAATGTGGATCGCCTGCACCAGCGCGCGGGCAGTGAGCGGGTGATCGACCTGCACGGGCGCGCCGATGAGATCCGCTGTATGGACTGTGACTACCGGGCGATGCGTCAGCTGGTGCACGACCGCAGCTACGACCTGAACCCGGGCTTTCGCCATTACACCGCGGAGACAGCGCCGGATGGGGATGCGGATCTGGAGGTGGATTTCAGTAGTTTTCAGGTGGCGGATTGCCCCAACTGTGCCGGTATTCTGAAACCGGACGTGGTTTTCTTTGGAGACAATGTGCCGGCGGAGCGGGTGCAACTGGCGATGGAAAATTTGCGGGAGAGCGACGGCCTGCTGGTGGTGGGCTCCTCGCTGATGGTGTACTCGGGGTTTCGCTTCTGTCGCTATGCCAGGGAGTGGGGCAAGCCGATCGTCGCACTCACCCTCGGGTGCACCCGCGCGGATAATTTGCTTGACCTGAAACTGGATGCGCCGATTGGCGCTACGCTGGCGGAAACGATCGTGCAACTCTCTGCCGCGCAAGACGACATGCACAGCGATAACAGTACGCCGTCGAGTTGAGCAGGGTATGGGTTGAGCAACCAGCTAGTGCGCAGCCAGGAACTGTCCGAAGCCGACTTGCTTGCCCAACTCCGGCTGTATGGCTTCGTCGCGCACGGCGAATTGGCCGTTGATCAATACATGCCTGATGACACCGGGGTTGCGGTTGACCAGCCGCTGTAGCCCGAAGTTTTCCATTTCGGCCCAGTGCACCTGCTCCAGGTCTTGCGCCAGCTGTTCAGGGTCGAGCACCACCACATCCGCACGATCCCCCTCGCGAATACGGCCAGCTTCGATACCGAACCAGTCGGCCTGGTCTCCGGTTATCCGCCACACCGCTTCTTCCGGGGACATTACCGGCTCTCCGGCATCGCCGGCTTCCTGTACCAGCTTGAGTAGCCTGAGCGGCAGGTTGTAGAACGCCATATTGCGGATGTGTGCGCCCGCGTCACTGAAGGTGATCAGTGCGCGCCGGTCTCGCACCATCCGGCGCAGTACCGACGGGCGATGGTTGGCCACCGTGGTGTACCAGCGCAACCGGTTGCCGTGCTCCACCACCAGATCCAGAAACAGATCGACCACATGGATGCCGCGCTCGCGTGCGATTTCGGCGAAATTTTTCCCCACCAGTGCCGGCTCCGGACAGGCGATAATCTCCGCATCCCCGAAGTCCCGCTGCCACACCCGTGGGCTCAGCTTTTCACCATAGAACTTGCGAAAGTCCCGCCGGTACTGTTCATCCTTGAGCAGTGCGTTGCGCTCCACCGCGTCTTTGAGGTCGAGCGCCATTTCTCCCGCACCAAACTCCTCGAAAAACACCACATCGATACCATCGGCATAGACGGTGAACGGCGTTGGCAGCACCTGCCAGCGGAAATCGCCGCGCAAGGCATTGGTCACCCACGACGTGAGCCGGGTGAGCGCATTCAGGTAGGCGCTGCCCTTCAGATCCATCTGGCTGATCAGGGTGGTTTTCAGGGGGCGACGCAACCAGCCGATACACTCGCGAATATACTGGGTGATCTGCAGCGGCGTCGCCGCGTTGGGGGCGCCCTGATGCACGCGACCGTATTTGCGTACCAGCCTGTTCAAGCGTGCGACCTCTTCCCAGCGGGCATAGGTACTGGGCAGGCTCTTTGACCAGGCGCGCTCGCCATCCACCTTATCCCACTTGAGGCACATGGTAGAGAGCCCCACAAACCCGCACTCCAGCGCTTCTTCCAAGAGTGACTCCATGACACCCATCTCGCCGGCTGAAGGCTTCTGCGAACTATCCGTGGCACGACTCAGCCCCATCGCTCGCACGCGCAGGTCGCTGTGTCCCAGCAGGCTGATCACATTGGGTCCAAGAGGCAACTGGTCGATATGCTCTATCCATTCCCGGGGCGAGCGCCAGGTTTTGCGGGTGCGCAAAATCGGCAGTACCTTGTCCCGCGGCACCGTTTCCACGCGGGTGAAGATATCGGATGCATCCTCGGCCTCGCTGCACACCATGCTGAGTGAACAGCTGCCCACCAGTACCGTGGTCACGCCGTGGCGCACCGACTCCGACAAGCTCGGGCTCACCAGCATTTCGGCATCGTAATGGGTGTGGGTATCGAGGAAGCCGGGAGTTACCCAGAGCCCGCGGGCATCAATTACCTGCGCGGCGTCCGAGTGAGGGATGGGCTGGTCCGTTACCCGCGCGATGCGGCCATCACGGATCGCCACCTGCCGTATCGCAGAAGGCGCGGTGGTGCCATCGAAATAACGCCCACCCTCGATCAATACATCGTATTTCGCCATACGACCAACCGGCACTCAGTTTATTGTTTTCTTGTCTGCAGATAGCGTAATCGGATCTGGGCGGGCAGTCTGGTTATTTGGTGCCAACCTGCCCGCAAAGAAGTGGTGGTAGTAGCCGGGATTACCCCGGGGGTTACCGCCTTTCGTCAGCGACCGCCGTTGTCATCAGTCTGTTCGAGCTTGTCCTGGGTACGCAGCTCGAAGTCACTGGCATCGTGACGCTCGTGCAATTGCTCGGAGGGCTCCCCCCAGGTGCGGTTGACCATTTTGCCGCGCTGCACCGCCGGCCGCTGGTCGATTTCGTTCACCCAGCGAATCACATTTTTATACGTGTGCGCCTCCAGAAACTCTGCCGCATCGTAGGCTTCATTCTTCACCACCGCACCGTACCAGGGCCAGATGGCCATATCGGCGATGGTGTATTCCTTGCCCGCCACAAACGGATGTTCGGCCAACTGCCGGTCCAGTACGTCCAGTTGGCGTTTTACTTCCATGGTGTAGCGGTTGATCGGGTATTCGTATTTTTCCGGGGCGTAGGCATAAAAGTGCCCGAAACCACCACCGAGAAAGGGCGCGGCGCCCATTTGCCAGAACAGCCAGTTGAGGGTTTCGGTGCGCTGCTCGGGCGTGTGTGGCAGAAAAGCGCCGAACTTCTCCGCCAGGTAAAGCAGGATGGAACCGGATTCAAACACGCGAATCGGCGGCGTGGTGCTGTGGTCTACCAGTGCCGGGATTTTCGAGTTCGGATTGATATCGACAAAGCCGCTACTGAACTGGTCCCCTTCGGTAATCCGGATCAGATGGGCATCGTATTCTGCGCCTTCATGGCCCAGCGCCAGCAACTCTTCCAGCATGATGGTGGCCTTGACGCCGTTGGGCGTGGCCAGGGAATAAAGCTGCATCGGATGCTGGCCAACCGGCAGTGCCTGGTCGTGGGTGGGCCCGGCAATGGGCCGGTTGATATTGGCGAACTGGCCACCATTCTCGGAGTCCCACTGCCACACTTTCGGCGGGGTATACGCGTCCGACATACTCGCTCCTGTCTGCAATCAAGTTCAGAGCACAAGAGTAACCCTACAGGCTTGAAGATCAAACGTCGGGTAAATGTTGCTGTACGGCGGCAAGGGTGTCGTGATCGTTGAGCAGCGCCAATACCTGGGGCAGGGGCTCTGGGTAGTTTTCCGGCAGATCCCACTCCCCTTCCGCTGAAGGGGTATAGGCGAGCCGTTCCTGTGGGGGAATAAATTCGGCGGTGATTCCCGGCTTGTTGCCGCGGGCATCGATACGAAACCAGCCATAGGCGTCCAGGTAAATACTGTTCAGGCCGTGCAGGCAATAGCGGCCCTCGGCTGCATCCAGCAGCAGGCGCTGATAGCGGAAACCTGCGGGGATGCCGTTGGCACGCAACAGGGCCGCCAGCAGGTGGCTTTTGGAGAAACAGAACCCGGTACCGGTCTCCAGCACGTCCGATGCCCGGCATGTCACTGGACCCAGCTCGAAGTCCACGCTGTGGCGAATCTCATCGCGCACAAACTCGAAACAATTGCGGGCGGTGCCGAAACGCGCCCCGGAGCGGCAGGCCAGTTCTTTCGCCATTTCCAATATCAGCGGATGCTCCCAGTCGATGGTGGGCGAAGTCAGTAAATACTCTTTCATGCTCAATCGCTATTTGTTCCGGGCTCAACAGGCGCTCGGCGGGGAAAGTGCCATATATACGCTGTTGGGGCCTTTTGTACATCGTCCAAAGGGATGAGACTGCCCGCCTTACCGGGACGGCTCCGCCCATTGCTGTCGCTATCCGGCAATCTTGACAGGAACCTCGCCGCAACTCTGGGAGGTATGGCAAGTTGAACGCCTATACCCTCTCGCCCATAATACCGCCCCCAACTCTGGCAACAGAAAACTGCAATCTCCGCGCCATTGCTGCGGAGCTGCGCGCCGGTGGCCGACTCGCTGCGCGTCTAGCAACAGCGGCCCGCCGCTTGATTTTTGTACAGCGAGGTACTATTCCGGAGGTTCAACCGGAATAACGCCCGGAACCCTGTCCGACAACCGGAACTGCGGCCCGAACGGAATCACTATGACCGAATTTACCGTCATCCTGCTCTCCACCATTCTGGTGAACAACTATGTGCTGGTGCAGTTCCTTGGCCTGTGCCCGTTTATGGGCGTTTCCAACAAACTGGAGACCGCTGTCGGCATGGCCGGCGCCACTACCTTTGTGCTGACTCTGGCGGCCATCTGCTCCTACCTGGTGAATACTTACCTGCTTGAGCCGTTCGGCATGGAGTATCTGCGCACCATATCCTTCATTCTGGTGATTGCAGTGGTGGTGCAGTTTGCGCGCATGTTTATCGAAAAAACCAGCCCGCTACTGCACCGGGTGCTGGGGGTCTTCCTTCCTCTTATTACCACCAACTGTGCGGTGCTGGGCGTGGCGTTGCAGAACACCCTGAAAGCAAATAATTTCGTGCAATCCACCCTGTATGGCTTCGGTGCCGCAGTGGGTTTTTCCCTGGTGCTGATCCTGTTTTCCGCCATGCGTGAGCGGCTGGCAGTGGCGGACGTACCCAAACCATTCAAGGGTGCGGCCATCGGCATGATGACCGCTGGACTGATGTCGCTGGCTTTTATGGGCTTCAGCGGACTGGTGTAAGGCGAGGAGGCGACGATGGAATGGCTGTCTGAAGTATCCACACCGCTACTGATCCTTGGTGGTATGGCCCTGGTATTCGGCGCCCTGCTGGGCTTCGCTGCGGTCCGCTTCAAAGTGGAGGGAGACCCTATTGTCGACCAGATCGACGCCATACTGCCCCAGACCCAGTGTGGGCAGTGCGGGCATCCGGGCTGCCGCCCCTATGCCCAGGCCATCGCCGATGGCGAAGCCATCAACAAGTGCCCCCCCGGCGGCCAGGCCACCATCAACGAGCTGGCCAACCTGCTGGATGTGGAGGCAGTGCCGCTGGATGCGGAGCACGGCGTGGAAGATGTCAAGAAAGTGGCATTTATCCGCGAGGCAGAGTGCATCGGCTGTACCAAGTGTATCCAGGCCTGTCCGGTAGATGCGATTGTCGGCGCCGCCAAGCAGATGCATACGGTGATTGTGGACGAATGCACCGGCTGCGACCTGTGTGTGGAGCCCTGCCCGGTAGACTGTATCGACATGGTGCCACTGGAGACCTCCCTGCAGCAATGGCACCCGAACAAGCCCAGCGACGGAGTTCAATTGATCGCCAGCGACCGCCCCGATCTGCACGCCGACGACCGGAGTGCCGCATGAGCCAAGTAGACGAACGCACCAGCCACCGCCAGACCGCCGATGAACGCCGCGCCGCCCGCGAGGCCCACCTGATCGCCAGCGAGAAGGCCCGGGACCTGTCGCGCGAGCTCAAGGTCAACGACTTTCATGGCGGGGTTCACCCGCCGGAAAACAAACACCAGTCCACCGGCGAGCCCATCGGCACCATTCCTCTGGCGAAAGACCTGATCGTACCGCTCAACCAGCATATCGGCGGCACCGCCATACCGCTGGTAAAGCTGGGGGACCTGGTCAAGAAGGGCCAGAAGATCGCCGAGGCAGACGGCCTGGTGAGCTGCCCGGTACACGCGCCCTCTTCCGGCAAGGTTGTGGCTATCGAGCCCATGCCCGTCGCCCATCCCTCCGGTATGTCGGCGGACTGTATCCAGATTCACACTGATGGCCGTGACGAGTGGTGTGCGCTCACTCCGCTGGAGGATTACGCGAGCCGGGACATCGATGACGTACTGGAAAAAATCCGCGACTGCGGCATTGCCGGTATGGGCGGAGCGGGCTTCCCCACTGCGGTGAAGCTGAACCCCCGCGGCGGCGCCACCATCGACACCCTGATCATCAACGGCACCGAGTGCGAGCCGTACATCACCGCTGACGATATGCTGATGCGTGAGCACGCCAGCGAAATCATCGGCGGAGTGGAAATACTCGCTCACCTGCTGGACCAGCCAGAGCGGGTTCTGATCGGTATCGAAGACAACAAGCCGGAAGCCATCAAGGCGATGAAAGCGGCGGCCAAAGATACCCGCTTTCATGTGGTGGTATTCCCGACCAAGTACCCCTCCGGCGGCGAAAAGCAGCTGATCGAGATACTCACCGGACGCGAGGTCCCCAATGAAGGCCTGCCGGCCAATGTCGGTATCGTCTGTCAGAACGTGGGCACTGCGCGTGCCGTGTTCCGCGCGATTACCCTGGGGGAGCCACTGATCAGCCGTGTCACCACAGTGGTTGGGGAATCCCTCGGGCGCCAGCGCAATATCGAAGTGCCGCTCGGCACCCCCATTCGCCATATCCTCAAGCAGCACGATGTGGACCACAAACTGCTGCAGCGAATCGTTATCGGCGGCCCGATGATGGGTTACACCATCGAGGACGACAGCGCACCGGTGGTGAAAACCACCAACTGTATCCTCGCCCCCAGTAAAGATGAGTTACCTGCGCCACCGCCGGCCCAGGCCTGCATCCGCTGTGGGCTGTGCGCCGAGGTCTGCCCCGCCAGCCTGCTGCCACAACAGCTCTATTGGTATGCGCGCGCGGAAGACCGCGAAAAGCTCCAGGCCTATAACCTGTTCGACTGTATCGAGTGCGGTGCCTGCTCTTATGTATGCCCCTCCAGCATCCCGCTGGTGCAGTACTACCGCGCCGCCAAGGGCGATATCCGCGAAGCCCGCGCCGAAAAAGAAAAGGCGGATCGTGCGCGCGAACGTTTCGAGTACCGCAAGCTGCGCCTGGAAAAAGCCGAGCGCGAGAAAGAGGCGAAGCGGCTGGCGCGCAAGAAAGCGGCCGAAGAGGCACGCAAGAAGCGGGAACAGGAAGCCGACAGTCCGGAAGCCACGGCAGCAAGGCAGGAGTCGGACGTCGTCGCCGCTGCACTGGCGCGGGTGAAAGCCAAACAGGCAACACCGGAGCAGCAGCTGGCACGCGCCCAGCGCACGCTAACCAGCGCCGAGCACCGCGTGGAGCGGATGCAGAAAAAGCTCGCCGAGGCGGACGACGCACAGAAAGCACAATTGGAAGCGCAGCTCAAAACGGCAGAGCTGAAATTACAGGAAGCACGCGACAAGCTGGCAGAAGCCGAAAAACAGTCGGCGAAGCAGGCTGGTCAGACTGAGGCCACCCCGCCCAGCGCGAGCGAAGCCGAGAGTACACCCTCGATTACTGACGACAAGCTGACCGTCGCCGGCGCCTCATCGTCTGCCGCCGGCGCCGCGATTGAAAAAGCCAAGGCCGCAGCCGCGGCCCGTGCAGGCATGAGTGCGGAAGAAAAACTGGCGAGCGAGATCGAGGCTTTGAAAAAACGGGTCGAGAAAGCCGAAGCACGCCTCGCCAAGGCACGCAGCGAAGATGACCCCAATACCGACGCGTTTGCAACCGCACTGGAAAAAATGCAGGGCAAGCTGAAGGAAAAACTGGCCGCCCAGCAGAGCTCCGGCGAATAAACCCGGGAGCGATAAGAGAAATACCATGTCCCTGATGCGAGTCACCTCTCCCCACGCCCACTCCGGCCAGAGCACCTCCAAGGTCATGCTGCAGGTCGTAGCGGCGACCGTCCCCGGCGTTCTGGCGCTGGTGATTTTTTTCGGTCCCGGCGTACTCATCAACATCGCGCTGTGTGCGTTCACGGCACTGGCCACCGAGGCCGCCGTGATGAAACTGCGTGACCGCCCGGTAGGCTTTTACCTGAAAGACTACAGCGCGCTGGTCACCGCGTTACTGCTGGGCATCGCCCTGCCGCCCTACTGCCCGTGGTGGATCCCGGTTATCGGCAGTGTCAGCGCGATCCTGCTCGCCAAACAGCTTTACGGCGGTATGGGCTACAACCCGTTCAACCCGGCGATGGTGGGCTATGTGGTGCTGCTGATCAGCTTCCCGGTAGAGATGACCCGCTGGGTGGCGCCGGCGGAACTGATTTACGGTACCCCGGGACTGGATGAAAGCTTTGCCCTGATCTTCGGCAATATGAACGTCGACGGATTCACCCGCGCCACACCGTTGGAAATCGTGCGTCACAACCAGTCCACCATCCTCGCCCAGCTGTACGAGATGGAACCGATCTTCAACAAGGGCACCGTCGCCGGCGTCGGCTGGGAGATGGCCAACTTCGGCTTCCTGCTCGGGGGGTTGTTCCTGCTGTTCCGCCGCCTGATTACCTGGCACGCACCAGTGGCCATGCTCGTGACCATGGCATTGCTGTCGGTAGTGTTCTACGACGGTGGCAGCTCCCTGAGTGAGGGCTCACCGCTGCTACACCTGTTCTCCGGCGCGACCATGCTCGGGGCCTTTTTCATTGTTACTGACCCGGTGAGTGGCTGTACCAGCAACAAGGGACGACTCGTGTTTGGTGCCGGGGTCGGCTTGCTGGTGTTCGTGATCCGTGCCTGGGGCGCCTACCCCGACGGGGTGGCCTTTGCCGTGCTACTGATGAACTTTGCGGCGCCGTTCATCGACAACTACACCCTGCCGCGCACCTATGGCCACAAGGCCGCGCGCAAGGCTACGGACCTGGAGGAACAGTAATGCTGAAACGCTCCATCGGTAGCAACGCGGCCATACTCGCCCTGTTTGCGCTGGTTACCGCCGGCACCCTCGCGATCACCCAGATCACCACTCGCGAACCCATCGAGCGCGCGATCCGCGAGGCCGCGGCCAAGGCGCTGCTGGAAATCATTCCCATCGAACGTCACAGCAACGACCTGCTGGTGGACACCTACCCGATCCCGAAGCAGTACTGGGCCATGCTGGGACTGAAACAGGGTGGAAATATCAATCTTGCACGGGAGGGCGACGGCGCCATCAATGCGGTGATCATCCCCACCGTGGCGCCGAATGGCTACTCCGGGCCTATCCGGATGCTCGTGGGCGTCAACCGCGACGGCTCCGTGGCCGGTGTGCGCGTCACCAGCCATTCCGAAACTCCGGGCCTTGGCGACAAGGTAGAAGTAAAGAAAAGCGACTGGATACTGTCGTTCAACGGCAAGTCCCTCCAGAATCCGGCCCGCGACCTGTGGAAGGTGGAGAAGGATGGCGGTGCGTTTGACCAGTTCACCGGTGCCACCATCACTCCGCGAGCGGTCGTCAATCAGGTGCGCACCGTGCTGGACTTCGTCGCCGAGCACCAACAGGAAATTTTCAGCGCGCCGGTGTCCAAGCGCGCGGTAGAAGTAGAACATCCCGATAACAAGCAGCCGCAGCAGAATGACGGGGAGCGCAACTGATGGCCACGCCAAGTTACAGTGAAATCACCCACAACGGCCTGTGGAAAAATAATGCGGCGCTGGTGCAGCTGCTGGGCCTGTGTCCACTGCTGGCCGTGACCGGCTCGGTCGTCAATGCCATCGGCCTCGGCCTCGCCACCACCGCGGTACTGGCCTGTTCCAATCTGGCGGTCTCGCTGGTGCGGCACCAGATGCCGGAGACGGTACGCCTGCCGGCCTCGGTGATGATCATTGCCACCTTCGTAACCTGCGCCGAACTGCTGATGAAAGCGTTTACCTACGAGCTGTACCTGGTGCTCGGTATTTTTATCCCGCTGATAGTAACCAACTGCGCGATCCTGGGGCGGGCGGATGCCTTTGCCAGCAAAAACCCGGTACTGCCTTCACTGGTTGACGGACTGATGATGGGCGCAGGCTTCAGTGCAGTGCTGATCGTCATCGGTGCGGTGCGGGAAGTCATTGGCCGCGGCACACTGTTCAGCGATATGGACCTGCTGCTCGGCCCGGTGGCTGCAAACTGGACATTGCCAGTACTGGGCCAGGACTACTCGGGCTTCCTCGTCGCGGTACTTCCTCCCGGTGCCTTTCTGGTGGCCGGGCTGTTGATCGCGGCGAAGAATGCCATTGACGCAGGGGTCGAGCGCCGCCGCAATGCAGATGTCAGTGTTGTCAGTGGTAGTAAGCGCGTGCGTACCACCGGAAAAATACAATAGTTGCAGCCAGTACCGGATAGTCAAAAAACGTCGTGAATTATTTGTTATGTATTACGCGGGCAATTGTTTACCCTCGCCCACGTATTCCAATAACAAAAACAATCCGGAATATTCCGGAATATTTATGACCAATTAATTATCCGGTTCAGACCAATTTTTTAGCAGCTTACAAACCAATTTATCTAATTTCCGAAGCATCCTTCAAATAACATCCTCCTGTAAGCCAATGTAATGGGATTTGTTTCACAATCCTTAATTATTAAGTAGCTTACCCATCCTACATCGCTAAAATAGCGCGGCCGTTCCGGAATGGCTCGCTGGTCCGAACTGCTCATGGTATTCGGTCGATACTATTCGTTAGACTGATCGAATCGTTAGACTGATCGAACAATCATAAGCTCGACACTTTCTGGTAACGGAACACTGTGTACCGGCAACGGCACCATACAAATTGTAATCACGCTATGTTTATCTGGATTTCGCATTATCTGATCCCCGATAGCTTTCCGCTTACCACCGCAAAGGAATTATCGTCAACATGACCTTAGACAATGGAAAGTCTGAACTGGTTTATCACGGGCGCAAAGCCCAGCGCGCTGACAGCCGTCAACGCCGCAAAGCCATTCTCGAAGCGACCCTGCGTCTGATCGTCAAGGAAGGGATTCGCGGTATTCGCCACCGCGCAGTCGCCCGAGAAGCGACTGTCCCACTTGCGGCGACCACCTACTATTTTAAGGACCTGAACGACCTGATCAGCGACGCGTTTACTTATTTTGTCGAACAGAACATCGACCAGACCCGAAGCCTTCAGGAAGAAAGTTTTGCCGCTGCCCGGCAACTCACTCCAGAGCAACTCGCCGCCCCTGCAGGTCGCCGCCAGCTGATTCAGCAACTGACCCGCTTTGTGCTCTCACACATTCGCGCACAAGCCAGCAATCGTGACCACCGCGTCATAGAGCTGGCCTTCAAAAATGAAGCGCTGCGCAATGAGCAACTTACCCGCGCCGTACGCATGGCCTACCAGGCCACGGAAAACATGATCGTGGAATTTTTTGAACTATTGCGCCTCGCAGATCCGGTCGCTGCCGCGCAAATTGTCCACGGCACTATCCTCAATCTCGAGTTCCAGGTGCTGAGTGGTGCAGTGTCGGTCGACTCGCCTCTGCTCGAACGCACTGTCTCCATGCTCATGAAAGGGCTTATCCCTGCGACCGTCGACGCCGCCAGCCCAGAACCGTCAGGCCAGACGTTCGGCTCCTAGCAGCCCTCCCAGCGCGCGCGAGCGGGATTATCCGTCGCGCCGCTCAGCCTACGCCTATATACATTCCCGGCAACACCAGATCATCCTGGTACACCGACGACTACCCTGATACGCCCGAGATCTCAACTGCATCACCTGCAACTCGTTGAATATCCGGACAGCCCGCCTTGCTCAACACTCGACCCCACACAAATCCCGGTGCCAAGTCTAAACTTTCAGGGAATGCACCAAGGAATTGAGCCAACGCCATGGAACTGCCCTCCCCCCGCAGGCTATTGCTCTGTCTTACATTGCTCCTATTTGTGACAACAACCGCCTGCCAGGGCGACACCCATTCGAGCCCCGCAGCCGAGCAGGACAAAGCCAACAGTCCTGAGCCAGTCAAGACCGCGCCTGCGCCTGCATCGCCGCCCGAACCCAAGCGACAGCCAGACAAAAACAGTGACGATGTGGAAGAGCAACCTGCCATGCGACCGGCGGGCAAAAAGGACCTCAGGCCCGAGGCAGAATGGATGCCGGAAACCAGTGGCGAGTACCCGATCAATGCCTTCGACAACTATGTCGAAAAAGGTGACCTTGAGGATATCCGCAAGCACGGCAAGCTGCGCATCCTGGTGGACATCTCCAATACGGATTCATTGCACCGCTCGGCAACTCAACAGGATATCGAGCTGAACCAGGCCAAGCGGATGGCCGAGCAGCTGGGGCTGGAGCCTGTCGTTCTGTACGCAGAGAACTTCGACCAGCTCATACCGTTACTGGAGGAAGGCAAGGGCGACATCATTTCCAACAACCTGGTCGTGACCAAAGAGCGCGAACAGGAAGTAAGTCTCTCGATTCCGACTGCAAACACGCACTTCATTCTGGTTTCCAGAGATGACGTCGAGCCTGTCACCGCAGTATCCGACCTGAAAGGGAAATCTCTGGAAGTCACCAAAGGCACGGCCTACGAACAACTGGTGCGAGAGTACGCCAAGAAACACCCCGACCTGGATTTCACGGTTTCGGAGAAAAACTACGTGGAATTACTGATTGACGTAGCCGAGGGGAAACTGGACTTCACGGTAGTGGAGGAACAAACATTTGACCTGGTATCCCAGTTTAAAGACAACCTTAAGAAAAACCATATCTTCCCCGAAGAAAAGCAGCTTGCCTGGGCAATGCGCAAGAATGCCAAGGAGCTGACCAGTGCTGTCGATGATTTCGTGCGCAGTCACAAACTCACAAGAACAACGGAGCGGTCGGTAGCCGACCTGGATGAAATCAAAAAGCGCGGTTACATACGTATCCTTACCCGGAATCATCCAGGAACCTATTACATGTGGAAAGGGCGTGTAATGGGTTATGAGTTTGAACTGGCCGAAGCATTCGCCAAGCAGTTGAAGTTGAGGCTGGAAATCATTGTCGCTCCCACCCACGAAGATCTGCTTACCATGATCAATAAAGGTGATGCGGATATCGCTGCGGCCCTGCTCTCGATTACAGAGCGTCGCGACACACACGGCGTGGACTTCGGCCGACCTTACATGAAAGAAAAGGTGGTGGTTGTCGGCAGGGATGACGACAAGATTGACAGCGTTCAGGATCTTGCGGGTCGTAAAATCTACGTACGCAAGTCGAGCAGCCAGTATGACGTGGCGCTCAAGCTCAAGAAGGAAGTTCCCGAAGTAATCATCGAGCTAGCGCCGGAAGAGCTGAACATCCAGCAGATTCTCGATCGCGTAGCCGACAAGGAATACGACCTGGCGATCGCCGATGATGTATCCGTCAAGCTTGAACATGCGTGGCGAAAAAATATTGATGAGCTCATCGACCTGCACGAAGATGACAACGTCTACGCATGGATGGTCCGGGAGGGAAATCCGGAACTTTTACAAGCCGTGAACAAGTTTTTCGACAAGAAGAGCACCAAGAAGCTTAGCAAGGTTCTCTATACAAAGTATTTCGTTTCCCCCAAGCGTACCAGGGCCGAAATCACCAAGGTTAACAGGAATGGTGCCATATCCCCCTACGACAAAATAGTAAAGAAATACTCGGACGAATACGATTTCGACTGGCGTCTTGTAGTTGCCCAGATGTTCCAGGAAAGCACTTTCAACCCCAAAGCCAAGTCCTGGGTGGGTGCTCGCGGCCTTATGCAGGTGATGCCGGACACCGGAAAGCAAGTGGGTGAGAAAAACCTGTTCGATCCGGAAACCAGTGTACGTGCCGGATTGAAGTACCTGGAGTGGCTGCACCGGAAATTTGAAGACAAGGGTATCAGCCCAGAAAATATGATGTGGTTTACCCTCGCGTCCTATAATGCGGGTCTCGGTCATGTTTACGACGCGCAGGACCTGGCGGAAGAAAAGGGCTGGGACAGACGGGTATGGTTCGACAACGTAGAGAAAGCGATGCTGCTGTTGTCAGAGAAAAAATATTATGAAAAAGCCCGCTACGGCTATGCGCGGGGCCAGGAGCCCTATGACTATGTTCGCAAGATTCAGGCCCGCTATCGAACCTATGTAGCATTACTCGAAGACTACAAGCGCCGCAACAGCAGTGAAACCGGGCGAATTCTGGACCACTTCTACCCGGAGTTTCTACGTACCGCGCGCCTGCATGCGGCAGGGGAAGTTCCTGCAAATAGCTGACTTGGCATTTAAGAGTCAAATAGCGGAGCGCAAACCGTTTTGCGCTCCGCCGGCACTATCAGCTGCAGTTACCCGGCAGGGAAGCAATCCAGTCCTTCAGTAACTCGGTTCCCTCTTCATGCGTCAGGCTGCGTCCAAGCTCCGGCATCATCGCCCCTGGATCGGTAGACTCTACACGGAAATTCAGGATCGACTCGTCAGGGCTTCCCGGCACGATGGCAAACCGACGATCGCCTGAGCCAGTACCCGCAGCAACGGGCGGCTTGCATACGCCCAGTTTGCGCATGTCCTGCTCCGCGCTATACAGCATCAGCCCCGAGGTATCCGCCGCTCCACTGGGGTTATGGCAGTGGCCGCAATTGATATCCAGATAAGAACGTGCTCGCTCTTCCAGGGAAGCCGTGGCGTCCTTGAAGTTCACATTGTGAGGGACTTCCGTCAGATCCGGCAGGCCACTCAGGTAGCCCATCTGCTGCCAGTAAATCAGCTGGTTTTCACCGCCGCTTTCATAGGCATAGCTTTTATTCAGGTGACGCGCTCGAGGTCCGATTGGGCGCACGGCCTTTTTGGTGTGGTTGTCCGCATGGCAACCGGAACACTGGTTGAAGTCCGGCACAACGTAAGTAAACCCTGTGCTACTGCCGTCATCACTCACCATTTGCAAGCGCTTTGCATCACCGGCGATTTCCAATACCGCATCGGTTTGCGCTTCATTCCAAACGTAGGGCAGCGCCTGCCAACCGTCCACGCGCTTGACCAGCATGCGGGTCTCGATCAGCTTGACCTTGCTCAGGTTCAGCCCATTACCAGCAAAGTCCTGTGAATAATCGTCAGTGCGTCGCACGGAGCCATCTTCGGCAAGCGGGTAGTAAAACGTCTTGCTGATGATCGTGCCCACGGGATACTCAAAGTCTTCTTCCCCGTAAGCGGCACTGGTCCCTTCCGGCATCCATACGGTGCGCAGTTTGTGTGCGTAATCCGTAAACAGCGCGGTATTCAGGTCATAGGGGGTTACCCGGTCATTCAGTGACAGCGTACCGTCTAAGGCTTCAACCACATGCCACTGGCTCAGATTATCGGGTACAGCATCTCTTTCATGCAGTGTGACCGACTCGCGGGATGCATCGCACCCCGCGAGCGCCAAGGCCAGCACCGCGCCCCCTAACCAGCGGGGCGACAGCAGATTACGCATCGGCTACCTCATTCTTTGCGTGTTGCTCGTCCTGAGGTTTTTCCTGTTCACTATCAAACTCGAGCACAATCTGCGGCAGCTTCTTGAGGCTGCAGTTGTGCGCGCTGAGGTCGGTGGTGATGTTCTTGTAGTTGTTCTGAACATCGACATTAACAATACCAACGCCTTCATTTTCGATGCAGAGCTTCAGGCCTTCCGGCAATTCACCGTCGACCATCTTGGCGCTATCAATCGCACCGTCCCACAGGATATCCGGCATGCTGCCAGTGAGGCCGAATTTAGCCACTTTGAGCGCCTTCAGCTCCATGTGATCCGGAGAGGTGCCGCCCCCGGTAAAGGTATTGTTGTAGATGTAGATACCTTCCGGATACGGATCGAAGTTTTCCTGGGTCGACTTGTCGCTGTAGTAACCTGCGGCAAAATAGCTGCTGACGATCACATTGGCAGTGTCGTTATCCGCGATGTCGTTATTGAAAATCTCTACGAAATCGTTGGAATTAATCACAATCCCGGAACCCGCAGGCACCGCCGCTACCGGCGTACCTTCGTGGCCGAAGTTTTCGTAGTTGTTTTTGAAAACCTTGTTGTCATAAACACGGGTACTGTGACCCGGCTGCGGCAGGTTCGGCATATTGAAGACCAGAATACCGCCGGTGTTGTTGGTCGCTACGTTGTCATAGACATCGGCACCGATGGTGTTTTCAATCTCAATGCCGGCCACGTTATATTCGGCGCGGTTGTTGCGCACGATCACATTGCGCGACTGCCCCACATAGATGCCTGCATCCGATGCGCCGATGGCCACGGTGCCTTCCACCAGTGTGTTCTCGGTCTGCACCGGATAGATCCCGTAAGCACCGTTTTCGGTGGCCGGGCCGTTGGTCCATTCCACACGGATGTCGCGGATGATGATGTTCTTGCCTTCGTTGACCTTCAGCGCATCACCAATCGTGTCTTCGATAGCGAGACCCTCAATGGTGAAATCACTGGCGTTTACCAGCAGGCCTTCCGCTCCCTGAATCTGGTTCTTGAAGGACAGAATGGTCTTGTCCATGCCGGCGCCGCGGATGGTTACGCCATCCACATTTAACGAAAGGCTGCGATTGAGCTCGTAGCGCCCTTCGGGAATCTCAATCACATCACCCGACTGGGCAGTGATCAGCTGCTTGAGCAGCTGCTTCTGAAAGTCCGCCGATGCCGCTACGGTTTCCGCACTGGATTTGCTCGGGCTGTTGTCCTGCGAACACGCCGCAGCCAGGGCCGCAAGTAAGGCTACACCCAATTTGACTGGTGCTTTCATGGAATCTCCCGCTTTCCTTATTGGTTTTTGTGACGATTTTATCTGTATTTATTGTGTACAGGGGGGTACCCCGCTAACGGCCCCTCTCCAAACGAGGCGCACAGCAGCCCTACTCAACCGCGCAACAGCGCGAAACCGTGACCATATCGTTTCGCAGATTCCCAAGTGGTACGAATGTACCAACTAGGGCGCGCGGAGACTGTCGACTGCCGTTGGCCGGATAGTATCCAATGCCCAGAAATGCAGCAATGAATAAAAAGGAAATCTGTCTCATTTTAACCAGCGGATTGATGACCGAACGGTCTCCACCCTGCGGGCTGGCCGCCCCAATCTCCTGCGGACGTTATTTATGGTCCGGCATGAGCTTTCACTGCAGCCAATAAAAAAGCCCACCCGCTGGCATAGCGGGTGGGCATTTTAGTAGCGGTGGTTTAGCGCTTGCGTCAGTGCTGGAAGACTGGCGCAGCGACGTAACTCCAGAACAGCACCGTTCCTACCATCACCACCACGGCCATCACCAGGCATGCCGTGACCACGGCACTGGCAAACAGAAACCCGCGCTCTTCATTTACGTTCAGAACGATGGGAATACCCACATACAGCAGGTACACCGCGTAGGCTACTGCCAGCGTGGCAAGAAGGATATCCAGCCACAGAATTGGATAGAGGCCGGCGGCGCCAGCGACAAAAATCGGGGTTGCGGTAAAACCCGCAATGACCATGCCCTTCATGGGGTGGGACTTGGCACCGTACGTTTTTGCCATCCAGTGAATAAAATATCCCACGGCAATCACCGCAAGGATCATGGTCACATAAAATACGCCCACCAGTGACAGGGCACTGTTACTGGTCAACGTGCGTACCTGACCGCCACTACCGATATTCCAGCCGACTTCCGTCGTGCCGAAATACCAGCACAGCGCCGGCACCAGCGCCAGAATGACAACGTAAGGAATCTGACGGTTGAGCCCTTTCTCAGACAGTCCAGCAATTTCCTGCCACTGCCTGCGCGGTTGCACCATCAGGCCATAGAGATGATTCAGCATTCCCGTTCTCCTCACTCACGAGGAACCTCACAGCTTGTGGCTGCAGGGGAGAGCCTTTTAAAGGAGTCACAGTCGCAAATCGACTCCTGTGTCTCAAATTGATCTGGATACTACTTGTCAAAGTGAGGGATACCGCCAAAGGCTTTTCCCAAAAGTTCCAGTTTTTTTATTGTTGACGCATGTCGCTTCCGCGGCTGCGTATTACCCACGCATTGCGCGAGTGCCAGCTTCGCATACTGCTGTTTTGACCGGGTTGTACAGGTAAGCAGGCAGTTTTCAAAGCACCATAAAGTTGTAACACCTCGGTCATGCAAGTCAACGCAAAGGAGGCAAAAGGCGCAAATAAAAATGCGGTCGTTTCCCCAGGAAACAACCGCAAATATCTGAGTGCTACTTAACCACTCGAACAGCGAAAACCCGCGTTTTTATCCGCTTGACGGAACCTATTCACGCCGCACTTTTTCCGCTTGCGAGAAAGGCCGCGTCAGTCGCTTGCCAACGGCACCATTTGCATCCAGTCGAACCGGTCTTCCGCCCTGCCCTCCTGGATATCCAGTAACGCGCGGCGCAGCTGCTCTGCTACCGGTCCCGGTGCCTGGCTCAAACGGTAACGCCGTTCGCCATCGCCCAGTTCGCTGATGGGGCTGACAATCGCCGCCGTGCCACATGCAAAGGCTTCGGTGCACGTGCCGGATGCGACCAGAGCCAGCAGGTCATCGATATCAATCTCCCGCTCATGGACCTCGAGCCCCAAATCCCGCGCCAGGGTAAGCAGGGAATCGCGGGTGACGCCCTCGAGGATGGAGCCGTTCAGGGCCGGCGTGTGCAGGGCACCATCCATGACCGCGAAGAAGTTCATCCCTGACAGCTCATCAATGGTGTGACGATTACCGGGGTTGAGCCAGAGTGACTGGTCGTAACCACGCTCCTTCAGGCCGGCGATACTTAGAAGTGAGGCCGCGTAGTTACCGCCAACTTTCGCATCCCCGGTACCGCCCACTGCGGCCCGGCTGTCTTGGCGTTCCACCCATAGACGCATATTGCCCGCGTGGTACGCCTCGGAAGGGCTCGCAATCACGTAAAACTCGTAAGCCCGGCTGGCCGTGACCGCGAGATCTGGTTGAGTGCCGATCAAGAAAGGGCGAATGTACAGAGATTCACCGCTGTTGCCGGGAATCAGGGTCGCACAGTGGGACGCCACCGTACGTACAGCATCCAGAAACAGGGGCTCTGGTACCGGCGGCATACACAGGCGGCGTGCCGAGTGTGCCATACGCGCCGCATTGCGCTCAGGCCGAAACAACCCCACGCCATTGCCACAGCGGTAAGCTTTGAGCCCCTCGAAACAGGACTGAGCGTAGTGCAGCACCTTGGCGGCCGGGTCCAGCGCCAGTGGGCCATAGGGAACCAGCTCCCCGTCGCTCCAGCGGCCGTCCTGATAGCGGGCGCGGAACATGACGGGAGCCATGACGGTGCCAAAGCCCAGACGTTCCGGTATCTCAAATCCCCGCAGGCTCGTGATGGCTTCAGGTTGTATTTTTATGCTCACAAAGCGCTCCCAGTGAAAGTACACAGGTTCCATATAATGTGCGGATTATGGCCCCATTCGGCGACCTTTCCAAACATGCTCACCGTATCAACACCATTTAGCGCAATAAGCAATCGCCTACAGCGAACTTTTTAGGACAAAAATCATCCCCCCGTCACAATTCGGGTGTACCCCGCGCCTCCGCTCGCGCAGTTTTGCCAGCCACCGCCTCTGCGTTGCCTCACCCGACAAACTAGTCCGCAACTCGACCTCCAGGAGCCCGGAGCCGTCAGAATTTATTTTCGCCCCCAAATTATTGGCACCGGGTTTTGTGAGATGTCCTCGCCACTTTTTTCTCGGCTGCCAGACTCATTAAACCCCTGAACAGGTCGCCGTTACGGCTCCCTTTCTGAAGCACCAAAAAAGGTTTACTCCACTGTGGCGCCCCACCCTACCCGGGGAAGCAAGGGGCGAAAAATCGTTGGCTATACTGAAAATACATGGACGGTGAACGCCAAATGCAAGGGATCGCAATGCCAATTTTGCGGCTTGAGAACCTCCGGCGACACCAAAGTCCAGTACCGATACAACACACCGGGAACCCGGCAGGAAAGTGAACGAACCACACTTCAGGGAGAGAAGTTCCGCGCGACAGGCATCGCCGCAGCCACACACGTGTCTGCGGGCCGGTGACCCGGCCGTACGGATTTCGCGCTCGCCAGCCCAGTTGCCCAGCAACGGCGGGCGGGTCAGGCATAACTTGGAATGGAAGTGGTTCAACCGTGACACAGACAGATACCAGCAACGTAATTGCTATCGGCTTGATGTTTACAGCCTCAGCTCTGCTGTGTGGCTCTGTTGCAGCGGAGGAAGCCTCCGCGCTCGACTCTGCCCTAAACAATGCCAAGGCTCCTCCAGCGGCTTATATCGAAGCGGCATCAAAACCACTGGAAAAACCCAAGCGACAGCTGCGCCCATCGAAAGCAGCCGATGACTACCGTCTACGTATCGAAGAAATGGAAGCCGAGTATGGCGCCTACGGTGCGGGAATTGATGAACAACTATTGGGCCTTGGCAGTGCGCTGCAACGCAGCGGCGCGCACGAAGAGGCCATCTCGGAATTTCGCCGCGCGATGCTGATCAATCGCGTCAATGAAGGGCTTTACTCCCTGAACCAGGTACCGATGATCGAGCGCATGATCGAAAGCCAGATCGCGCTCAACCAGTGGGAAGAGGCCAACGACAACCACGAATACCTGTTCTGGCTGCATGCAAAAAACTACGGGGAAAAAGACCCGCGCATGCTCCCGATCATCAACCAGCTGAGCAACTGGCATCTGCAGGCGTATATCGATGAAAAAGGGGCGACCCTGTTCGAGCACCTGATCAATGCCACTAATATGTATGCGCTCGCCGTGGACATAATCTCCCAGAACTTTGGCGCCAATGACCTGCGGCTGGTAGAGGCACTCCGTGGCCTCAAAGCAACAAACTATTACCTCGCCACCTACTCCGGCGAGCCCCAGGAAGCCATTGTCATCAATACCAGCTTCGGCGGCGGCGGTAGCGCGGACCCGGAACGACGCGCGCAGCTGGACCACTACCGCATGAACAGCTTCAGTTCCGGTAAAACTGCGATTACGAAAATCATGGACGTTTACCAGAAAAACCCGGCATCACCGCCGGCAGCCTCCGCCAAGGCCAAAGTCGAGTTGGGTGACTGGTACATGATGTTCAACAAGTGGCACTCCGCCCGGGAAACTTACGGTGAAGCGTACCAGGCACTGTGGGACAACGGCGCTACAAACCAGGAGATCGAAGAAATTTTTGGTCGCCCTGCCGCGTTACCCGCGCTACCGCTACTGGATGAAGACCGCGAAGCGCTGGCTAATTCCTATGTAACCGTCTCCTACGACGTCACCGCATTCGGAAAAGCGCGCAACATACAGATTTTAAGCGCCAAGCCGGAAGACAAAGTGAGCATCCGGTCGCGGGTGCGCAACGTCCTTAAGCGGGCCAAGTTCCGCCCGCGGTTTGAAGACGGCGAACCGGTTGACACGACCGGCATCGTGCAGAGATTTGTTTTTGACTGAAGAAAGCGAAAGGGAAAAAGACGAATAGTGTTCGACTGATGTAGCGAGGTTGGTTTGACTCTGTAGGTGGATTGCACGCCCGTTAACCGGCAAACGAAAACGGGTTAAATACTGGCATATGAATGTTTTTGCCGGGCAAACCCCAGCGGAAGAAAACTGTCGAACAGACAAGGAGCAAACGGGCCGCCGCGATTTCGCCGCGGCCCGCGAACGCATCAGGAGATAGCTCATGGTATTACGGAAGATCGCACAACGCTTTACGCACAAAGCCGAGACACCGGAACAGAAGCCCATCGGTTTGCGCTTGCAATCCCTGGCATCGATTGTGGTACTGGCCGCAGTAATCAGCGGTTGTAAAAACCAGCAGACGCAGCAGCAGCCTCCTGCGCAGCCACAGCAAAAATCGCAGTCGAGCGCGTCGAGCTCATCGCAATCGCAGTCACAGTCGCAATCGTCGAGTTCATCTTCGAGCCAATCCAAATCGAGCCCGTCGACCGCGAGCAGCATGCCATCGCCGAGCTCTCCGAGTAGCAGCCGCAGCCCGAGCGTATCGACCTCCAGTAGCCAGGCCCAGCCGAACACGTCATTTCCCAGCATCGAGTCGGCGGACCGCTCAAGCCAGGAGAGCAGCACCGCTTCGAATAGCGGGGAGGAATCTGATCGGCGCTCACGCTCATCCAGCAGTAGCGCAGAGGATCCTACTGCCAGCCGCAATCCATCGACCCCCGTGTACAGCGACTCCGACCGCCGCCCGGAAGATTCCCGCATGCCACCGGACCCATCATCCAATAGCGAGGGTGAGCCACCGGATGAGATCGATTTTTCCGAGGAAGAAAAAACGGCAAGTAGCTCTTCATCCAGCTCTTCCAGCAGTTCTTCGTCCAGTAGCAGCGCGTCTGCGAGCAGCAGCTCTTCAGCCAGTAGCGCATCTGCCAGTGCATCCAGCAGTTCGCCAAGTAGCGCTTCCAGCAGCTCACCTTCGAGTAGCTCTCCTTCCAGCAGTGCTCAAGCGAGTAGCGCACAGAGTGGAGGCCAGAGTGGAGGCCAGAGTGGCGGCCAGGCCAGTGCCTCCGCCGGCGGGCAACCCGGTGGTGGTGGCAGCCCCGCTCCGAATGAGGCACCGGTCAGTGCAGCAGAGCGCGTAGCGGAACTGGAGGGCCAATTTGAATCCACCATGGCCAGTTACGACGGCATGATTCTGCGCGAGCGGGATTATGTACGTAACCGCCCGGCCTCGGCCGAAGAACAGGCAGCGGCGGAAGATGAAGTACCACCCGGAGAGTCCCTGGAAGATCTGATCCAGTCAGCGGAAGCCGAACTCCCAGCACCGCCGCCGCCCGGCGGCGGTGAAGGCGGCAGTGGGCCCGAGCAGAACAACTCCAGCGGCCAGGCAACAGGCCCGGGACTACCTACCAAAGGTCGCAAAGGCGAATACAACCACACCAATAGCGCGTCGGTGGTGCCAGCGGATGTTCCCACTGGTGATGATGACGACGTAGTAGCAAGGCAGATCCGAGAAGCCGCTATTCGCGAATCCGACCCGGAATTGCAAGAGCGGCTCTGGGAAGAATATCGGAAATATAAAAAATCACAGAAATGAAGATGAGCATTCATCAGGGAGAGTAGTGATATGTTTTTCTCGCACACACGCACAACCCTGTGCACTTTGCTGCTGAGCCTGCTGGTACTGGCAGGCTGCACCACCACCGATGTACGCACCACTGCCTACACACCACTTACCGTGGAAGACAAATCCATCGCGGAAAACCGGCTTCTGGATGTGGGCATCGTGCAGTTCAATGCCGGCCTGGAACAGGAAGACGAGCCAGAAGAGGACGAGCTGGTATTCCCTGAATTGCGGCGTGCCGAATCCCGCTATATTGCGGTAACCCTCGCCGATGCACTGCAATCAAGCCAGGGCTGGGGTGCGGTCCGGGTAATCCCCAGTCAGCGCACCAATATTGATGTCACCGTAACGGGCACCATTGTGCAATCCGACGGCGAGACGCTGACCGTGGATGTGACCGTAACGGACTCCCGCGGGCAAGTCTGGTTTACCAAACAATATACCGAGCAGGCGTCCCACTACGCGTACGACCGTAAACACCCCACCGAAGGCGATGCTTTCCAGGGGATCTACAACCGCATCTCGAACGACATGCTGACGTATCGGCAGCGGCTGTCAAATAACTACATCGCCGAGCTGCGCACCATTTCCGAAATCAAGTTTGCGCGCAGTTTTTCACCCGGGGCGTTTGATCGCTATCTGGTGCAGGATGAAGCCGGGCTCTACCAGCTTACGGCCCTGCCGGCTGACAACGATCCTATGCTGATGCGCGTACGTCAGATACGCGAACGGGATTACCTGTTCGTCGATACCTTGCAGGGCTACTACGACACCTTTGTAAAGACCATGGAAACGCCCTACCAGGAGTGGCGTGCCATGAGCTATGAAGAAGTGAAGCAGATGCGCGAGCTGAAGCGCAAGGCACGCAACAACACCATCATGGGCGTTGCAGCGATTGTCGGTGGCATTGCCGCCGCTGGCGCCGGCGGCGGTGCCGCGCGTCAGGCGGGTAATGTAGCGGTGGCCGGTGGCGGCTACCTGGTAAAAAGCGGCTTTGACCGCCGCTCGGAAGCCAAGATGCACATTGAAGCACTCCAGGAACTGGGGGACTCCATGGAAGCCGAGGTGGAACCCCGTATCGTCGAGCTGGAAGACCGTACCGTGACCCTGTCCGGTTCGGTGGAAAACCAGTATCGCCAATGGCGCGAACTACTTAAGGAAATTTACCAGGTGGAAACCGGTGGCATGAGCGATATTTAAATCGCCAGCTATCCATCGGAAATAATTGCGCCGGCCTTCGCGGCCCCAAGCCTGCGAAGTCCGGCTAGTGAAAATAACAGCGAAACATAGCGGGAAAATCATGCAACACCGCGAATCATCGTCGAAAGAACAAACCGTCATCCAGCCCGCCGATTTTTCTTTCGGGGGCGCCCCCTCAGGAGGGAACCCCGACGGAAAACATTCAGGCTCTCAACCAGACCAGAAGCTCAAGCGCGACAGTAAACTGCTCCCGATCCTCCTCGGCAGCGGTATGCTGGCAGCACTCGTGGGGGTATTCTGGGTATTGCCGCAGATGGTGGAAAAACCGGTGGTGCCTCAGATCACCAAGTCGAGCGAGACCAGCAGCCCCCCTGCCGCCGCCAAGAAAATTCAGGAGTCCCCCTACACAGACGCAGAAATCACCGCACAACGCCGCGAAGTGCAACAGGTTTTGCAGGAAATTCTGCAGTTACAGGAAGAACTGCTGGAGCGAAAAGTAGAAATCTGGGCGGCAGAGGAATACTTTGCCGCTCGTACGCTGGCCGAAGAAGCCGACGGAATTTATCGCCAGCGCAAGTTCATGCAGGCGCTGGAGCAGTACCGTCTGGCTCTGACCGGCATGCAGCAGTTGCGTGACAGTATTCCTGAACGCATTGAACAGCATCTGGCAGAAGGTCACACGGCACTGAATGCCGGCAATGCAGACGCGGCCCGCAAGGCATTCGATCTCGCACTTACCATTTCCGAAGACCACCCCCGTGGCGTAAAAGGCAAGGCCCGCGCTGAACTGTTGCCGGAGGTATGGCCGCATTTCACCGCCGGCAAGGAAGCCTTCTCGGAAAATACTCTGGATACTGCCAAGGCGGAGCTGGAAAAGGCCTTGAGCCTGGACCCGGAAACAGAACCCGCCAAGGCGCTGCTGCCCGAAGTGAACGCCGCAATCCTCGAGCGGGATTACAGTGAGGCCATGTCCGCCGGCTACGCATCCATTGCCGGTGGTGAATTCGACAAGGCCAAGTCCCTTTTCATGAAGGCCGCTAAACTGAAGCCGGATGCCGTTGATCCGGGAGTCGGAATCAAGCAGGCGGAAAATCGCATCGCCCAGGCACGTATCGACCGCCTGTTTGCGAGCGCCGCGCAGAGCGAGAAAAAAGAACAGTGGCACCAGGCTGCGGAAACGTACCGCAAGCTGGTCTCCCAGGACAGCAGCCTGGTCTCGGCGCTGACCGGCAAGGCCCGTTCTGAAGCCCGCGCAAAACTGGACGATCAATTGCAGGAGTTGCTCGACGACCCGCTCACACTTGGGCAAAGCAAGCGCAACCAATACGCGCGGAAGGTACTGGCCGATGCACGCGCGCTCAAGGCTGAAACACCTCGCCTACAGGGGCAGATCGAGCAGCTGGAATCCGCAATTACCCAATCCCTGATTCCCATTACGGTGTTGTTGCAGTCCGACGCAAGCACCAACGTGACCATCTACCACGTGGGAAAGCTGGGGAATTTCTCCGAACGGGAAATTGCGCTGAAACCTGGGCGTTACACCGTAATCGGCACCCGTCACGGCTACCGTGATGTGCGCCAGGAGCTTGTGGTGGATCCATCGGCAGAGTCGCCGGTCGTTACCATCGAGTGCGCGGAAAAAATTAACAGCGCCAATAAATCCTGAATCGCGAAACCCTTTGCCCGCGGACAGATCAAAACTGCACGACATTGAAGTCATCCAGATTTTGACGTAGCTGTCCGCGGACCCGCCAGATTTTCTGACTGCCCGCCCACGTTCTTGAACCGAAATTCATGCCACAAAAGCGAGTCTGCAGCTCGCCTCAGACAATGGACGAAATTGTCGTGCTGGTGTCGGTAAAACAGAAAAACCAACGCCAAAAACACCGGTCCTCAGGCTGCGGGCTCCAGAGCGGACTAAGCTGAAATGCGCGGCTTTGTCTCTGGTAGCAAGCCCGGGTCGGACAGGAGTTCGGTGCGAAATGCGCCACCCGGCGGCAGAGATTCCAGCTACGTAAAAATCAATAAGTACGCAGTAACAGGAAATCATAAATGACAGCCAAGGAAGCGGTACCCGTTCGCGACAGCGAGCCGGCAAATGAAGATGCGTCCGTCATTCAACCGATAGGATTCACTCCGGCCCCGGTTTCCACTGGAGGCAACAAGCTACTGCTGTCCCCCAAGGCCATCGCCGTTGCCAGCGGCCTGCTTCTGGGCGCCCTGGTGCTGATTTATCTGCTGGTGGCCCGTTCACTGATTTTTGAAACACAGCCCGCCGATGCCGACGTGTCTGTCAGTGGCCTGGCCCTCCCTCTGGGCGATGGTCACCTGGTGTTACCGGGAAGCTACAGCTATACGGTCAGCGCTACCGGCTACCTGCCCCAGAGCGGTGAAGTGGAAGTGAGCAGTGACAGCAACAGCCGTCACGCGGTCAAACTGCAGCGCCTGCCGGGCCATTTGCAGGTGGTAACCGATCCGCAAGTGCCAGTACGGGTACTGGTCAATGGCACCGAAGTCAGCAGCACCGATGGCCTGGCAGAATCCATTCCCGCCGGCCGCAAGCGTATAACCATCCTCACTGAACGCTACCTGCCATTCAGCAAGGAAATTGAGATCGAGGGCCTGGACAATACCCAGACGCTCACCGCCAATCTTCGCCCGGCCTGGGCCAATGTGTACATTACCAGTAATCCCGCCGGCGCCACCGTCAGTGTCGAAGGAAAAATTCTCGGCACCACACCACTTACTGCCGAGTTGGTACAGGGTGACCAGCTGGTAAATATTTCCCTGCCGGATCACAAAACTGCCCAGATCACGGTCCCGGTGACCGCCGGCGTCGACCAGACCCTGGCCACAGTCGACCTCAACGCTGCTGACGGCACCCTGCGTGTCGTCAGCACTCCTCCGGGGGCCAGCGTTACCGTGGACGGCGAGTACCGCGGACAGACGCCCATGGACCTGGATCTCGCGTCCAACAGCCGCCACGAACTGCGCTTTTTCCTCGATGGCTACAGCACCGTGGAACGCACCGTGGATGTACGCGCTGGTGACCTACGGGATATGAATGTGCAGCTCACCGCGGTGTTTGGCAAGGTGTCCATCACCAGCAGCCCGCCAGAAGCGCAGGTTTTTATCGATGGCAAACTGGCGGGTATCGCTGGCCAGACCTTCACCCTGCCCACCCGTAGCCACAACATTACCGTTCGCAAGTCCGGCTATGAGGACTACCAGACCACCATCGTTCCCTCCAGCAAACTGAAACAGTCGGTGCGCGCCGTTCTGCTCACGGGTGAACAGGCGCGCTGGAGTAATGTACCGGCGACAATCACCCACGGCGCTGGTGGCAAAATGCTTCTGATGCGACCCAACGCCCAGTTCACCATGGGATCTTCACGTCGCGAACAGGGCCGTCGCGCCAATGAGGTCCTGCGTAAAATCTCCCTAACGCGACCTTTCTATATCGGTGCCACCGAAGTCACCAACAAGGAATTCCGGCGCTACCAGCGTATGCACAGCTCCAGCCACACCAATGGTATTAGCCTGGACAACGACAGCCTGCCGGTGGTGAACATCAGCTGGAACGATGCGGCCCTGTTCTGTAACTGGCTGAGCGCACGCGACGGGCTCAAAGAGGTCTACCGCAGTGAACGTGGTCGAGTGGTGGGCTTCGACGCAAGTGCCAATGGCTACCGCATGCCCACCGAGGCCGAGTGGGCCTGGGCAGCGCGCTTCGAACGCGGTGCCATGCGCAAATTCCCCTGGGGAGACGCACTACCCGTTGGAAAAAATTCCGGAAACTTCGCCGACAGTAGCGCCGGCCAGATAGTGCCCGCGGTGCTGCGCACCTACAACGATCGCTATGCCGCTACCGCACCAGTGGCCAGCTTCGGTGCAAACCATCTCGGCCTGTTCGATTTGGGCGGAAATGTGTCCGAGTGGATTCACGATCTTTACACCATCGGCACCGGTCTCTCACTCAAACAGGAAGAAAACCCGGTGGGGCCGCAGGAGGGTGACTACCACGTCGTACGCGGGTCCAGCTGGAAACATGCGGGGCTGACGGAGCTGCGTTTGTCCTACCGCGATTACGGTGCAGAGGCGCGCAACGATATCGGTTTCCGTGTTGCTCGCTGGGTGAACTGACAGCCAGTCGGGAATGCAGAAAAGTAACAACGGATGAGGCAGCGGTATGAAACAGAAGCAGATTTTTAATTACAGCCGCACCAGGGTATTGACCGTCGCCCTGCTGACCATTATGGCGTTGCCGGCCGCCGCACAGACAGGGGAAGATTCATCGGCAGAATCTGACGAGGCGTCGACAAGTGTGCAAAAGGTCAGCACCAAAACAGCGGACAAGAGCGTAAAGCCGACCAGCGCAAAGGCACCCAAGATCAAGGCACAAAGTGCCCAGAGTGCCGACAATTACGAGGCGTCGGAAGAAATTTCGGAAGACCTTTCGGTCTCCTACCCGGTGGATATCTAACACAGGCATCACCGGATGCAACGGAACCAGCAGAGTAATACCCGGGCCTTTAGCCAAAGGAATGGCCCTACAAAAAAGCGGGAAATCCCATGAAATTCAAGTCTTCAGATTTTGTATTCCAGCTGTTTGCCCTGCTCGGGGCCATCATTCTGGTACACGCCATCTATGTCGCCATTATTCGCCCCAACGCCGACGCACTGATCGCTGAGCAGATGGCGCGGGAGGAAGCCGGGGAAACCTATATACAGCAGCGTTCGATCTACATCGTCATGCGCGACTACGAGCAGGAAGCCTGTTTCGTATTGATGCTTTGGGCCATGGCGATCATGGGGCTCAAGGCCCGCCGCAGTATGCGCGAGCGCAAGCTGCTGGACCAGGCCCTGCTGAACGTGAGTGAGGGAACCCCCATTCTGCCGGAAGATGCGCGCGACCTGTCGCGACCGATACAGGCGCTGCCGGAGGAGGAACGCAACTTCCTGTTGCCGCGCGCCCTGCTCACGGCACTGCAACGCTTCGGCTCGACGCGCAATGTGGGAGCCGTATCCAGCTCCGTCAAGGAGGTCTGTGAAACGGAAGGTGATCGGCTGGATTCAGAACTTGCCATGGTGCGATACATCACCTGGGCGATTCCTTCCATCGGGTTTATCGGTACCGTACGCGGTATCGGTGAGGCTCTGGCCCAGGCACACCGCGCGGTGGAAGGCGATATTGCGGGAGTAACCGTCAGCCTGGGTGTCGCGTTCAACTCCACGTTTATCGCACTGGTGATCAGTATCGTGATCATGTTCTTTACCCATCAGTTACAGCTGATGCAGGAGCGCCTGGTGCTGGACACCCAGAATTATTGTGACAACAAACTACTGCGTTTCTTGAAGGTCGGCTGAGCAAGTACCAAACAGGTCCAATTGGAACAATCCGCGGGCAGCCAGGGAAATGGCAGCCCGGACAAGGGAAAACAGGAGCTTCCATGAGCAAAGGTGTACTGGATATCAACGATTGCGGTCTACGCGTTTTTGACGGCAATAACGAAGTACTGGAAAGCCCGGGCGTTGCGATTATCAACCGCCATGAAATTATTACGGGCACTGGCGCACTGATGCGTGCACGCAGCCACCCCACGCAGGTCAACCACCAGTTCTGGCGCAGGCTCAGCCTGGAATCGGTCAAATCCGATAATGAGGGGTGCCGCCATCACGCAGACCTCGCCTTCTGTCACCTCAAGCACATCGCCGAACTGTGCGACCTGCCGGACGAAATCGCCCTCGCGGTACCCGGCAATTTCACCCGGGAACAGCTCGCACTGCTTCTGGGTGTCATCAAGGAGAGTCCGTTCAACGCGGTCTCCCTGATCGATGCCGCCACTGCCTGTATCAGCAGCTGTGCGCCGCGCGGCGTGCACCTGCATATCGAATTACACCGCCACCAAACCCTGGTAAGTCGTGTGGTGGTGCATGAGCAGGCCGAGCTGGATATTGCAGAAACCGTCACTGACGCAGGCCTTCAGCACTTCCAGGAAGCCTGGGCACGTATCTTTACCGATGCGTTCATCATGCAGTGCCGGTTCGACCCACTGCACTCTGCGGAAGCCGAGCAGCAACTCTACGACATGCTGCCCCAGTGGATCGCCCGCGCCATGCGCCAGGGCGAAGTAATGGCGGAGCTGGATGACCGCACCGCCAAAGTCAGCTTGCGGCAACTTCAGGACGCCAGTACGCCGATCCTGTCGCGAGTCCGCGCAATGATCGAAAACCTCAGCGAAGCCAACAGTGTGGTGTTTGTCTCGCACCGTTGGGCGGAAATTCCCGGCGGAGCCCAGCTCGCCGAACGTATTCACCTGCTGCCGCACAATGCCGTGGCGCAGGCCGCGGAGAAGCACTGGCAGGAGGTACACAGCGAGAGCGGCAACCTGCGTCTGATCAACGCACTGAGTGCCGCCCCCGCTACCGAGGTCGCGGTACAGGTCAATGCGGCCGCGGAAGCCGGTGCAACCCATCTGCTATATGGGCACCGTGCGCTCGCGGCACAGCAGCCACTATTTGTGAGCTGGCAGGAGGGCAAGCTGAATCTCACCCCCACGCCGCCATCCCATCCAGCAGCGACAATCACCAATCACGCCGGCCGCCTGGCCATGCGCGTGGACGCTGGCGCACAGCTCATGTTGAACGGCCAGGAAATCTCAGCGCCGGTCAACCTCACCGCCGGCGACCGTATCGGTGCGGAAAATTTTGACGGCGTAATCACTGCGATCAGTGTGGAACACTATGGCGCGTAAAAACCGGCGGTTTTCCGCCTTCAGCCTGTCGTTTCTGGACATCATGTCCTGTGGCTTCGGTGCCGTTGCGCTGATCTTCCTGATCATCAAGCACGGTTCCGACACCGACATCGAAGCTGAAAACCAGGACCTGGCAGCGGAAGTAAACCTGCTACAGGAGGAGGTCCAGTTTGGCCAGGAGCACCTGGTGCTGGCCCGCAATACCCTGGATACAACCAGTGATGAACTGGCCACAACCCAGGGCCTGGCCCGGCGAATCATGGAGCAGATCGAGGAAGTGAAGGGCAATATTGCCGAAGTCGACAGCAGTACCGACGAAATGGATGTTGCCCGTCTGCAGGAAAAGCTCAAAAAACTGGAACAAGCAAAGAAGCAGCTGGAAGCGGAAAACAAAAAGCTTGGCAACAATGTGCGCAAGTTTGTCGGCGATGGCGACAGACAGTATCTCACTGGCCTGCGCCTTGGCGGCGACCGCATTCTGATTCTGCTGGACTCCTCCGCCAGTATGCTCGGCGATGAACTGATCAAGGTAATCCGCACGCGCAATATGTCGGATTCGGTGAAAAGAGATACCGAAAAATGGCGCCGTGCCAAACAGACCGTATCCTGGCTCGTTTCACAGTTTCCTCAGGACAGCCAGTACCAGATCTACACTTTCAATACCGGATTCCGCGCCGCCATCGTCGGCACGGAAGATCGCTGGCTGAACGTGGACGACCGCGGCCAGATGGACGACGCGATGAAAGCACTGGACACCATCGTGCCCGAGAACGGCACCAGCCTGGAACGTATTTTCAACGCGGTGAACAGTATGTCTCCCCTGCCGGACAACATCATCCTGATCACTGATGGCTTGCCGACCCAGGGAATGAAGGCACCGCGCGGCAATACGATTTCCGGTAAGGACAGGCTAAAGCTATTCCGCAAGGCCGTAGACGCACTGCCCAAGAGTATCCCGGTCAACATCGTCCTGGCCCCCATGGAAGGCGATCCCTTCGCCGCCAGCGAGTACTGGAAGCTGGCCATGGAAACCCAGGGGTCTTTCCTCGCACCTTCTAAGGACTGGCCATGAGTAGACGTAAAAAAAGGCAACAGGAAGAGTTCAGCATCTCGTTTCTGGACGTGATCTGCTGTGGTTTCGGCGCCATCGTGCTGCTGTTGATGATCGCCAAAACCGTGGAGCCCATCGTGCTGGAGGAGGCAGAACTGGATCTCGACGGACAGGTCCAGGAGCTTCAGCAGCAATTGGCAGAAATACGTGGAGAGACCTCGGTGCTGAACCGGGATCTCAACGCCAAGAAAGAGCAGCTCGATATCGAAACCAAGCGCATCGCAAAACTGAAGGGCGAACTGGAAACACTGCAGGCCCAGTACGCGCGCAAAACCGAGGGCGAGACCGAGGAAGGCAAACTCAAGGGTGAGCTGACCATTGCACTGCAGACAATGACCGATGAAATGAAACGATTACTGGGAGAAAACTACCAGCGCAAGAACAATGTCATCGGAGGCATCCCCGTCGACAGCGAGTACATCCTGTTCATCATCGACACCTCCGGCAGTATGTTCAACTATGGCTGGGACCGCATGATCGAAGAAATGGTCAACACCCTGAATCTCTACCCCAATGTGAAGGGCATTCAGGTGATGAACGACATGGGGGATTACATGTTCTCCAATTATCGCAACCGCTGGATTCCTGACACCCCCGGGCGCCGTAAGGCTGTCCTCTCCCGGCTTCGCTCCTGGAATCCGTTCAGTAACTCCAGTCCGGTCGAGGGCATCCAGAAAGCAGTACGCACTTTTTACGACCCCAACAAGAAAATCAGTATTTATGTATTGGGCGATGAATTCACTGGAAAATCCATACGCAACGTGATGATGGCAGTTGATCGTGTGAATGCACAGCGGGGCGAAGAGCAACGGATGGTCCGAATCCATGCCATTGGCTTCCCGATTCAGTTCTCACGCCCCCTGCATCTGCAGACCACGGGATTGCGTTTCGCGGCATTGATGCGCGAGCTTACCTACCGGAATGGTGGCACTTTCGTGGGTCTCAACGACTTCCGCTAAACGAAACAAACAGAGACAACATGGGTTGGGAGAAACCCAGGAGTAAACAATGAATCGCTTGTTAAAAGGAATTAGTGCGATCAGGTACCTCGCCCTGCTGGTGGTGACAGGCCTGCTAGCGGCCTGTGCCCATACCGTCTCTGTCGATGGCGAATTTCCCACGCCCGTGGGGGATCCACACCCACTCACCGTGGGAGTCTACCTGAGCGATGACTTTCGCCAGTTCACGTACAGCGAGAACCGTGACGATCGCGACGAATGGAACATCAACACCGGGCGCGCGCAGAAAAACCTGTTCGAGACCGTGCTTGGGTCCATGTTCAAGGAGACCGTCAATCTGGCCCAGTATCCGGCCAACCTTCCCCAGGGCCTTGATCTGGTCATCGTTCCGGAGGTACGGGAACTGCAGTTCACTATGCCGCGGGAGACCCGGGTCAATATTTTCGAGGTTTGGATAAAGTACGACATGCACGCCTACAACCAGCAGGGCGATTCCGTCGCAGATTGGGTGATCACCGCCTACGGCAAAACCCCAACGGCTTTTCTGAAATCCCAGGAAGCGGCACTGGCACAGGCGATCAATGTGGCACTGAGGGATGCCGGGGCCACCCTGTATACCGGGTTTGAGCGGGTTCCTGAGTTGCAGGCCTTTATCGCCAACAAGCAACGTGCCTTGAGCATGAAGCAGACCAACGACGACGAATAACTTCCACAGGATATTGGGAGTTCCATTCGCGAGTGACGCTCGCGAAAATCTCATGGAGGATGTATCGGTGAAATTCCTGAGTGCTTTTTTTTCGGTTTCTGTGCTGGCACTACTGTCCAGCGGATGTACCACTGTGGTAATCGACGAGTATCGTCGCAGCGCCGGCGAGCTGGCGTTGGGCGACTCGGTGGTAATACTCGGCCGCCGCCACTCAAGTGATTACGAGACTGAGCCCGATCTGATCGATTGTGTGGGCCAAACCCTGCACAACCCCAAGGCCGGTGTGAATGTGATTCCCGAGCGGCAGTTTGTCGACGCACTCTACCCGTGGTTTGAGCCGCGTACCGCCCCCATGCACATCAAGTCTCTCGACAAGCTGATGGATATACCCGACGTACGCGATCGTATGGCCCAGTACGGGGTCAAGTACATCGTCTGGATCGACGGTTCCACCGAAACTACATCCAGCGCAGGTTCCATCGGCTGCTCTATCGGCACTGCCGGCGCCGGCTGCTTCGGCTTTGGAACCTGGGATAAAGAGTCCGACTACGAAGCCTCGGTCTGGGATTTCCGCGAACAGCAGCTATCCGGAAAGATCAGTGCAGACGCACAGGGCACGTCCTATATGCCGGCCATCGTGGTACCGATCCCGCTGATTGCGCGGGTGCAGAACAACGCCTGCAAAGGTATGGCGGCGCAACTACAGGAGTTCCTGTTGCCGCCGCAATCCGCCAGCCGCTAACGCGCCGGTGATTCTGACTGCAGACAATAACGACAGGAGACCCAGATGCACACGCTCATCAAACTACTGGCAGCCATTCTGCTGGCCACGGCAACCGGCTGCGCCTTTAATCCGGCGACTAACCGGCCGGACCTGGTGCTGATGTCGGAAGAGAAAGAGGTCAAGATCGGACGCGAAATGCACGAGAAACTCGTCGCCAGCACCCCGATCTACAACGACCCGATCCTTACCGCGTATGTGGAGCACGTCGGCCAGAAAATCGCCAAGACCAGCGACAGGCCCGACCTCACCTACCACTTCACGATTATCGACAGTCAGGATATCAATGCTTTTGCGCTGCCCGGCGGCTATGTGTATATCAACCGTGGGCTGCTGACATATTTGCAGTCAGAAGCGGAGATGGCGGCCGTACTCGCACATGAGGTGGGTCACATCACCGCTCGCCACGCGGTGCGCCAGAAGACGGCGGCCACAGGCGCCGGCGTGGCCTCGGTGCTCTCGGTTCTGGTGACCGGTAGCGGTGTGGTTGGTGATGTCGCCAATCTGTGGAGTACCGCAGCGGTGAAGGGTTACGGCAGGGACATGGAACTGGAGGCGGACCGTTTTGGCGCCCAGTACATGTACAACGCGGGCTACGATCCACAGTCGATGATCAATGTGATTGCACTACTGAAAGATCAGGAGACTTTTGCCCGCCGGCGTGCCCGCGTCGAGGGCAAAAAGCAGCAGTCCTATCACGGTGTATTCTCGTCCCACCCCCGCAATGATGTGCGACTGCGCGAGGTGGTAGAAGCCGCCGGCGCACTGCCGGAAGACAAGAAAATCACCAAGGTGGAGTATTACCGGGAGAAAACCGAAGGCATTGTGTACGGACAAAATGCTCAGGAGAGCGAAAAAAATCGCTTCAACCACAAGAGCCTGGGCTTTTCAATGCTGTTTCCGGAGGGCTGGACGGTGGAAAACCAGCGCACCGCAATTGTGGGTATCGCCCCGGACAAGTCGGCAAGTCTGACGATCAAGGTGGCCAAGCGCGATGGCAATCAGCCCGCGGATATGGCACTGCGTGGTGTGTACGACGTGCGCAGCCTGGAGCAGGACGAGGCGCTGAGTCAGTACCGCCTGGAGGGGCATACGGGTAAACTGCCGGTCAGTGGTGAAGATGTACCGGAGCGGGTCGCGGTGCTGTTTTACGGTAGCCGCCAGTACATCCTGGAGGGACGCGTCAGTGAAAAGCCGTCGGATTCCGAGGCGCAGAGCGAATATGACAACCTGTTCTTGACCAGTATTCGCAGCTTCCGCCCGCTGCGGAAAACAGACATGGTGAAACCGGATATCAAGCGGGTCACCTACGTTCAGGCGAATGACAAAACCACCTTTTCCTCCCTCGCGCGGCATATGGAAATTGGCGAATACGCGGAGGAGCAGCTTCGCCTGCTCAATGGCTACTACCCGCGCGGTGAACCCAAGCCTGGTGAGTGGATCAAGATTGTGCGGTAACCACGCCGGGTGGGCGTGTTCCAGAACGCCCACCCGGTGCCCGGGTTCCGGTCCACCCCGCAGTTCCTCAATGTTGCAGAACCATTAAACACAACGCAATTTCGGCCCCGACGGTTTTCACGCTTTCTGACTCGCGGTATGTTTAGGCAACCATTCAAATCAGACCGTTGCCATGTACCCGAAGCCAAGTGTATTGCTGCTGTTTTCCTGCCTGCTATCCGCCGCTCTTGCCCTTTACCCGCTCCAGGGATCCGCAAGCGGTAAACACCCCCCCATCGTAATCGCCCACCGCGGCGCTTCCGGGTATCTACCGGAACACACGCTGGAAGCAAAGGCGCTGGCTTACGCAATGAAAGCCGACTACATCGAGCAGGATCTTGTATTGAGCAAGGACAATCACCTGATCGTCATGCACGATATCTATCTGGATAACATTACCGACGTAACAGAGAAGTTTCCCCGCCGCGCCCGTGAAGATGGGCATTTCTATACAATCGACTTCACCCTCGCCGAACTTAAAGAACTACAGGTCTCAGGACCGTTTTTACCGGCAATCGGACACAACGTTGCGAAATATTCAGGGCGTTTCCCGCTGTGGAAATCACGGTTTGAGCTGGCGACCTTTGAAGAAGAACTGGAATTGATCCAGGGACTGAATCAGTCGCTGGGTTATGACACAGGCATTTATCCGGAGATCAAAAAACCGTATTTTCACCGCGCCGAAGGCAGGGATATATCCCTGAGGGTACTGGAAACCCTCAAGCGCTACGGTTATACATCGAAAAGCCAGAAGGTCTTCGTACAGAGTTTCGATGCGGAAGAATTACAGCGCATCAAACGTACCCTGATGCCGCAGCTGAAAATCGACCTGCCACTGGTACAGTTGATTGCAGAAACCCGTTGGGGAGAGAAACGCCTGAAGGTCAAAGGCCAATGGGTGAACTACGACTACGACTGGATGCTCACCACCAAGGGGCTGGAAACGATTGCCGAATACGCCGCAGGTATTGGCCCGTGGTTTCCCATGCTGGTGGAGCAGGCATCCGATAATGGTGCGTTCAGGCCCAATGCGACAACGACAACGGCCCAAAAGCTGGGACTGAAAGTACACCCGTTTACGTTTCGCGCCGACCCGCAGCAGGTACCCGGCTCCATTGGGAGTTTCGAGGATCTGGTAGGGCTATTTGTAAACGAGGTCAGGGTAGACGGGGTATTCACTGATCACCCCGACAAGGTGCGCAACTATATCGCCGGTGCACAAGCAGACAGGGCAGCCCAGGAGAAAGCAGCACGGTAAACCTGCGCTGCTCAAGGGTCTTTCAAGGACCTTTTCAGGCGGGTTCCGGCTTCGGTTCCGCGTCGATGCTTTCCGCAGGTTCAAGCCCGGCCACTGAACTGCCGGCGATACCCTCAGGCTGATCTTCCACGCGGTATTCAACCACCATATTCCGGCCGCGCTCCTTGGCGCGGTACAGAGCCTGGTCTGCCTGACGCAGCAATTTTTCCAACGTGTCCCCTGGTTCGCTGTGCGCGACACCAATACTGGAGGTGAACTGGACCCTACCACCGGGACAATCCAGGCTAACCTGAGTGATATTGTCACGCAGGCGCTCGGCGGTATGCAGTGAGTCCGGCTTGGTCTCGATGATCAGTAGCGCAAACTCTTCGCCACCGAGGCGACCAAATACGTCGGTTTCGCGAATTTTCTTCTGAATCGTCTGGCTGAACAGGCGCAGCGCCTCGTCACCCACACCGTGGCCGTGACTGTCGTTGATGGCTTTGAAGTGGTCGATGTCAAACATCAACAGGCTGACCGGCTCCCCCTTGCGCTGGGCGCGCTTGATCCCCAGCGCGGCCTCTGCGAGAAAGCTGCGACGATTACGGATACCAGTAAGCGGGTCGGTGCGCGCCTCCTGCTCCGCCTGCTGCTTCGCCTTTTCCAGCTCCTCGGTACGCGCACGCACCAACCCTTCCAGCTCGACCTTGGATCTCTCCAGGTGGCGGCGGTACTGGCGCTCCGATTCGAGCCCCTGCAGGCGCACACGGCGCAATTTGATCCCCATGGCGGCCATGATGGTGACCATTTCGATAAACGAACTTAGCGGTGGCAGGTAGTAGTTGACCAGGTTGTGCTCCACGTAACCAAGGTCACGCAGGGCCTGGTAAAAGAGCCCCGCAAGCAACAGCGTCCAGCCCAGAGCGAAAACCGCTGCCTCACTGGAACCCTGGCGCCAGCGTACCAGAGCAATAAAAGTAGAGGCCGGATAAAGTAATAGTGCGAAAGTGATACTGAGAAGTGCCACCTCCTTGATCTGAAACAGCGCACTCAGCAGCAACACACTGGCATTGAGCATCATTAAAATCAGAATGTAGTCGAGCCTGGGCGTGTACTTTCGCGTCTGCAAAAACAGACGGTCGAACATCACTCCGCAAAGAATACTCACCGCACCGGTGGCGGACATATAGCTCCAGTGAAACTCGCTGCGAAGTACGTACTGGTGGGTAAAACCCATGATCGTGCCCCACGCAACGATTTTGGAAATACCGTATACGAAATAGGCAAAGAAACTGGATTCACCAGTGGTCACTCCGACAATCAGGGAGAACAGGGAGATCAGTGCAATGCCACCGAACAGGAAAGCCAGTATGGCCGTTTCCCCGGTATGGGATTTGCTCAGTTCCTCGGGGGCCCAGATTCGCATGGAGGGGAATACGAAACCGACCTCCTCCGAGTCAAACCGCACCAGAAATTCCAGGGTCTCGCCCGCGCCCAGGGAAACCGGAACCACAAACCGGTTGTGAAACACGGGGCGTGCGGAAAACGGCGCGCCCATCGACAGGTCCGCAATTTCGGCAAATCCAGCCATGGAGACAGCGGGGCGTGCATAGGCCTGAAGCTGTATCAGCTGGTGATCCACATATTCCAGGTGCAACGTCACCGCTTTCGGCGCACTGTTGCGGAGCGCAAAGTAGGACCAGTAGCTCCCTTTCTGTAGCCCGGTAGAGCCCGCGCTCTTGAGGGGGTGGAAAGCACCGTCGGCAAGTGCCCGCTGCGCGGCTTCAAGCTTCGCAGTCCCGGAAGTATCGTGCCAGATGGCACCCTGGCCAGTACGCAACCGTCCATCCTCGCCGGCCTTGACCACAACCGGCTCCATGGCAATCCCACTATCCGCCAGCGCAATCGCAGAAACCAGCATCAGCACAGAAATAACGATAGTTCGCAGCATGGACGTAACAGGTGTGGGGAAAGAGGATGTTCGGAAAATATGAGGCGCAGTAATCATGGTCCTGAAAACCAGGTTGGCGCAGACATTCTGCGCGAATATTGAACCCCACCTGTTATTGGATCTTATCTTTTGGACGTCCGGTGAGGATACCCCGGAGCTTGTGGCTGGCCGGGAAACGTTGAGAGTGAAAGTGTACCGGCTCACGGCACGATAATCATGTCCCTTTTTTCACTGGTATTTAACAAATCAGCCAATCTGCCCTGGAAGCAATATACCGTTAGCCCGAAAGGGCCATGGTGCAATACGCGCCCACTGCTCGCAGGCTGCCCGCCACAAAATAAAAAAGGCCGCCCCGAGGCGACCTTGCATGAGATTAATTCAATTTTCCAGGCGAGAGCCCCAGAGAGTCAACTCGCCCTGATGCGCGGGCTCAATCGAACTTGGAGAAGTCCGCCGGGCGCTTTTCCATAAACGCGGTGGCCGCCTCACGAAATTCATCGGATTGCAGCCGGCTCTGGAAGTGGCCCGCCTCCTCCCTGATGGCCGCGAGCCCGTTTTCCAGAGTACCCTGCCGGAGCAGCTTCTTGGTCAGACGAACCGCCTCTGGCGCCTTCTGAACAAGCTCCTTCGCATACTCCCTGGCTCGGCCCAGTGCCTCACCGGCGAATACAACCTCGTTGCAGATATTTACGTCCGCAGCGGTCTGGGCATCAAATTTTTTCCCCAGCAGTAAAAGTTCAGAGGCTTTGGCGTGCCCCATGATCCGCGGCAACAGGAAACTGGAGCCATATTCCGGACAGAGCCCCAGATTGACAAATGGCATCTGGAACACCGCATGATCGTCGGCGATTGCAAGGTCACAGTGGAGCAAGAGTGTGGTGCCAATCCCCACCGCCGGCCCGCTGACCGCAGCCACCACCGGCTTGGGAAAGTTGTACAGCGCCGACATGAACTGAAACACCGGTGACTCTTCACCGGAAGCCGAGCCACCAAGAAAATCCCCCAGGTCATTGCCACTGGTAAATGCACCACTGGTGCCGGCGAGAATGACTACCCGCACACCCGGATCGCTGGCGGCACTGTTCAGTAGCTCCGCCATCGCGGAGTACATGGCCATGGTGAGGGCATTTTTGCGCTCCGGGCGATTGATTGTGATTTCCAGTACCCGGTCGGATACCTGGGCCTGAATTTCTGCACATGAGCTCTGCATAGCGGACTCCGCGTTTGTGTGATTATCACAGGGTTTTGCACTGGCAAACGAGCGTTATGACCAAATAGACAAATTATGGTCACAGTGAACAAGTCACTAGTTTAGCCACTCACACTCGCCGCACGAGGTCCAATTCGACCAGTTTGGGTAACGTATTGTACATGGAAGGAATTAAACGGAGTTTTCCAACCCGCCGGCACAAGACCTTATAATGCGGCCACAGTTTGGCGAATTTACGCAATTTCAGATTCATATTCCTGTGAATACCGGTACAGTCGTTTCGGTCGCAGGAACAGGCAAAGGAAGTACCACACCATGACCGTGACATACAGTTCCTACCTCAAGGTAGACGACCTGCTGAAATGCCAGCAGCCGCTCTCGGAGGGCCCGGAACACGACGAACTGCTGTTTATTGTCATTCACCAGAGCTACGAGCTGTGGTTCAAGCAGTTGCTGCACGAGCTCGATTTCCTCGTTCGGCTGTTCAATGCCGGCGAGCGCAACCGGGCGCTACATACCCTGAAACGGGTAGACGCCATCTATCGCACCCTGATTCAGCAGGTAGATATCCTGGAAACCCTCACACCACTGGAGTTCATGTCCTTCCGCGACCGCCTGTCCACCGCCAGTGGCTTCCAGTCTTATCAGTTTCGCGAACTCGAGTTCCTGTATGGCGCCAAGGACTCGACCAAGCTTGAGAATTACGAGCCCGGATCCGATCACTACCTGCGCCTGCAAAAGCGCCTGCAGGCCCCCACCCTCTGGGATGCGTTCCTGCGCTTTCTCGCCCATGAGGGGCATGAGATCCCGGCCGCCGTACTGGAACGGGACTTCAGCGTAACGGCTGAGCCGTCAACTGCGGTACAGAAGGTTCTGATTGACGTATACCGGAATGACCCGCTGGTAAGCGATATCTGTGAGGCTCTGGTGGATATCGACACATCCCTGCAACAGTGGCGCTACCGGCACGTAAAAATGGTGGAGCGCACCATCGGCAGGAAAATGGGAACCGGTGGATCCAGCGGGGTAGGCTACTTGCAGAGCACCCTGTTCAAGCCGGTATTCCCGGATTTGTGGGCGATCCGCTCGGAGTTTTGAGCGGCGAAGACCATTCTACAGGCATAAAAAAAGCCAGCAAATGCTGGCTTTTTCTTCGATGGGCTGCGTCGAAAGGAAATTATTCCTTTTCGAACGGCACCAGGGAAACCTGAATGTTCGGGTTTACCTCTTTCGCCGCATCGGCAATTGTCACGTAAGTCTCCGCACTGGACTTGTTGTGCGCACGAACAATCACGATCGCCTGCGGGTTTTCCGCAAACATCTGCGCGATACGAGCGCGCACAGCACGGCTATCGATGCGGTTCTGGCCCATCCAGATCTCATCGGCAGAATTCACTGTGATCAGGATATTCTGCTTGTCGGGGTCTGGTGGAGTCTGTTCCGTCTGATCCGGATCCGGCACGTTCACGTCCAGCGCCTTCTCTTTTACGAAGGATGCCGTAACGATGAAGAAGATCAGCATGATAAACACGACGTCCAGCATGGGCGTCAGGTCAATATCGGCCTTTTCTTCTTCTACGGCCTTACCGCGTCGTCTACTCATAAAACACCGTACAGTTTTTTAATACGAATTCGCCGGTTCCCCGGTCTAATCAGGTGGGGAAGATTGCCGGGAAATGGCCATCAATGCAAGTGCAACCTGCTCACTCCGGCCATATCCCTTGCAAATCAAGGGGTTAGTAAGCTCCCCCAACCCGAAAGCTCACAAATCATACAGCCAATTCGTCCTTTCGCGCTGCCAGATAGCCTTGATAGTCAGGTATCTGCCGGGGAAAACTCCGCGTCATCAGCTCTGACTGGATGATCATATCGGCACTGCTCGCGTTACAGGCCACCGGGATATTCCACACCGCGGCGATTCGCAACAGCGCCTTTACATCCGGGTCGTGCGGCATGGGCTCGAAGGGATCCCAGAAAAAGATCAGGATATCCACCTCGCCCTGGCATATCTTAGCCCCCAGCTGCTGGTCACCGCCCATGGGGCCGCTGAACAGTTGCTCTACCGGCATCCCGGTGGCCGCCTCGATCTTGCTGCCGGTGGTGCCGGTACCCAGCAGGTGATGCTGCTGGAGAACGCTCTGGTGCTTGTGACACCACTCAATCAGTGCCGACTTGCGGTTGTCGTGCGCTACCAAAGCGATGCGCTTCTGCGCAGCGATCGGCTGGTCTATGTAATCCACGTGGCCCCCAGGGAAATTTTGGTCAACTCAATAATGTACTCCGGGTAAACGGTCTCCAGTATGAGGATGGCCGAGACCGTGAGGTACCGGGTGATTATGCTAAATTCCGCGCCCTGCATCCATTTGTACAGATGCCCCGCCCCGGGCCCGGCAAAAGCCCCCCCGGAGCGCACCCGAAATGCCGGGTAGAGCCCCGGCGCGGGGCAGGTATAATCCGCACCATTAAATGCATGCCTGCTATTCGCATGCCTACCTATATAGGAGAGAGTATGAGTGTCGGCGCCTGGGAACCAGACAACCAAGCATCCAACGACCAGTCGCGCACGGAGATTGATCGCGCAGTGCTGCAACGGATTATCGATGCCGTAAGCGAAGCGAGCGGAGAGAGCAATGACATTGAGAGTGCACCGGATCTCAAATCTTTCGCGCAGGATCTGCAGTCTGCCAACTGGCTTGCGGGCTTGCCCGCAACCCAGTGGCTGGAAGAGGCTCCCAACTGGAATAGCACCCAGGTCTGGGCGCTGATCCGCTTCTTCACTCTGGCCGAGATGCAGCTACAGGACTGGCAGGGGGGCGCTGAGTCTCCGGTCATTCCGCTGGCGAAATCCCTGCGTCAACGAAAGATGCCCCTGCAGCGGGAGCAATTGTTGTGGATTCGACAGCATTCCGACAACCGGTACCTGCCCTACGGCCCGCTGTAACCCCCCCCCGCTAATCGGCCATCCACTTCCTGAGTGTTTCCCTGTAGAAAATCTCCGGGGAAGGCGGCTAAAAGCAGAAAAGGCGTAACGGGTTCTCCGCTACGCCTTTTTTATGTGAGTAAGTGGCCTCCAGGGAAAACCCAATCAGTCTTCCACCCGAAACAGCTGGCTGCGCAGCAATTCCACACTCGCAGGTTCCCGGTAATTCGCCGCCAGCTCGCGCCAAAGGATGTAACCCTCTCGGTCAATTAACCAAGCACTGGGGCGCGCCGCGTCCCTGACCCAGGGCCGTAAAATAAACGGCGCAGCGGACCGGGCCACAAACGATGAGCTAGCCTCCCCACTGACATCCAGCTGCCGCAGCTGACTATCTTCCCGATACTTCTCTGCACCGGAAGGAATCCGCCCCGCTGTATTCCCAACACCAACATTCCCCCCAACAAACACAGAAGGGTCTGTAGCGTATGGCGCGGGCCATTTGAGTTCTGGTTGCGTACTCAACAGAAGTAAACCGATATTGCGACGCGTCAGATCCGGCAATAGCGCCCGTATCTGGTGCAGCTGGCTCCGGCTATCAGCACAGTAGCTCCCCCGCAGAAACACCAAAAGTACGCCGTCCAGTCTCCGCTCACGGCAAAACGCGGCAGCTCGCCAATTTTCACTCCCCTCAATCTCCAACGGCGGAAATTCCGTATCCAGAGCAGGCATTTTCGGGTGACGCACTGCGCTCAGATGGTAAAGATAAGCCAGAAGTACGAACAAATTGGCTATCGCCAGATAAACCGGCAACCCTCGCTCATTGTCCGCCAGCAAAACAATTGCCAGCCCCATCAACACGCCGGAAAAAGCGCCCGGCTCACGCAAATCACCCGCGATTTTTCCGGGATACAAATAGCGCACCAGCATCCAGATCGGTAGCGCCCAAGCATTAATTAAAAGCCCTAACCAGGCCGTCGGTGAATTACTCCCATACCCGGTTGCGATCGCGTAAATGGCTCCAAATCCACAGAGCAGCAACCAGAAAAAGCCGATAAATGTAAAAAAAACCTTAAATTTATTCATTACAGAGTAAAAACACCCTTAAAACACTTGCATTCAAGTATATAAATAAGCTGCAATTAGCGCGATGAATTCCACTCATCCAAAATAACACCTAAATACTAAATTTAGATACAGGGATATTTTATGGCCGCACGTAAAAAAGCCGCTGCTACCAAAGTGAGCGCCGTAGCGAAATTGGAAGCGGAACTCGCCTCTTTGAAAAGCCAGCTTGAAAAGGCTCGCAGCACCCAGGAAGCCGATGCGAAGAAGGAAGCCGACAAAGCTTCCAAGGAAGCTGACAAGGCTGCTCAAAAAGCACAGGCTGCCGCTGCCAAGGTGAAAGCCGCTCGCGCTAAAAAGAAATCCGCTGCTCAGCAGAAGCAGCTGAAAGCCGCCCAGACCGCAGCCGCTGCGGCCAAAAAGGTCGCTACCGCCGCCAAAGCAGTCGCAAGTGATGCCAAGTCCAAGCTGGCAGCCATCAGCTCCGACAACGCCCTGGCAACCAAAGTTGCCAAGGCTGTAGCCAAGGAAGAGGCAGCCATCACCAAGAAGCTGGCTGCCGCCGAGAAGAAAAAAGCCGCTGCTGCCGCCAAGAAGGCCGCTGCTGCTGCCAAGAAGAAAGCTGCCGCTGACAAGAAGAAAGCTGCTGCTGCTGCCAAGAAAGCCGCTGCTGCTGCCAAGAAGAAAGCTGCTGCCGCCAAGAAGAAGGCTGCCGCTGCGGCCAAGAAGAAAGCCGCTGCTGAGAAGAAAAAAGCCGCTGCTGCCAAGAAAAAAGCTGCTGAAAAGGCCAAGAAAGCCAAGGCTAAAGCAAAGGCAGCCGCCAAGAAGAAGCCTGGCCGTCCGGCAAAAAAAGCTGCGACTAAAACCGCTGCTAAAAAGCCAGGTCGTCCGGCCAAGTCCTCTGCAGCCAAGAAGAAGCCGGGCCGTCCGCCCAAGTCCTCTGCTGCCAAGAAGGCTCCCGGCCGCCGCGGTCGTCCGCCGAAAGCAAAATCCTAAGCTGTCATTTCTGGCAGACGGAACGAAAAAACCCCGGCATGCCGGGGTTTTTTCGTTAGTGGGGGCAGAATGACACCCCCATTTCACGCCTTCTCTCTTTCTTTGCTTACCTACTAGCTCTCACCTGCAGTCCGGTCTCGACCGGGGACAATCTGCCGCACCCAGTCTCTTACTGCGGAAGGTAGTGCCAGCATCACCGGAGTGACGATCAGCGTCAGCAGAGTGGAGAAAGTGAGCCCGTAAACGATCGCACTGGCGAGCTTCACCCAGAACGAGGCAATCACCCCATTCACCACCACTGTGCGCCCCAACATATCCACACTCGCTCCGAGCGCCAAAGGCAACAGCCCCAGGATCGTGGTCGCGGTGGTGAGGAACACTGGCCGCAACCGCTGCGCCGCTGCCTTTACCGCAGCGGCGCCGTGGCTCATTTCCGGCTCTGCCTTGCGTACATAGTTGTAGGTGTCGATCAAAACAATATTGTTGTTCACCACAATACCCGCCAGCGCCACGATACCCACTCCGGTCATGATCACACTGAATGTACTCTGGGTCAGGGTTAACCCCAGCATTACACCTGCGGTAGACATAATGACGGAGGATAAAATCAGTGCAGACTGATAGAAGCTGTTGAACTGGGTCACCAACAGGATAAACATCAGGAACAGCGACAGTGAAAACGCCACCTGGAGAAAGACCAGGGACTCGTTCTGATCTTCGTCGGCGCCGCGGAACAAGAGCTCTACACGATCATCCATCGGGTGATCCGCCAGCCACTGCCGGATTTCCCGCACTTTGTCATCAGCCAGTACACCGTCTTCTACGTCCGCCTTCACCTGCATTCGGGTGATACCGTCGATACGCTCAATCTTGTCGACTTTGGGGCCTGGGACAGTGGTAACAAAACTGCTGACAGGCACCGCACCGCCGGGAGTATTCACCTTCAGCTCATCCAGTGCGGTTATGCCGCGGACGTAGTCGGGGTAGCGAATACGGATATCCACTTCCTCATCGGAGTCATCGGGTCGGTATTCCGCCATCAATACCCCGTTGGTAACCAGCTGAACAGCACGTCCCACACCGGTCAGGTCTGCCCCATACAGTGCAGCCTTGGCCCGATCCACCTTCACCTCCCACTCGATACCCGGTAGCGGCGCGGTATTGACGACATCCCGCAGGCCATCGAACTCACCCTCCAGCGCCTGGTGCAGGCGCTTGGTTTCCGCCAACAATGGGGCGTAATCACGGCTGCGCAATTCCAGCACGATGTCCTTGCCTATCGGAGGACCGCCTTCAAATTCATTGGCCGTGATTTTGATTCCGGCGAAATTGGCAGTGCGCCTGCGAATATCCGCAAATATCGCTCCACTCTTGCGCTCGCGCTCCATGGAAGGCAGAAGCTCCACCAACAGGTTGGCAATCTGGTCCGGTGATTTCTCCGAGTTACCGGAAATCCCCCCAGAACCAATGGCCGAATACACAACCCGCACCTCGGGAACCTGCATCAGGGCCTGCTCCACCTGTGCAACGAGGACTTTCTTTTCTTCAATCGAAAGGTTGCCCTGTGCCCGCACCTCCACGTTACCGTACTGCTCTTCCGTCTCCGTGAAAAACTCTACACCCGGGTTGAACTTGTTGAATGCGACGAAGATACCAATCAGCACCAGAATGGTGGCGGCAAAAGAAAGGAAGGGGTGACGCACTACCGGGTCCAGCATACGCGCGTAGACACCGGTAACGCCGGCCAGCCCGGTTGGATCTCCGCTCTCCAGCTGCTTGAGATATTGCTGGTCCTGCAGGCCCATATTGCTTTTGCCAAATACCGAACCCAATACCGGCGCAAAAAACAGTGCATACACCAGGGAGCCCGCCAGCACCGAAAATACCGTTACCGGCAGGTAGCGCATGAACTCGCCCACCACCCCCGGCCAGAAAATAATCGGCAGAAACGCGGCGAGTGTCGTGCCGGTAGACGCCATCACCGGCCAGAACATACGGCGCACCGCAATGGAATATGCCACCCGCGCCGACAGGCCCTCCGCCATTTTGCGGTCAGCAAACTCGGTAATAACGATGGAACCATCAATCAACATGCCGAGGGCCAGCAGCATGCCGAACATCACCATAAAGTTGAACGAGTAGCCCAGATACCAGGTGATAATGCACCCAAACAGCAATGAAAACGGGATACCGAAACCGACCAGCAAACCCGAGCGAAACCCGAGCGCGGCCACTACGATGATCATCACCAGCAACATGGCAGTGAGGATATTCCCCTCCATCTCACTGACCATATCCCGCGCCATTTGCGACGTATCGAATACAAAGTCGACCTGTACCCCGCGCGGCAGATATTCACGTTCGGCGATGACCACCGCACGCACGGTATCTGCGAGGTCAACTGAGCTGACCCCCGTGCGTTTTTCCACATTGATAGCGAGGCCCGGGCGCCCATTTACGCTGGTATAGCTGGTGGCGTCTTTAAACGTGCGGCGGATATCAGTGACCTGCCCCAGAGTCACCACACCGTGCTCGGACTGTTTCAGCGGGATCTGATACACGTCCGCAGCAGTTTCGATCAACCCCGGGACCTTGACAGAGAAGCGCCCCTTACTGACATCCATTTCCCCCGCCGGAATCAGCAGGTTATTACCGAGCACCGCGTTGATCAGCTCGCCACTGGTAATCTGGTAGTGCTCCAGGCGCACCGGGTCAATGATGGCTTCCACCACCTCTTCCCGGTTGCCGTTGATCTCGGCACTCAGTACTTCACTGATGTTTTCGATTTTGCGTTTGAGCAGCTGCGCGCTGCGCAGCATCTCCCGCTCACCCATTCCCTCACCCGCGAGCGTCACCACAATCGCGGGGAATGGCTGTGCAGAGGCCTCCTCGACGATGGGCTCATCCGCATCCCGAGGCAGCTCCGCTTTCGCGCGGTCGACGGCGTTACGAACGTCATCCACCGCGATATCGATGTCCACTGCCGAGTCAAACTCGATCACCAGATACACCAGCCCCTCGCGCGCGTTGGCAATCACCTCCTCTACCCCTTCGAGGGCTCGAATCTCCTGCTCAAGGGGACGAACCAGCAAGCGAACCCCGTCCTCCGGGGAAATGCCCTCGTGCCTCACCTGAACGATCACGATGGGCGGGCTTACTTCAGGGCTGGATTCCACCGTCATCGCGCCACGGGCAGCGATCCCCATAATGACGATCAGCAACATCAGACTGATGCTGCTGCGAAACCGGTCTACGGCACTGTCCAGTAGCTTCATTGCTGAGGCTCCTGGGCCTTCGCGTCGACCTGCTGCGTCGCCACGTCAGCGGTGGGCTCAATCAAGCTGGTCCCGGAGAGCAACGCGGCCTTATCCGTGGTGTCCAAACCCGCCGCAGGAGCCGGCAGGTCCCCTGCGGATGCTTCGAACTCCACCATAACCTGCTCCCCCTCACTCACATATTCCTGCCCCACAGTGATCAGCAGTGGTCTCGGCGCCAATCCGGTAACCCAAACACCGGCATTTTCATCACTGACAAGCTCTACATTCACAAACCGGACCCGGTGTTCCGCATCCAGGGTGCGAACTCCCAGCTGTCCGCGGTCGTCCAGGGTCAGAAGCGAGGAATTGATTCTGTGTGCGAGCACCTCCCCCGTAGGCAGTGCCATGCGCGCGCTGATTCCGCTGCGCAAAGCGCCTTCGGCATTCGGCACAGCAACCTCCACCCGGTAGGCGCGGGTGACCGGGTGTGCCTGCTGGCTCACGTAGCGCAAATGCCCCTCTATTAATTGCCCCTGCTGCAACTGGGCACTGGCCTGGCCGCCCGGCTTCAGTCGACCTACCTGTGATTCTGATACTTCACCCACAATCAGCATCGGATCGAGGTCCAGCACAGTTGCACATTCTTCACCGCGACGGATAAAGTCACCCAGCTCTACCGCGCGACTGTTGACCAGACCATCGAAGGGCGCGCGGATCTGGAGATTTTTGACATCCACCTGTGCACGCTTGAGCTCGGCACGGGCATTCGCCAGCGCCACTTCCTGCTGCGCCATGGCCGCTTCAGACTGCAGCCCACGCCCCTGCAATTTTTTGGCTCCGGCATAATCGAGCTCGGCCTTGCGCAGGGTCGCCCGCGCCCGCGCCAGTTTTTCTGGCCGGTCTTCTGCTGCGACCTCACAAATCACATCTCCTGCAGCCACGCGCTGGCCTTCGGCTACCGGAAGCGCGGCAATAACGCCATCCAGCTCGGCACGCACCTGAACACTGCGATTGGCCTCGGTGCGGCTGTTCACCACTACACGGGTGATGTATGGCTGAGCCTCCAACCTGCGCGCCTTGACCGTTATCGCCTCAGCGGTCGGCCTCTGCGTGCTTGCAACCGGGGCACTCCCCCGCGCACTCTCATTCCCGCCGGAAAGGAGGCCACTCAGCAGCCACACAACAGCAACAAGGGTGACAATTGCAGCGATTCGGTAATTGCGCTGCCGCCAGAGAGATACCAGAAAATTCATACCTGCATAATTCCTGTGCATTCGGGAAGCGTACGGTTCGTGGGCCGGATCGCCCTTTGGGAGGTGGAAGTGTACGCATTTTATGCGCGATAGGATCAACGTGCAGTGGTGAAAGCTGCCGAATTGCGAAATCAATAGGCCTTAGAGTGGCCACAGGCTCACCTTGCTGTATCTCGAAACAGAAACACCAGCCGCGTACAGGCAGCGCCAAGTAGTTTGACTGCCCGGCCATGTGCCAATGACCAGGCTTTTGACGGAAGGGAAAGCCCTTGCGGGAAGATGGGGAAAGCAGGTGGTCGAACCACCACCGCGAGCAAGCGGAAAACGGGGCTGAGCCCCCGTTTCCCCGGCAATGGGGATGGCGGGGGTGCTCAGGCAGTTAAGCGGGGTTTAGGAGAGAATCGACTCGAGAAAGTTCGTCATGTCAGATTCCTCGGCGGCCAGTTGACCGCTGCCGAACTCGGCATTCCAGTCCAACAGGATCCGCGCCAGGTCGCGCGCCTGCCCGGCCAGAGCAACCAGTTCCTCTTTACTGTTTTTCGGCCCGGTATAAAGTTTCAGGCGGCGATGGCTATTGGCCAGCTCGTGGGCAGGGTATTTGGAGCGATACACCTCGAGCTTCCAGCGCAGTGAATGCACCATGTTGCGATAAAACACGAGCTTGGTCGGCAGGTGCAGTAGTGAAAAATCCTCGAGGTCACCAAACAGGGTGCAGTCCACGGCCAGTACCTGAACCTCCTGCCCGACCGGCGCCGCAACAATAGTCGCGCTACGCGGCTTCGCCAGTAACATGGAAAGGTCCCCAAAGACTTCTCCGGGGCGAATCACCGCCAGGGGCCGCTCTTCGCGGGCCGCTGCATCGTCATCCACGTGCACGTGTAATTCACCGCGCAACAGAAAATAGACCCACTGATCCACATCACCCGCATGTAGCAGCGCCTCGCCCGGGGCCAGAGTCGAAAGGCGGGAGCGTTTTAACAACACATCGTACTGCCATTCACTGGTAGCACGAATATCGCGAAACAGATGTATGACATTCAGGAGGCGATCTACCGCATCCCGCGGGTAGTCACTGAGCGGCTTGTAGTTCATGAAACTCTTGGCTTAATCGTATTGTGCGTATTTGTATTTATATGCTGGTATCACCGGCTACCGTACTACCGGGGGGAAATTCGGACCAGTTCCCAGCGTTTCGGTGGCGCAGCGACAAAACCCTGCCTGTCGCGAGTGCACCATTCGATGCCGCATTCTAGGCTGAAAGTGACCGCTGTCTGCCCCACCATTTCCCGGATTTGAAAAAACGAGACATTTTACCCATTTCAGGGTTGAACTCCGTTGCAGTTGCAGTAGAGTTGAGCAGAGCCTCGGTTAATATAAGCCAAAACTGGATGAAAAATACCCACCAGTTTTCAGGTCAATGATCACGAGGCCTCGTACCTTTCGGGGGGAAGGTGCGATCGAAGCAGCTGGAAATTTTTCTGGGGTATTTTGATTGATTTTTCAGCGCTTTATCTGCCGGGTTCAGCCCATCCGGCTTTCAAATAGATACCAAAGCAAAAATGAAAACGACCAAACTCGTCATTGCCCTGCTGTTGTTCGCTACGGCCCTGGCTGCAAAAGCGGCTCCGCTGCTGAACGGTCTCGCTCTGGAACAACAATTCAATAAAGATCAATACATCGCCGCCGTATACTCCGAGCAGCTCTCCGGCGATGCCAGTGCACTGCTCAACAACAGCATGCCTCGCAGCCTGGAGGTTCGCGTCATAGCCGATCGCCTCTCTGCCCGCCGCTTCCGCAATCAGTGGATGGAAGGCATTGCCATCAACAATCCAGGTAGCGTACTCACTGGCCAGGCCGAGAACATGGTGACCTTTGCCAACCTGTTCAAGGGCCGGCTGATGGCCGGAGACCGACTCCGCATCGACTTCGCCGCAGATACAGGCACTACCTCGGTATCCCTGAATGACATCATGCTGGGGATGATCGAGGACCGCGAATTCTTCAACACCCTGCTGCGCGCCTGGATTGGCCCGGTGCCGCCGTCCACGGACTTCCGCGACGACCTGATGGGATCCGGTGAAGTCAATTCGGGCCTGCTGGCCACCTACGAAGCCCTGCAGCCTGGTGCCGAACGTGTAGCCCAGGTTGCCGCCATGGCTGACGTGCAGGAAGCCACGCAAGAGCAAGAGGCTTCGGCGGCAGCGCCGGAGCCCAAGCCAGAGCCGGCTCAGGTCGCCGCTGCGAGCAAGCCCAAGCTTACCCCCGACATTCCGCCACCCACCCTGGCCGCCATCGGCGCACCGGCAATCGCGAAACCGACGCCGATAGGCGCAGGAGCCAAACCGGCGACTGCCGCAGCGCAGACCTCCGAGCCCAGACCACTGAAGCCGACCAAAACGCGCCCAGCGACGCCGATGGAAGAAGACGAACTGGAAGAAGAGGAAGAGGCTCCGCTTACCGCCAACATGATTCTGGCGCGCCAGATCTACCATTCCATGTTGCTGCGCCACACGTTCAAGCATATCCGTTACCCGAAACGCGCCCAGGAGCGCGGCCAGGAAGGCAGCGTTCGCCTGAATGTGACCATCGATAGCAAAGGCAACGTCAAGAACGTTCGCACCCTGCAGGAATCGCGCTATGCCAGCCTCAACCGGGAGGCCCTGGAGGCGGTGGAACGTGCCGGCCCCTTCCCGGCCACTCCAGACCAGCTGAATATCGATGAGTACAAGTTCTCAGTCCCCATCACCTTCCGCCTCCCGGATTAATCCGGAAAGGCCCAGAAAACCCCGCTTCGCGGGGTTTTTTATTGCCCGAAATCCGTCGCTCCTGCCCTGCAACTGGCCGCATGCCCGCTTGCCCGACCCCAATCTCGGTGCATACTATGGGATTGACCCGATTGTCACCCGGTCCATAGACCGATCACGTATAACAAGCCCAAAAGGCCAACTATGAAAAAACTGCTTCTTCCCCTGGCAATTGCCGGCATCATCTCCGGCACGGCTCTGACCGGCTGTTCGCAATCCGAAAGCCCCAAGGCAGACACCACCCAGACCAGCACTTCCGCTGCTGAAGCCTCCGCCATTCAGGTCGCCGAGCTGGGCTCCGGCATCGACCTGAGCGCCATGGATACTAGCGTGCGCCCGCAGGACGACTTCTACAGCTTCGTTAACGGCAAGTGGATGGAAACCACTGAAATCCCCGCGGACAAATCCCGCTGGGGTGGTTTCAGCATTCTCCGCGACAAGGCAACCGAGGAAGTAAAGGCCCTGATCATGGAAGCCGGCGACCATGCCGATAGCACTGGAGCCAAACAGATCGGCGACCTGTACAACAGCTTTATGAACGAAGAGCTGATCGAGAAGAAGGGTCTCAACGCGATTTCCGGCGAACTGGCCAAGGTCGATGCGATCCAGTCGCAGAAAGATCTGACCGACTTTTTCGCCTATGCCGATACCGTGGGCTACGACGCACCTTTCGGTGGCACTATTTATCAGGACCTCAAGCAGGTCGAAAATTACATCACTTTCATGTGGCAGGCGGGCCTCGGCCTTCCGGATCGTGACTACTACTTCGACGACTCCGAAAAAGGACAGAAGCTACAGCAGGCCTACCGCGACTACCTGGTCGAGATGCAACAGATTGCCGGCCTGGAGAACGCCGAAGAATTTGCGGACAAACTGTTCAATCTGGAGAAAAGCCTGGCTGAGCACCATCGCACCCGCGTGGAAAACCGGGATCCGGACAAGTACTACAACAAGAGAACCGTCGCCGAGCTGAAAGAGATGATGCCCGCAGTTGACTGGGACAGCTACCTGCAGAAAGCACACCTGGAAAAGGCCGAAGAGTTTATTGTCGGTCAGCCGGAATACCTCGAAGCTGCCAACGACATCATTGCGGACACCGAACTGGATACCTGGAAGCGCTACCTGAAGATCAAAGTACTTTCCGCTGCAGCACCCTACATGCACAGCGAAATTGCCCAGGCCAACTTTGATTTCTATGGCACCACCATTCGCGGCACCAAAGAAATGGAACCCCGCTGGAAGCGTGCAGTACAGTTCGTCAATGGTTCCGTGGGTGAACTCGTCGGCCAGCGGTACGTGGAAAAATACTTCCCGCCGGAAGCCAAGGCTCGCATGGTTAAGCTGGTGGACAATCTGAAGGCTGCCTATAAAGAATCCATCGAATCCCTGGCCTGGATGAGTGAAGACACCAAGAAAGAAGCGCTGACCAAGCTGGCCAACTTCACCACCAAGATCGGTTATCCGGACAAATGGCGCGACTACAGCGACCTGCAGGTAAGTGCCGACGATCTGGTGGGCAATGCCCTCGCCGCCACTCTGTTTGAAACCATGCACGAGCGCGACAAGCTGGGTAAACCGCTGGACCGCGGTGAGTGGGGCATGAGCCCGCAGACCGTGAACGCCTACTACAACCCGGCAATGAACGAGATCGTGTTCCCGGCCGCTATCCTGCAGCCGCCCTTCTTCAATATGAATGCGGAAGATGCCGTGAACTACGGTGGCATCGGCGGTGTAATCGGCCACGAAATCGGCCACGGCTTCGACGACAAGGGCAGCAAGTTCGATGGCAAGGGCTACCTGAATAACTGGTGGACCGACTCCGACCGCGCCAACTTTGAAGGCCTCACCAACAAGCTGGTTGCCCAGTACAATGGTTTCGAGCCGCTGGAAGACGAGCACGTAAATGGCGAGCTGACCCTTGGTGAGAACATTGGTGACCTGTCCGGTCTCGGCATCGCCTACAAGGCGTACAAGATGTCCCTGAACGGCGAGGAAGCACCGGTGCTCGACGGCTTCAATGGCGACCAGCGTGTATTCCTGGGCTGGGCACAGGTATGGCGCAGCAAAATGCGCGAGGAAGCCTTGAGCGAGCGCCTGAAAACCGACCCGCACTCACCCGCGGAGTACCGTGTACAGGGTGTTCTGCCCAATATCGACGCGTTCTATTCCGCGTTCGATGTAAAAGAGGGTGACGGTATGTACCTTCCGGAAGAAGAGCGTGTCGTTATCTGGTAACACCGCCCTTGACTGAACAAGCCCCGCTCTGCGGGGCTTTTTTATTGCAGATGTTACTGTCCCCTATCCCTTCGAATGGCTTACCATAGTTCGCAAAGGACTTTGGGGAGACCATCATGGCCCACAAGAACCAGTTTCAACTGCTGGCTACCCGCCGCTTTCTGCCGTTCTTCTGCACTCAGTCCCTGGGCGCGTTTAACGACAATGTGTTCAAGAATGCGCTAATCGTAATGATCGCGTTCCGGCTTGCCACCAGTGAAGCGAACTTTCTGATCAACCTTGCCGCCGGGCTGTTTATCTTGCCGTTTTTCCTGTTCTCCGCCACCGCCGGGCAGGTGGCCGACAAGCTCGATAAAAGCACACTGATCCGACGTATCAAACTCGCTGAAATAGGTATCGCACTACTCGGTATCAGCGCACTCTACAGCGGCAATAATTATCTCTGCCTGGGTGTCCTGTTTCTGCTCGGGGTGCAATCGGCATTTTTCGGGCCGGTGAAGTACGCGATCCTGCCGCAGCACCTGCAGAAAACCGAGCTGGTGGGCGGCAATGCACTGGTGGAAATGGGTACTTTCGTTTCCATTCTCACCGGCACCATTGTCGGCGGATTACTGGCCGGTTTTACCGGTGAAGGAGAATCCGGGTTGCTGTGGATCTCCACCGTGATTCTGGTCACGGCCATCACCGGCTACCTGGTAAGTCGCGCTATCCCCAAGGCGGCTCCACCTGCGCCGGACCTGAAGATCAACTACAACCCCGTCACCCAGACCGTCCGCATCCTGAAGGAAGCCGCGAAAAAGCCCGCGGTGTTTTACGCGATTATCGGAATTTCCTGGTTCTGGCTGCTGGGAGCGGCCTACCTGACACAGATCCCAAGCCTCACGCGCAATGTACTCGGTGGTAGCGAATCACTGGTTACCCTGCTGCTCTGCTGCTTCACCATCGGTGTAGCCATCGGATCGCTGCTGTGTGGACGACTGTCTGGTGGACGGGTGGAATTAGGACTTGTGCCCATCGGTGCTGCAGGTTTGACCGTCGTGGGCATTCTATTGGCTACTACAACGGGCAGTTACCAACCTCCGGCAGAAGCCACCATTGCAGCCTTCTGGGCGAATGATGGCGCTCTGGGAATTCTCGTTAACCTGACACTGATTGGTATCTTCGGCGGTTTCTTTATCGTGCCCCTCTATTCCATGATGCAGGAGCGGTCGGATCCCGAAATTCGCGCGCGGATCATTGCCGTTAATAACGTGTTCAATGCGTTGTTTATGGTGGTCGCTGCGGTGCTGGGGATCGTTTTCCTGAACGTTCTCGACGCAACCATTCCGCAGTTCTTCCTCATCATCGCGCTGATGAATGCAGCCGTGGCTATTTTCGTATTCAACCGGGTACCAGAATTCGCCATGCGCCTGCTGATCTGGCTGCTGTCGCACACCATGTACCGGGTGAAGCATCAGGGACTTGAAAAAATCCCCGCCGAAGGCGCGGCCATTATCGCCTGCAACCATGTGAGCTATGTGGACGCGCTGCTATTGGCCGGTGCGATACGCCGCCCCATCCGCTTTATCATGTACAAGCCCATTTATGAAATTCCGGTACTGCACTTCATCTTCAAGACCAGCCGCGCCATTCCCATCTGCTCACGACAGCGGGACCCGGAGGGCTACGCCAGGGCATTTGAAGAAATTGAGCAGGGACTGAAAGACGGCGACCTGCTATGCATCTTCCCCGAGGGCCAGCTAACCAAAGATGGCGAGCTACAACCGTTCAAGGCGGGGATTGAAAAAATCCTGCAGCGCACACCGGTACCGGTCATTCCCATGGCGTTGCGCGGCCTGTGGGGGAGTTTCTTCAGCCACAAAGACGGGCACGCGTTCAGCACGCTACCAAAGCGATTCTGGTCCAGGGTGTGTGTGGTAGCGGATCAGCCGCTTGAGGCATCGGCGGTAAAACTGGATGAGCTTCAGGAACGGGTGCTGGGGCTCAGGGGAGAACAGCGTTAACCATCCTTAACCCTGCGGAAAACCGGTAGACATTTTCTTGCAGCTGCTCGATCTGGTAGTCGACTGCTGCCGCAGCGGTGTCGACAACAGGCAACACGCACAAAAAAAAGGGCCGCCATGAACCTCCTGAGATTGTTCATTGCGGCCCCAGATCTCGAGCTTGCAGGTTTAAAGCGCAGTGAGCGCACTCTCGTAGTCCGGCTCTTCAGTGATTTCGGCAACCTGCTCGGTATAGGCGACCTTGCCACTCTCGTCGATTACGACAACCGCGCGGGACAACAAACCGGTGAGCGGGCCACTTTTGAAGGTGACACCGTAATCGCTGCCGAAGTCGGAGCGAAACGCCGAACCCAGTTTCACGTTCTCGATACCTTCGGCACCACAGAAGCGGGTCATGGCGAACGGTAGATCCGCAGAGACACAGACCACGACGGCATTGTCCAGCGCGGCGGCCTTTTCATTGAAGGTGCGAACCGACATGGCACAGGTGCCGGTGTCCACAGACGGGAAAATATTCAGCACGATGCGCTTGCCTGCCAGGCTTTCCAGTGTGAGATCGGAAAGGTCGCCCTGCACCAGAGTGAATGCTGGCGCCTGACTGCCCGCCGCGGGCAGTTCACCGACGGTTTCCACCGGGTTTCCCTTCATTGTGACTGTTGCCATGGTGTGCTCCTCAGATTCTGTTATTTACTTCAGGTGAATGTAGTCGAAGCATGCACGACGCGAAAAAACAAAGTCAATGAAGTTGCGGGTAAGGCAATTGTCACGACAATAAAAAACCCCGCGATTGCGGGGTTTCAGGATTTGAGTATCACTACTTCGGGATCAGTGCTCCGTCGGAACGCGACCGAAGTCCCCTTCCATCTCCGCGGCAAGGAAAGACATCACTACCCAGGCCGCCACGTTCTGTTTGAGGTTCTCCGGGTCCACCTTGTCCAGCGTATCGTTGGGGGTATGGTGATAGTCGAAATAGTCGCTACCATCCTGGTACAGCCCCATTGCCGGCACGCCCTGAGCGACGAAAACACTGCTATCCGGGCCACCGGAGGACTTGTTATTGCCGCGCTCGATTCCCAGTGGGGCCAGCAGCTGCATCATCTGGTCGGCGATTGCGAATTTGCTCTCAGGAATACGGGTGTCAAAACGCCAGACCTTGCCAGCACCAAAATCCGACTCGGAAACCATAATGATCTTGTCCAGGTCGTTCTGGTGCGCATCCACATACTGCTTCGCACCGACCAGGCCGATCTCCTCCGCACCGAACAATACAACACGCAGGGTACGTCGTGGACGCTGCGGCAGTTCCGCGATCAGGCGTGCGGTTTCCGTCACGATGGCAACACCGGCGCCATCGTCCAGTGCCCCGGTGCCCTCATCCCAGCTATCGAGGTGCGCGCCAATCAACACTACTTCTTCCGGCTTTTCACGACCGACCACTTCACCGATCACGTTGAACGAGGGGCCGTCAGCCAGCGCCTCATTGTGTACGTTCAGCTTCACTTCCACCGGCTTGCCGCGCTTTAACATGGCCTCCAGCAGGTTGGCGTCTGGTGCGGACAGGGCGAGTGCCGGTACCGGATTTTCGACACCGTCGATGGACATCATGCCGGTGTGGGGAAAGCGATCGGAGTCGGTGCCCACGGAGCGCAGCAGCATGGCTGCCGCCCCTTTTTCCGCCGCGGCACGCATACCCTGGCTGCGGCCCTGTACAGCAGGACCATAGCCTTCACCGGTACGGGCGCGCTCCATGCGCTTGTTAATAAACGCAATCTTGCCTTTCACCTTGCGCGCCGGCGCTTTCAGCAGTGCTTCGACATCGGCAAATTCAACGATTTCCGCGGTGAGGCCACCTTCCGGAGTGGAGGCACCATAGCCCAGGGAGGTCACCACCAGCGGCTGCGGGAAAGGTGCCGTCACTTCGGCGTGTGCGTGGCCGCGCGCCCAGCGTTTCACATCGATCTGCTCGGTGTAGACACGATCAAACCCCAGCGCCTTCATTTTTTCCTGTGCCCAGGCCACGGCGCGCTCATCGCCTTTGGTGCCAGCGCGACGGGGTCCCACCTCCACCGTCAGGGATTCGACGATGCTGTACGCATCGGAAGACTCCAATGCGCGATCCCGCAGCACTTCCGCCACGGACAGGTCTTCCTGCTTGAGCGGCGCAGCTTGCGCGGTGACCGCCAACAGCGCTACCGACAGCCCGCCGGTAAACTTTTTCAGGGATTTCAGCATGATCTCTCCAATTACAACGTTGAGAATTTTTATAGGGATTAAATCAGTTATCAGGGTCAATCAGTGTCACTTTGCGGCGGTAGCGCCAGCAGGCGCTCGCGCACCTCGCGCAGCCGTGTCAGGCCGGCATCGGAAAACAGATAAGGCAGTTTACCGGTGTACTCGTCCTCTTCAATCTGCAGACACTCCAGCCTCAGCTTTTCCAGCGGCGGATCGTGTCGCATCGGGTAGCCGATCAACACCCGCCACTCATTGTCATCCGCCTGCCCGGTGATCACATCTTCCAGCCCCTGCTGGAACTGCTCCCGCTCCAACCGGAAGCGCGGGGTACGCATGTGCATCAACCCCCAGACAATGACCGCGAACACACAAAATGCCACGCATAGTGTTATGACGATGGTCACCGCAAATCCCTCCTCGATTACCCTGTACCGCCGGAGGTGCTTACGCTTCCAGCAACAGGCGAATGGCCATTGCCACGGTCACAACAATGATCACCGGCTTGACCAGGCCCGCACCGCGCGCAATCACCAGGCTCGAACCCAGCCTTGCCCCCACAAACTGCGCCGCAGACATACAGAGTGCAAGCCCCCACAGCAGGTGCCCACCCAGCATGAAAATCACCATGGCAGTGGCATTGGTGGCCAGCACCAGGGGCTTTGTATGTGCCGTGGCCCTGCGCATGTTGTACCCCAGCAGCGCGGCGAATGCGAGGGCGTACAGGGAGCCCATGCCAGGGCCAAAGAACCCTCCATAGAAACCGATACCACCACCAACCAGCAGGTTGAACCAGCCATTGCCCATACGTGGAGTACCGTCGCGGTCGGAAATCCGTGGCGAGAAGGCGAAATACAACGAGAGAGCAATCAGCAATATCGGTAACAGGGTACGCAGCTGGTCTCCGCCCAAGCGCGTCACCGCCCACACCCCCAGGGCCGAGCCGGCCGCAGAGGCCAATATCCCGGGCCACAGAGGCCGCAAGTTCAGATGTCCCTTCTGGAAGAAATTGAGCGTCGACGACAGGGTGCCGAAGACGCTCTGGAATTTATTGGTTCCCAACGCGTCCAGCGGCGGAATACCGGCCCACAGCAGGGCCGGGAGGGTCAGCATCCCGCCGGCGCCGGCGATCGAGCTGATAAATCCCGCGGCAAAGGCCACCGCCGACAGGATCAAATACAGGTTGGGGGAAAGCTCGCCAGTTATGGTCTGCACCTTGGGATCGTCAGGCGATATCCGTCTGGTTTTCCGGATTGCGGCCGCGATACTTGCTGAAACGCTTCTGAACTTCCTGCATATCCGCCTCCAGGTTACCGGTGGTGTGGAAGACCGAATCTATGCAGATGCGCTTTGTAGGGAAGTCCCAGGCAATCAGCAAGATAGGCACCTGTGCCGCGTGGGCAATACGCAGGAAACCATTTTTCCACTTGGTGGCCTTTTTGCGCGTGCCTTCCGGGGTGATGGCTACCCACATTTTGTCATTTTGCTTGAACTGGCTGGCCACTTGCTTGGCCATCCCGCCAGCGGCAGAGCGGTCGGTGGGAATACCACCCAACGACATGAAAATACCTTTAAACGGGAAGAAAAAGGCCTCTTTTTTCATCAACCAGGAAGCTTTCAGTTTCAATGCCATGATGAACGGCATGGCCACGATAAAGTCCCAGTTGGAGGTATGCGGGGCCAGAGCCACCATCAGCTTTTTCTCGTGGGGAAATTCCCCATCAAACCGCCAGCCCAGCATTTTGACAATCAGCAGGCCAACCCCCTTGGTAAACCAGTTGCCAGTACGCGGCATCTCCTCTGGCAGCTGTGTGGGAATCGTTGTTTTCTTTACGGCAGTCACTGCAACAATCTCTTCAGGTTTTTGCGGGTTCATATTCTGAATCAGTGCTCACGAGTGGCGTAGAAGCGCACATCCGGGTAACGCTCCTCTGCCAGCTGCAGGTTCACGCGGGTGGGCGCCAGGTAGGTCAGGTGCCCCGACCCGTCCAGTGCCAGGTTGATACTGGCCTTGCGCTTGAAGTTTTCCAGCTCCTTGGCACTTTCGCTATCGACCCAGCGCGCGGTGTTCACATTCACGTTTTCGTAGATGGCTTCCACCTTGTACTCGTCTTTCAGACGGTAAGCCACCACCTCAAACTGCAGCACCCCCACAGCACCGACAATGATGTCGTTGTTGTCCAGCGGGAAAAATACCTGCGTGGAACCCTCTTCCGACAGCTGCTGCAGGCCCTTCTGTAACTGCTTCAGTTTAAGCGGGTCCTTCAGGCGAATACGGCGGAACAGTTCCGGTGCAAAGTTGGGGATACCGGTAAATTTCAGGCTCTCACCCTCAGTAAAGGTATCGCCGATCTGGATGGTACCGTGGTTGTGCAGACCGATAATATCGCCGGCAATGGCCTCTTCCACATGGGTGCGGTCGCCGGCCATAAAGGTGACGGCATCGGCAATTTTTACATCCTTGCCGAGCCGCACGTGTTTCATTTTCATACCGCGGCGGTAGGTACCCGAACAGACCCGCATAAAGGCGATGCGGTCACGATGTTTAGGATCCATATTCGCCTGGATCTTGAAAACAAAGCCGGAAAACTTGTCTTCGCTGGGCTGTACTTCGCGCTCGTTGGTCGCGCGCGACTGCGGGCCCGGCGCCCACTCGACAAACCCGTCCAGCATCTCGCGCACGCCGAAGTTGCCGAGCGCGGTACCGAAGAACACCGGGGTCAGCTTGCCGGCACGGTAAGCTTCCAGGTCGAATTCGTGGGTGGCGCCACGCACCAGCTCGATTTCTTCACGGATATCATCCGCATCCTCGCCCAGCAGCGCCGTAGCCTCGTCGGAGTCCAGCCCCTCGATCCGGGTGTCCTCCGGGATAGTGTGCCCCTGCCCTTGTTTGAACACATGGATGGTGTCGGTATAGAGGTTGTACACGCCCTTGAAGTGCTTGCCGGATCCCAGCGGCCAGTTGATTGGCGCGGCCTGGATGTTCAGCACCTCCTCGATCTCATCCATCACCTCAATGGGGTCACGGATATCGCGGTCGAGCTTGTTGATAAACGACAGGATCGGCGTGGTACGCAGGCGACAAACGTTCATCAGTTTGATGGTACGGTCCTCGACACCCTTGGCGCCGTCGATGACCATCAGCGCGGAGTCCACCGCGGTCAGTACCCGGTAGGTATCTTCGGAGAAGTCCTCGTGCCCCGGTGTATCGAGCAGGTTCACCACCCGCTGCTTGTAGGGGAACTGCATCACGGAGGAGGTGACCGAGATACCCCGCTCCTGCTCCATGGTCATCCAGTCCGAACGCGCGTGCGGGCCTTTCTTGCCCTTGACCGAGCCCGCCAGCTGGATGGCATTTCCGAACAGCAGCAGCTTTTCGGTCACCGTGGTCTTACCGGCGTCCGGGTGGGAGATGATGGCGAAGGTACGGCGGCCGTTGATGCCCGCCAGGTTCGAAGACTGACCCATAATGCAACTTGAGACTGGATAAAAAACAGGCGCGCATTATACACGTCTGCCGCGCCAGAATCGCTGGCAAAGACGATAGGTGAGGCCTAGACTGCCGCAAATCTGGAACATAACTGCCGGCCCGGGCGCAAAGACACGGCAGGCCCGGTATCGCCACACCCCATAAGATTTCGAGGTGAACAATGAGTCAGGAACGATTGGAAGCGCTGCAACAGGGGTTGTCTGAACAGCAGTTACAGGGATTCCTGGTGCCCCGGTGCGACGAGTACCAGAACGAATATGTGCCCGCCGCCGACGAGCGTCTCGCCTGGCTTACCGGATTTACCGGTTCCGCCGGCCTGGCCGCAGTGACCAACAGCCGCAGCGCACTGTTTGTGGATGGCCGCTACACCATCCAGGCAAAGCAGCAGATCGGCAACCAGCCGATTGAGCAACAAAGCCTGGCGCCAGCCGACGTCGCCAACTGGCTTTGCGACGCAATGCGCGAAGGGGACACCCTCGGCTACGACCCGCGCCTGCATACCCAGCCCGGGCTCGCCCCCCTCAAAAAACGCCTCGATGAATGCGGTATCAAGCTACAGGCTGTGGACATCAACCCCGTTGATAGCGTGTGGAGCGATCGCCCCGCGCCCCCCAGCGGTGCAGCGCACCCCCACCCTCAGACCTTTACCGGTGAGGGATCCGCCAGCAAACGACAGCGTATCGGCAAAATACTGGGGGAAAAGAACCAGCAGGCACTCTGGCTGGCCAACCCCGAAGTCTGCGCCTGGCTATTCAATATACGTGGCAGTGACATCCCCCACTTGCCTGTCGCTCTCTCGATGGGATTCCTTTACGCCGATGGCAGCGCGACCCTGTATCTGGCGAAGAGCGCCATCGGCGATGCCCTGCGCCAGCACCTGGGTAACGATGTGGAGATAGTCAGTGACAAAGCCGCACTGTTTGCCGCTGCCGAGCGCCAGCATGTGCAGCGCGTGTGGGCAGACCCGCTACTGACCAACTGCTGGACCCTGCAAGAGTTGCGGAACCGCGAGATACAGATTCTGCTGGAACGCGACCCCATTACCGTCGCCAAGGCACGCAAGAACACCGTGGAACTGGAAGGTAGCCGCGCCGCTCATGTGCGCGATGGCGCAGCCCTGTGTGAGTTTCTGGCGGAGCTGCCTGAAGCGGTGAAGCAGGAAAATTTCGGTGAACTGGAAGCGGTCAATTTACTGCGCAGCAAGCGGGAACTGCGGGAAGGGTTTACCGATGACAGCTTCGATTCCATCTCCGGCTATGGCGGCAATGGCGCCATCGTCCACTACCGGGTAACCCCCGAATCCAGTCTCCCCATGCGCGAGGAAGGAATCTACCTGATCGACTCCGGCGGCCAGTACCCCGACGGTACCACGGATGTCACCCGCACTATCGCGCTCGGCAGTTTTCCGGGTGAAGCAAAAGAGCACTTCACCCGAGTACTCAAGGGGCATATCGCCATTGCCTCCCTGCGCTTTCCTGAGGGCACCTGCGGCGAGCAGATAGACGCGTTCGCACGCCAGTCACTGTGGAGCGTGGGGCTGGACTATGCCCACGGAACCGGGCACGGTGTCGGCAGCTTTCTGAGCGTGCACGAAGGGCCACAGCGGATCGGCAAAGCCAACACCAATGTGCCGCTGGAAGCGGGTATGATCGTTTCCAATGAGCCGGGATTTTATCGCACCGACGAATACGGCATTCGCATCGAAAATCTGATTTTCGTGAAATCGAGTGACCAATACCCGGGCTTTCTGGAATTTGAAGCGCTGACCCTCGCACCGATCGAGCGGCAACTGATCGAGCCCAGCCTGCTAACCGACAGCGAGCTGGAGTGGCTGAATGGCTACCATGCACAGGTTCGCGAAACCCTGTCCCCGCTGGTCAACGACCACACCCGATCCTGGCTGGAAGCTGCCACCCGGCCAATAGCCAGGTGACCCTCTCAATAAATTAAAACTGCGGCGCCTTACTCGAGCACAGAGTGCTCAGCTCCAGCGGGCGCCGCCCAGATTCACTTCGCTACCGCGCTGGTTAATTCGGAGCTGTGAGACTCCAGATATTTTCTCAGCCACCACCAGGCAAGCACACCCAGAACAAGGTTGGAGATCAATGTGGCGACAAACAGGCCCTGTATGCCCCACAGCCGATTTCCCAGCCAGGCTAGCGGCAGATAGACACCCAATACACGCAGGAACGAAATAAATGTACCGGGCAGCGGGTGACCGAGCCCGTTGAACGCCGCGTTGGCCGACATCACAAACCCGTAGCCGGCGTAACTGAACGGCACCAGGCTCAAGTAAGCAACCGCAACGGCGATCACTTGCGGAGAGTCACTGAACAGGGACGCCACGGGACCGCCTACAACCCAGAGTACCGCGGCCAGTATCACCCCAAATACAATGCAGAATTTCGCCATTACCGCCACCGTCTGCGACAGGCGCTCATTTAGTCCGGCACCGGCGTTCTGCCCCATAAACGGGCCCACCACAGAAGACAAGGCGTAAAACACGATCAGGGCTACAGGCTCTATACGCAGCGCAACGCCAAGTCCAGCCACCGCGTCTACGCCATGGGTGGCAACCAGTGCGACCACAACACCGCCAGACATGGGGATGATTACATTGGTGGCGATTGCCGGAAGCCCAACCGCCAGCAGGGTGCGCCAGGAATCTCGCAGCGCCGGCCACTGCCAGCTCGGCAAGGTCAGGATCTGCTCTCGCCTTACCAGGACATACAGGGCTATGGCAAAACTCAATCCGCGCGCGATCACCGTTGCCAGTGCCGCCCCCTGCAGCTCAAGGCGCGGGAAGCCGAACAGGCCAAAAATCAGCAGGGGATCGAGAATCAGGTTGAACAACGCAACGGCCATCAGGATCCGGCCGGTAAGCGAACTGTTACCGATAGCCCGCAAGGCCGACAGGGAAACCATGGGAACCACTGCGAACACGGCACCCAGATACCAGGGAACCATATAGTCTGCAATCAGCGGCAATAACCGCGCTTCAGCACCCAGAAGATGGAACAGCGGCTCGATCGTAAGCAGCCCCACGGCACTCACCGCCAGGGCGATGATCAACGCGAGAAACGTTGCGTCACTCACCAATTGTCGCACCCGCACCATGTCACCGGCACCATAGGCCCGTGCCACCGCGGATGAGGTCCCAGCCCCCAGGCCAATCGCCAGGGCGTTGATGACCATTACCACCGGAAAAGTAAAGCTCATCGCCGCCAGCGGCGCATCGCCCAGCTGCGCTACAAAATAGGTATCCACCACATTGAATGACATGGTGGCGAGAATGCCCCACACCATGGGCAAAGCCAGGCGACGCAGGTGCGCCGCGACCGGGCCTTCGAGCAGGGACGGTTGGGTACGATTGGGAGGCATGGTCATTCCGGAATTTGGCGAGGGGTTGCTATTTATCGCTGCGGCGCTGTAGCGGCGGCTGCTCCCCGATAGATGGCACTTACAATACCAGACTCATCAGCAGCGCGTCTTCCCGGCTACCGTCTGGCTTGGGATAGTAATTTTTTCGGCGACCGTCTTCAGAAAACCCGAGCTTGTGGTACAGCGCACGGGCGGGACGGTTGGAAGCGCGTACTTCGAGTAACACGCGTGCGACATCTTCCGGCAGGCGGGAAAATATTTCCTGCAATAATCGTCCTGCCACTCCCCGACGACGCCACTCTGGAGCCACGGCGACATCCAGGATTTCCATCTCGTCGAACAACCGACTGACCACGCAGCAGGCGGCAATCCCGGCTGAAACCTGGTCGCCTGAATCACCTGCACGGAATATCCAACAGGTGTGTCCTGACTCAAGACTGCCCCTGTATTGCGCCGCACTCCAGGGATGGCTGTGGGCACTGCGGGCCAATACCGCCAGAGCCTCGCAATCCGACAGCCCTGCTTTTTCGAGACGCACGGGGAGGCCGGCTGCAGAGGTGTCAGGTACAGGGGGAAAGTTGGGAGATCGGGGATTCACTGGAGGGCGACTTCCGTTGCCGGTGCTGTGTCCGGGCTTGTGATTCAGCGTCGGGTTTGCTCGGGGTAAAGTTTGCGCAACAGGTTCCACACCTCGCGCTTGCGCGCAGGCTCCTGAAGTAGCTCGGTAAGGCTCGGCATGGATACCAGGCGCACGCCCTGCCAGTCAGCCACTGCCTCGGTCATGGGCGCCGGCGCACAGAATTCCTGTGCCTGCTGCCCCATCAGCCAGATTGTCTTTACCGGCTTGCGGGCACAGGCTGCCTCCACCCAGCTACTGCAGGTATCCCTTGCATCATCGGCCCCGGCCGCCGCAGCGAACGGGCTTTCTGCCAGGGGCCAGCGTAACTTGTTTCGTTCCGACGCCAGCTGGTGCCAGCCGAGCGCGCGGACAATATTGCCAAACAGCGACTCCACCGGCAGCGCGCTACCGGGTTCACGGCTGTCTACGGCCAGAACTTCCTCACCCAAACGCCAGCAACTCAACACGAATGGCGCCACCTGCCGTTGTGGCGGTGCGACCGGTGTCACCTGGGACGCGGCTGGAGCTACACGGGTTTCCGCGGTAATACTGCCTAGCACCCGCCCCATATCTGCAGAAGGCTCAGGACGAACCTGCTCCGGGCGAGTATCGGGCTGTGCATGGGGTTCACCCGGTGTGGTCGCGGCGTCCGCGGCCACACCAGCAACGGCCGCCATTACCGCGACAGCCGCTGGCGTTGCCTCCGGACGTTCATCAGCCGGCGGAGGCAGCGGAGCCTGCAACGGCTCCGGGGCCAACGGCAGACGGAAGCGCGGCATATAGCTGGTCAGACCCAGTGCCGTGAGGTATTCCGTCCGCTGTAACTCGTTCACATTGATTCCCGATTAGGTTGCCGGTCAAACGCCCTGAGGCTTGGCGCTCTTGCTGGCCAGCAAGTTTAACGCATCCAGGTACGCTTTGGCGGACGCGACCAGAATATCGGTATCCGCACCCACGCCATTGACCAGCTTGCCATCCCGCTCGAGGCGAACCGTCACACTGCCCTGGGAATCAGTTCCCTGGGTTACCGCATTGACCGAGTACAACTGCAGGTCAGCGTTACTGCCGACAACAGACTCGATCGCCTTGAAGGTTGCATCCACCGGACCGCTGCCTTCCGCGCTGCACGCGGTTCTTTCACCGTCGATCAGCAGTTCAAGGTGCGCCTGGGGATTGCTGCCGCTTTTGCTGCGCACTTCGAGATCGGCCAACTGATAGTGCTCCACCGGATCGGCGGCACCGGAAATAAGCGACTGCAGGTCTTCGTCGAAAATCTCGTGCTTCTTGTCCGCAAGGTCCTTGAAGCGCTGGAACAACACATTGAACTCCGCTGGGTCAGCAAAGGTGATACCCAGTTCTCCATAGCGCGCTTTGACGGCCGCACGTCCGGAATGCTTGCCGAGCACGAGCCGGTTCTGCCCCCAGCCCACATCTTCAGCGCGCATGATTTCGTAGGTCTCGCGATGTTTGAGCACGCCATCCTGGTGGATACCGGATTCGTGCGCAAAGGCATTGGCACCGACAATCGCTTTGTTGGGTTGTACAGGGAATCCGGTAATTGATGACACCAGGCGGGATGTCGGCACGATTTGCGTGGTATCGAGGCCGGTCTCTACCGGGTAGAGATCCTGGCGGGTGCGCACGGCCATCACGATCTCCTCAAGGGCGGCGTTACCGGCGCGCTCACCCAGACCATTGATGGTGCACTCGACCTGGCGGACGCCATTCATCACAGCCGACAGGGAGTTGGCAACGGCGAGCCCAAGGTCGTTGTGGCAATGGGTCGAGAAAATGGCCTTGTCTGAATTCGGGACATTTTCAATGACCCGCTTGAACATGGCGCCGTACTCACCCGGTTCACCGTAACCGACAGTATCCGGGATATTAATGGTACCCGCTCCCGCCTTGATCACCTCTTCGATTATGCGGTACATGAACTCCGGCTCAGAGCGACTGCCATCTTCCAGCGAAAACTCTACGTCGTCGGTGTGCTGGCGAGCGAGTTTGACCGCTTCGACGGCCTGTCGCAGCACATCCTCCGGATCCATCTGCAATTTGTACTTCATGTGGATCGGGGAGGTGGCGATGAAGGTATGAATCCGCGAAGAATTCGCCTTCTTCAGGGACTCTGCAGCGCGAAGAATATCCGGCTTTACCGCCCGGGCGAGACTGCATACTGTCGAGTCTTTGACCGTTTCAGCCACGGCCTGAACTGCCTCAAAGTCGCCCTGGCTGGCAATCGCGAAGCCGGCCTCGATCACATCCACACGCATGCGCTCCAGCATGCTCGCAATGCGGATTTTCTCATCTTTCGTCATGGAAGCGCCGGGGCTCTGCTCGCCGTCGCGCAACGTGGTATCAAAAATGACTAATTTATCTTTTTTAGTGTTCATCAGGGCTCTTCTCCTAGTCTGGCCCGAGGCTAAACAGCCGTGGCGTTGCTGTCTATGCACTGCTCTAATTAAGTACGGAATTCTGTAGAGAGGTAGGGGGATAAAATTATATGCCGCGGCGCGGCAGTCGTAGCAGGCTTGTTAGTAGCAGGAGAGCAGCGGAGGAAGGGGCGCAGAGAAACGCCGGGCCAGATTTGGGGCAAATTGCAGAGGATCTGGAGGCCGAGGGCCGCACGACCGAGGATATCGGGCCGAAAGGGGCTACAGGGTTCATGGCTGCTGTTATCAATGTCCTGGTTATTTAAGATGCTTGCTTGAAACTAGTTGCTTGGCAGTTGGCCGCGATGATCGCGACCTGCCCGCTGGAACCCGCGCCAGAGCCCGCATCCCAGTGATGTGAACTATAAGTCGCCCAGCCACCAAACATCAAGATTCATCCTAATATGAAAGCCGCATCAGCATATTTACGCAAAGACGAACCCAACCAAGGCATAAATAAAAGATAAGCATCCTACTTGGAAGTGCCAGATTGAAGCGCGTCGAGCAGCTGCCACAATTCCCTGTGCAGTGCAGACAGCCGCTCCTGGGGTACTGCGAGTGAGTGCAGTGCGCCATCCATCCAGGCCTTGGCGGACAACTGCAGTTGCCGCGCCTTTTCGGTGACCTGTACCAGGGTAACCCGTTCATCCCGGCTTCCGCGCCGACGTGTCACATTCCCCTGTACCTCCATACGCTTTAATAGCGGAGTCAGGGTGCCGGAATCCAGCATCAGCTGGTCGCCCAGTGCACTTACGGTACAGTCTTCGGGATTTACCTTTTCATTGTCCCATTGCCACAGCACTAACAGTACGAGGTATTGCGGATAGGTAACCCCGAGCTCTCGCAGCATGGGCTGATAGGCGCGCGTCATCGCCCGTGACGTTGCGTAGAGCGCAAAACAGAGTTGCCGATCGAGGTTCAGCGACGCGCCACCAGATTCAAACAGGTCTGTTCTCCGGTCGCTCAAAGCTGCTTCTCGATATCGGCCTCGAGATCCTGCGGCTTGTCTTTTGGCGCATAGCGGTTAACCACATCTCCATCACGATTCACCAGGAATTTGGTGAAGTTCCATTTGATCCCTTCCGTCCCCAGGATTCCGGGCGCCGCCTTTTTCAACTGCGTAAATAGCGGATGGGCATTGGCGCCATTCACATCGAGCTTTGCGTATACAGGAAAGCTCACGCCGTAATTCAGCGTGCAGAACTCCTGAATCTCACTGTCACTACCGGGCTCCTGCTTGCCAAACTGATTGCACGGAAATCCCAAGATCACCAGCCCCTGGTCTTTGTATTTCCGGTACAGCTCTTCCAGCCCCTGATACTGGGGTGTGAAACCACACTTGCTCGCCGTATTTACAATCAGCAGAACTTTCCCTTTGTAGTCTTCCAGAGTCGTTGCTTGGCCGTCGTTGGCTTGAACAGGGATAGAGTAAAGGTCCGTCATTAGAAGCCTCTTTATTGAGTTTAGTTGCCTACAATTAGATTGTGCACAATCTACACCCGCGTAACGGATATATCCAGCTTTTCTCATCCACAACGGTGGGTAACTTTTCAACCTGGTAGCCATCAGACCCTATTGATGGCTCACGGCGTTACTTGTGGATTGATTTTGATAAAGTTTTTACAGTTATTCACAGGCAGGTTACGCACAGAAACCTTGGACAGAGCTGTGGGTAAGTGTGGGATATTGGGTGTGAGCGGCGTGGTTACTGGGGTTCGGGAAGCGTTTAAAAAACCGTCATCCCGAGTTTTTCAAAATAACGGCAATGAACCGCTCAATCCATCGCCAGTTTTAGGATTTCTGGCTAAAACGAAAAAAGCCCTGACCGCGTTAGCGATCAGGGCTTTTGGGATAGAAGCCTGACGATGACCTACTCTCACATGGGGAAACCCCACACTACCATCGGCGATGTTGCGTTTCACTTCTGAGTTCGGCAAGGGATCAGGTGGTTCCACAACTCTATTGTCGTCAGGCAAACTGGCTTGGGTTGGTCTGGTCTTATGGGCTTAGTGCCCTGCGCTGCCTGTTATCGCTTGTTTGCCTCGGTCACTACGGACCGGCGATAACCCCAAATAAGTCGGCGAAACATTCTGTAGTAATACACCGCAAGTCGATCAATCGATCTCTGCGTCTCTCGGCTCACAATCCACTGACCTCTCATTCGATCAATCAGTAATCGTTAGTAACCATCTCTGTTGTATGGTCAAGCCGCACGGGCAATTAGTACTGGTTAGCTCAACGCCTCACAACGCTTCCACACCCAGCCTATCAACGTGGTAGTCTTCCACGGCCCTTTAGGACTCTCAAGGAGTCAGGGAAATCTAATCTTGAAGGAGGCTTCCCGCTTAGATGCTTTCAGCGGTTATCCCGTCCGAACATAGCTACCGGGCAATGCCACTGGCGTGACAACCCGAACACCAGAGGTTCGTTCACTCCGGTCCTCTCGTACTAGGAGCAACTCTTCTCAAATTTCCAACGCCCACGGCAGATAGGGACCGAACTGTCTCACGACGTTCTAAACCCAGCTCGCGTACCACTTTAAATGGCGAACAGCCATACCCTTGGGACCGGCTTCAGCCCCAGGATGTGATGAGCCGACATCGAGGTGCCAAACACCGCCGTCGATGTGAACTCTTGGGCGGTATCAGCCTGTTATCCCCGGAGTACCTTTTATCCGTTGAGCGATGGCCCTTCCATACAGAACCACCGGATCACTATGACCTACTTTCGTACCTGCTCGTCATGTCTGACTCGCAGTCAAGCGCACTTATACCATTATGCTCATTGCATGATTTCCGACCATGCTGAGTGCACCTTCGTACTCCTCCGTTACTCTTTGGGAGGAGACCGCCCCAGTCAAACTACCCACCATACACTGTCCTCGATCCGGATTACGGACCAGAGTTAGAACCTCAAACATACCAGGGTGGTATTTCAAGGATGGCTCCACTGCAACTGGCGTCACAGCTTCAAAGCCTCCCACCTATCCTACACAAGTAGGCTCAAAGTTCAGTGCAAAGCTGTAGTAAAGGTTCACGGGGTCTTTCCGTCTAGCCGCGGGTACACTGCATCTTAACAGCGATTTCAATTTCACTGAGTCTCTGGTGGAGACAGCGTGGCCATCGTTACGCCATTCGTGCAGGTCGGAACTTACCCGACAAGGAATTTCGCTACCTTAGGACCGTTATAGTTACGGCCGCCGTTTACCGGGGCTTCGATCAAGAGCTTCGCCGAAGCTAACCCCATCAATTAACCTTCCGGCACCGGGCAGGCGTCACACCCTATACGTCCACTTACGTGTTTGCAGAGTGCTATGTTTTTAATAAACAGTCGCAGCCACCTGGTCACTTCGACCGGCCTCAGCTTAGGGAGCAAGTCCCATCACCAAAACCGGCGTACCTTCTCCCGAAGTTACGGTACCATTTTGCCTAGTTCCTTCACCAGAGTTCTCTCAAGCGCCTTGGTATTCTCTACCTGACCACCTGTGTCGGTTTAGAGTACGATTCACAATTGCCTGAAGCTTAGAAGTTTTTCCTGGAAGCATGGCATCAACCACTTCACTTACCGAAGTAAGCTTCGTCATCAGCTCTCGGCCTTAGGGACCCGGATTTGCCTAAGTCCCCAGCCTACTACCTTAAACACGGACAACCAATCGCCGTGCTGGCCTAGCCTTCTCCGTCACTCCATCGCAGCAATTGCAAGTACAGGAATATTAACCTGTTTCCCATCGACTACGGCTTTCGCCCTCGCCTTAGGGGTCGACTAACCCTGTCCCGATTAGCGTTGGACAGGAACCCTTGGTCTTCCGGCGGGGAGGTTTTTCACCCCCCTTGTCG